>DASVPC010000275.1:0-11588 GCA_036383055.1 Rhizobium sp. | reverse complement strand
CCGAACTGGAGGGGGAAGGTCTCCTGCGTCAACCGGTCCCGATACTTGTCGAGCGGCGTGCGCCAGGCCCGTAGCCGGTCGGAAACCGTCATCGGAATGGCGGTCTGCATGCGGGTGCGGCCGATAAATTGGTTCTTGCCGAATTGCTTGTCGAGTTTTTCGAGGCCGGACGTGACCGCGAAAAGACGGCCGGCGAACAGGAAGGAGACCGCCTTCAGGCGGATCATTAGGCTGGTATCGATGACATCCTGGCTGGTGGCGCCGAAATGCACATGGCGCCCGGCCTCGCCGCCAATAGCCTTGCGCAACTGCTTGATGAGGTCGGGAATGACGACGCCGTCCGTGGCCGTCGCCGATCTCAGGCTGGCAATGTCGGGCTGGAAGGTGCCGCAGACCTCCGCGATTCGCTCAGCCGCTTCGTGCGGAATGACACCATGCCGCGCCTCGGCTTTCGCAAGTGCTGTCTCGAAGGCGAGCATGACGCGGATATCGGCTTCCGCTGAAAAATAAACGGAAATCTCCTCGTCGCCGAGGAGGCCAGAGAGAAACGGGTGCTCGAAGGCGGAAATGCTCATGGTCTATATATCGAGGAAAACTGTTTCCTTGTCGCCCTGCAAATGCACATCCAACGTATAGACCGACCCTTCCTGGCTGGCGATCAGGGTGGCGACACGCTGGCGATGCTCGATGCGGGCAAGCAACGGATCCTCTGCATTGGCAGCGGCTTCATCCGGAAAATACAGGCGCGTATGCAGGCCGATATTAATGCCGCGCGCCACGATCCAGAGAGTGATATGCGGCGCCATCTTGCGCCCGTCCTTATAGGGAGCGCGGCCGGGCTTCACGGTCTCGAAGGAGAAGACGCCATCTTCGGCGCTGGTCGGGCAGCGGCCCCAGCCGGCAAAATTCGGATCTGCCGTCCCGCGCATTTCCGAAGGGCTGTTGTAGAGCCCGGCGCTATCTGCCTGCCAGATCTCGACGACGGCATCTTTCACCAGCGTATCGGCGCCGTCGAAAATCCGGCCCTTGACCGTGATGCGTTGCCCCAGCGTCTTGTCGTTGACCATGGATGTACCGAGATCGGCATCATAGACGCCACGGATATCGCAGAAGTTTGGCGTCAGGCCGATATGGACATAGGGGCCGGCTGTCTGCGACGGCGTTTCCTTGAGGTAGCCGAGTTCCTGCACCATCAGTTCCCCTCCAGCCGGTTTTCGAACAGCGTCGAGCGGCGGCCACGCAGCACGATGTCGAATTTATAGGCGCGTGCGTCCATCGGGATCGTATTGCCCCAGTCGAGTGGCGCGATCAGCTGCTCGATCGCCTTTTTGTCGGGGATCGTGCCGACGATCGGACATTTCCAGATCATTGGATCGCCCTCAAAATACATCTGGGTGATCAGCCGTTGCGCAAAGCCGTGGCCGAAGACGGAGAAGTGAATATGTGCCGGCCGCCAGTCGTTGACGCCGTTCGGCCAGGGGTAGGCGCCCGGGCGAACCGTGCGGAAGGCATATTGGCCGTTCTCGTCGGTGATGGCGCGGCCGCAACCGCCGAAGTTCGGATCGAGGGCGGCGAGATAGGTCTCTTTCTTGTGGCGATAACGTCCGCCGGCATTGGCCTGCCAGAATTCGAGCAGAGCGCCTGGAACCGGCCGGTTGCGCTCGTCGAGCACACGGCCGTGCACGATGATGCGCTCGCCGATGGCACTTTCGCCGGGCTTGGCAAAGTTGTGGATCAGATCGTTATCGAGTTCGCCGAGAATGGAATGCCCGAAGACCGGACCGGTGATTTCGGAGATTGTGCCGTCCAGCGACAGGAGCGCCCGTTGCGGCGAGCGCAGCACGGAGGTCTTGTAGCCCGGCGTGAAGGCCGGTGCGTGCCAGGCGCGGTCGCGGGCGAAAAAGGAGCCGGTTTCCGGTCTGCTATTGCTTTTGTCAGACATTGTTGCCTCGCTTCAGGCGGCCTTCTCGGCGTCCATTTGTTCGAAAACCTGCTTGGCGATCTTGATCGCGTGATTGGCCGCTGGCACGCCGGCATAGATTGCAACATGCAGCAGCGCTTCGCGGACATCGTCGCGTGTCGCGCCGGTATTGATCGTTGCACGAACATGCATCGCCACTTCGTCGTCCTGGCCGAGCGCTGCCAGAAGCGCGATCGTGACGATCGAACGCTCGCGCTTGCTGAGCGTCGGGCGCGACCAGACATGGCCCCACGCCGCTTCGGTGATCAGCTCCTGGAAAGGCTGGTCGAACTCCGTCGATGCCGACTGGGCACGGTCGACGTGACTGTCGCCAAGAACAGAGCGTCGCGTCGCCATGCCCTGGCGATAGCGCTCGGACGGGGCGTTGGGTTCATTCATGGGCCTTTTCTCCATGCAAGGCGAAATCGATGAAAGCGCGAATGACGGCGGTTAGCGCCTCGGGTTGTTCGACACAGGGAATATGCCCCGCATCCTTGATCACTTCATAACGCGCGTTCGGAATGAGCTTGGCGGTCGACAACACCAGTTCCGGCGGTGTCGAGCCGTCCTGATCGCCGACGATGCAGATGGTCGGCACTGCTATCCTCTTCGCTGCCTCGGTAAAATCGGCGTCGCGCAGTGCGGCGCAGGTTGCCGCATAGCCGGCCACCGGTTGACGGGTCAGCATATTGGAATAGCCGGCGAAGGCCGTGTTTTCCGGGCGGCGGAAAGCCGGCGTGAACCAGCGCTCCATGACGGCGTCAACGATCGATTCAATGCCGTGAGCTTCGACCTGCGTAATACGGGCATTCCAGCTATCGGCGGTGCCGATCTTGTGGGCGGTGTCGCAAAGGATCAGCGCCCGCACCAGATCCGGCCGGCGCTGATAGAGCGACTGCGCGATCAGGCCGCCGACGGAGAGGCCGCAAATGATGGCGTTCTTGACATTCAGCAGATCAAGCAGCCCGGCGAGATCGGCGGCGTGGTCCTCGATCGCATAGGGCACCTGGCCAATATCCGAGAGACCATGGCCGCGCTTGTCATAGAGAACGATGGCAAAATCGCCGGCGAGGCGCACGATCACGTCGCGCCAGATGCGGAAATCCGTGCCGAGCGAATTGGCAAAGATAAGCACCGGCTTGTCACCGGCAGCGCCGATGATCTGATAATGAATCGTGACGTCGTTGATACGGGCGAACTGCACTGGAAATCTCCTCGACAGCGAGATTGTAGGTTTAATCTGGTTAAGTAAAATGATATTTTATGCATTTCCAATAACCATAAGGTTATTAAATCCATGATCGACACGCGCGTCAAATTCCGCCATCTCCAGACTTTTGTCGAGGTCGCGCGGCAGAAAAGCGTGGTCAAGGCGGCCGGTCTCCTGCATGTCAGTCAGCCGGCGGTGACCAAGACCATCCGCGAACTGGAGGAGGCATTGGGTGTCGCGGTCTTCGAGCGCGACGGGCGCGGCATCAAGATCACCCGCTACGGCGAAGTCTTCCTGCGCCATGCGGGTGCTGCGCTGACGGCGCTGCGGCAGGGCTTCGATTCCGTTTCGCAGGAGCGATCCGGCGAGGCGCCGCCGATCCGGATCGGCGCGCTGCCGACGGTGTCGACGCGGATCATGCCGCGAGCGATGGAACTGTTCCTGAAGGAAGAAACCTGGAGCCGCATCAAGATCGTCACCGGCGAAAACGCAGTGCTTCTGGAGCAGCTTCGCGTCGGCGATCTCGATCTCGTCGTCGGACGCCTGAGCAGTCCTGACAAGATGGCTGGTTTTTCCTTCGAGCATCTTTATTCCGAACGGGTCGTCTTTGTGGTGCGGGCAGGGCATCCGCTGCTGAAGGCCAGGCAATCCCTGTTTTCCAATCTCGGCCAATACACGATCCTGATGCCGTCGCGCGGCTCGATCATCCGGCCCTTCGTCGAAAGCTTTCTGATATCCAACGGCGTCGCCAGCCTGCCGAGCCAGATCGAGACGGTATCGGATTCCTTCGGTCGTGCCTTCGTGCGTTCCAGCGACGCGGTCTGGATCATTTCGGCCGGCGTCGTCGCCGGCGACGTCGAGGATGGTCTTCTGAGCCTGCTGCCGATCGACACCAGCGAGACGAGAGGCCCGGTTGGGCTCACCATGCGTACCGACGCCATTCCCAGCATGCCGCTGTCGATCCTGATGCAAACGATCCGCGAGGCGGCCGACGAAGTGGTGAAGAAGCCTTAGACCGATTCAGAATGGAAGGCCGACATAATTTTCGGCAAGAGCCGTCGAGGCGGCGCGCGAGTGCGTGAGGTAGTCCAGCTCTGCCTCCTGGATCTTCTGATCGAAATCGCCAGTGTCGGGGAAGCGATGCATCATCGTCGTCATCCACCAGGAGAAGCGAACGGCTTTCCAGACGCGGGCAAGTGCCTGGGCGGAGTAGGCGTCCAGGCCGGCGTTGGAGTGATCCTGATAATGTTCGGCAAGGCCCGAGAAGAGATAGTGGACATCGCTAGCCGCAAGGTTCAGGCCCTTGGCGCCCGTTGGCGGCACGATATGGGCGGCGTCGCCGACGAGGAACAGGCGGCCGAAGCGCATCGGTTCGGTGACGAAGGAGCGCAGCGGCGCGATGGACTTTTCGAACGAGGGCGCGGTGATCAGCGTCTCGGCATGGTGTGCCGGCAGGCGGCGGCGCAGCTCGTCCCAGAAGCGGTCGTCGCTCCAGTTTTCGATCTTTTCATCCAGCGGGCACTGAATGTAATAGCGGCTGCGCGTCATCGACCGCATCGAGCAGAGCGCAAAGCCGCGCGGATGATTGGCATAGATCAGCTCGTGATTGACCGGCGGGGCGTCGGCGAGCAGGCCAAGCCAGCCGAAGGGATAGATCTTCTCGAAGCAGTTTATCGCCTTTGCCGGAACCGATTTGCGGCTGACGCCATGAAAGCCGTCGCAGCCGGCGATGAAATCGCAGTCCATACGGTGCGCGATGCCTTCCTTCTCATAGGTGATATAGGGGGCGGCACCCTCAAATTCATGCGGGCAAACATTGGCCGCATCATAGATCGTCAGGCCACCGCTTTGCTCGCGATGCGCCATCAGATCGCGGGTCAATTCCGTCTGGCCATAGATCATCACGCGCTTGCCGCCGGTCAAGCCATGAAGATCGATGCGGTGATCGCGTCCGTCGAACGCCAGTGAAAAGCCGTCATGCGGCAGGCCCTCGGCATGCAGGCGCGCGCTGGACTTTGCCTTGTCCATCAGCCAGACCGTGCCTTCCTCCAACACGCCGGCGCGCACACGCCCGAGAATGTAATCCTTGCCGGCGCGGTCGAGAATGACGTTGTCGATGCCGGCTTCCGTCAGCAACTGGCCGAGCAAGAGGCCGGAAGGGCCGGAACCGATAATGGCAACCTGAGTACGCATGCTCTCCTCCCGCGCTTTGTCTTTTGTCGAATTCTGCGCGGTAGAGAAGGCGGTAACAATGGACATTTCATCCGGGAAATTGCATAAATCGAACATGGCGGAGGGAGAGAGCCATGTCGAGGCCCGTGCCAACCTATGAACTCTATGGTGAAAATACCGGCCGGAAGCCCGATTTCTGGCTGCATTGCGAAACCATACCCTCTCGCAGCAGCCTGCATCATTGGGAAATCCGGCCACACCGCCACGAGAGTTTCTTTCAGATCTTGTACATAGACGCCGGCTCGGGCGACGCGGTCTTCGACGGCGAAAGCCATGCGATCGTGCCGCCTGCCGTCATCACCGTGCCGCCGCGCCTCAACCACGGTTTCCGCTTTTCGCGAGATATAGACGGCTTCGTCATCACCGTATTGATCTCGCACCTCAAGACCCTACCCGGCGACCGCAGCCGGCTCGGCGAATGGCTGGCCAAGCCGCATCTGACGCGGCTCGATATGGAGAATGAGGATGCGGCCCACGTTGCTGGAACGTTGAGACGGCTTGGCGAGGAATTCGCCAATCGCCGTAGCGGGCGCAATGACCTGCTCGAAGCCTATCTGACATCGGCGCTGCTTCTGACCGCCCGCCTTTCGCAGCAGGAAGAAGAAGGGCAGGGTGCATCCGACGAAAGCGAAAGGCGGATGGAGATATTGCACAGTCTGATCCAGCGGCATTTCCGCTCCCACAAGCCGGCGGCCTTCTACGCCGAAGCCCTCGGTATCTCATCGACACATCTGCACCGTATCGTGCGCGGCAAAACCGGCTACGGCGCACATGAGCTGATCGCACGCAAGCTGATCGACGAAGCCAAGCGCGAACTGGTCTTCACCTTCGGCTCGGTGCAGGAGATCGGCTATAGACTCGGCTTTGCCGATCCCGCCTATTTCTCGCGTTTTTTCCTGAAGCAGACCGGGGAGACGCCGCGCGCCTGGCGCATGGCCGAGAGGGAAAGGCTTGGGGTGTAGCGCTTCTCAGCGCAAGACCAGTCGCAGCGCCCTTTGTGTCTCCCGCAACAGCGGCAGAAAGCGCTCCGCCATTTCGGCGGCGGCGACATAGGCGGCCGGGGCGCCGATGTTGACGGCCGCCACCGTCTGGCCCCGATCGTTTTGCACCGGAACGGCGATGGAGCAGAGGCCAATCTCCAGCTCCTGGTCGATGACGGCGTAGCCTTCAGCCCGCACGCGGCGAAATTCGGCCATCAGTTCCTCCGGGTCTGTCTTTGTATTCGGCGTGTTCGCCTTGAGGTCCGTTCGGCCCAGAACGGCGCGCGCCTCGCTCTCCGGCAGGGCGGCAAGCAGAACACGGCCCATGGAGGCGCAGAAGGCGGGCAGGCGGCTGCCGGGGGTAAGATTGATCGACATCACCCGGCGTTGCGAGGCACGGGCGATGTAAACGACCTCGGTGCCATCGAGCACGGAAGCCGAGGCATTTTGGCCGGCGCGCTCGGCAAGCTGATCGAGATAGGGCTGGATGATCGTCGGTAGCGGCGTGGCGGCAAGATAGGCATGGCCAAGCCGTAGGATCTTCGGCGTCAGCGTGAAGAATTTTCCGTCATAATCGGCATAGCCAAGCTCGGCCAGCGTCAGCAATGAGCGGCGCACGGTGGCGCGGTCGAGACCGGTCAGCCTCGACGCTTCGGCGATCGACAGGCGCTGCTGCGTCTCGCCGAAAGCCTCAATGACTTTCAGACCCCTGGCAAAGCCGCTGACGAAGTCGGTTTCCCGCATGATGGCCTCCAAGTTCGCCTTTAGTTTGTGCGATATATGAACAAATATCAAATAACGCACAAACCAATTGCCGTCCAGCCCTGGCTGATCTATTTCGAAAGGAGAGGACGGGCCGTCTTTATCCGCCCGCAATGGCAAACGGGAGTTTCCGCATGGACAAGACAATCGCGAGCACGGCGGCCGCCGTCTCGGACATCGGCGATGGCGCAACCGTCATGATCGGCGGCTTTGGCGGCTCCGGCGCGCCGATCGAGCTCATCCATGCGCTGATCGACAAAGGCCCGAAGAACCTGACCGTCATCAACAACAATGCCGGCAACGGGCGTATCGGCATCGCGGCTATGATCGATGCCGGCATGGTCCGCAAGATGATCTGCTCTTTCCCGCGCTCATCCGATCCCCGCGCTTTCACGGACCGCTATCTGGCGGGCGAAATCGAGCTGGAACTGGTGCCGCAAGGGACGCTTGCCGAACGTATCCGCACCGGCGGCGCCGGCATCCCGGCCTTCTATACCCCGACCGCCTATGGCACCGAGCTTGCCAACGGCAAGGTGATCGCCGAATTCGACGGCCGCCACTATGTTCAGGAGCGCTGGCTAAAAGCCGATTTCGCCATCGTCAAAGCCCAGGTCGGCGATGTGCACGGCAACCTCATCTACAACAAGGCCGGCCGCAATTTTAATCCGCTGATGTGCATGGCTGCTGCCAGGACGATCGCGCAGGTCTCGAGAATCGTCGCTGCCGGCGAGCTCGATCCCGAGCACATCGTTACTCCTGGCATCTTCGTCAACGGCGTCGTCGAAGTCGCCGATCCGCAACAGGAAGAAGCGCTCATTCGAGCCGGAGTGGCATACGCATGACCATCGACACACGCGAAGACATCAAGCTCTCCAACGCCCAGATCGCTTGGCGCGCGGCGCAGGATATCGAAGATGGCGCCTATGTGAATCTCGGTATCGGCTTCCCGGAAATGGTTGCCCGCTACCAGCCTCCGGGCCGTCAGGCGATCTTTCACACGGAAAACGGCATCCTGAATTTCGGCGAGCCGCCGGCGGAAGGTGAGGAAGATTGGGATCTGATCAACGCCGGCAAGAAGGCCGTGACCCTGAAACCCGGAGCTGCCTTCTTCCATCACGCCGATAGCTTCGCCATGGTGCGCGGCGGTCATCTCGATGTGGCAATCCTCGGCGCCTATCAGGTGGCGCGGAATGGCGACCTCGCCAACTGGCGCGTAGGCTCCAAGGGCGTGCCTGCTGTTGGCGGCGCCATGGATCTGGTGCACGGTGCCAAGCAGGTTTTCGTCATCACCGAACATGTGACGAAGGATGGTAAGCCGAAGCTGGTGGACGCCTGCACCTTCCCGCTGACCGGCGTCGGCTGCATCACCCGCGTCTATACGAGCCATGCCGTCATAGATATCGCCAATGGAGGCTTCGTGGTGCGCGAAAAGCTCGCTGCCATGACCATGGACGAGCTGCAGGCGATGACCGGCGCTCCGCTCCATACGAATGGTTCCGTTGCCGACCTCGTCGTGCCGGCTCTCTGAGGAAAAGACCATGACCGAAGCTTTTATCTGTGACTATATCCGCACGCCCATCGGCCGTTTCGGCGGCTCGCTCTCCTCAGTCCGCGCCGACGATCTCGGCGCCGTGCCGCTGAAGGCGCTGATCGAGCGCAATGGCTCCATCGATTGGGAAGCCGTCGACGACGTGGTTTTCGGCTGCGCCAACCAGGCCGGCGAGGACAACCGCAACGTCGCGCGCATGTCGGCGCTACTTGCCGGTCTGCCTGTCTCGGTTTCGGGCACGACGATCAACCGCCTCTGCGGCTCTGGCATGGATGCCGTCATTGCTGCTGCGCGCGCCATTCGCGCGGGCGAAGCGGAGCTGATGATCGCCGGCGGCGTCGAGAGCATGTCGCGCGCGCCCTTCGTTATTCCCAAGGCCGACAGCGCCTTTTCGCGCAATGCCGAGATCTACGACACCACCATCGGCTGGCGCTTCATCAATCCGGTGATGAAGAAGCAGTATGGCGTCGATTCCATGCCGGAAACCGGCGAGAACGTTGCCGAGGACTGGAAGGTCAGTCGTGAGGATCAGGACGCCTTCGCCGCCCGCTCGCAGGCCAAGGCGGCTGCCGCACAGGAGAACGGCAGGCTCGCCAAGGAGATCACGCCGGTTACCATCCCCCAACGCAAGGGCGATGCCATCGTCGTCGGCAAGGACGAGCATCCGCGCGTAACGACGATCGAAACATTGGCGAAGCTCGGTACGCCCTTCAAGAAGGAGGGCGGCACGGTCACCGCCGGCAACGCCTCCGGCGTCAATGACGGCGCAGCGGCGCTGATCATCGCTTCGGAAGCGGCGGTGAAGAAATACGGCCTGACGCCGATCGCCCGCATTCTCGGTGGCGCTGCCGCCGGCGTGCCGCCGCGCGTGATGGGCATCGGTCCGGTCCCGGCGTCGCGTAAGCTGATGGCTCGCTTCGGCATGACGCAGGATCAGTTCGACGTTATCGAGCTCAATGAGGCCTTCGCCTCGCAAGGGCTTGCCGTCCTGCGCGAACTCGGCATTGCCGATGATGATACCCGCGTTAACCGCAATGGCGGCGCCATCGCGCTCGGTCATCCGCTTGGCATGTCCGGCGCCCGCATTACCGGCACGGCAGCACTGGAGTTGAAGGAAATCGGCGGCCGCTACTCGCTCTCGACCATGTGCATCGGTGTCGGTCAGGGCATCGCCATCGCGCTCGAGCGGGTCTGATCCCCTCACGATGAATTGACGGCGGGCCGCGCGGAACGTTCCGGGCGGCCCGCTTTTGTTTGCCTCTCGCGCATTGCCGCGCCGCGCTTCCGCCTGATATTACAGTCGCGATTTCGTCGTATGATTTATTGTCGACTTTCAGGAGGAGCCGTCATGACAGAACTCGCGCAATCCCTCGCATCCATTCGTATTCCCGATCTCGCCGGCAAGCGGGTGCTGATCACCGGCGCCTCGACCGGCATCGGCGCGGCGCTGGCCCGCGCCTTCGCGCAACAGGGCATGAAGGTCGGCATCCACTTCAACGCCAGCCGCGAGCCGGCCGAAAAGCTGGCTGCCGAGATCACCGCTGCCGGCGGGCAGGTGCATCTGGTCCAGGGCGACGTTTCGCTAGATGGCGAGACTGAGCGCGTGGTCAGCCAGACGGCGGAGGCCTTTGGTGGGCTCGATGGCCTCGTCAACAATGCCGGCGGTATGCTCGGCCGTGTGCCGACTTCGGCGATGACCGACGAGCATTACGAGCGCGTGATGAACCTCAACGCCCGCTCGGTGCTTGCCGCCACCCGCGCCGCGCACCCGCACCTCAAGAAGCAGGGCGGCTTCATCATCAACACTACCTCGATCGCCGCCCGTAATGGCGGTGGCAACGGGGCGATCCTTTACGCCGCCTCCAAGGGCTTCGTCTCGACTATCACCCACGGCCATGCCAAGGAATTCGTCGCCGACAAGATCCGTGTCAATGCCGTCGCTCCCGGCGTCATCGCCACCCCGTTCCACGAGCGCTACACCAATGACGAGCAGATGGAATTGCAGCGCAAGACCATTCCGATGGGCTTCGTCGGCACTTCGGAAGACTGCGTCGGGGCCTACCTCTTCCTCGCCTCGCCGACCCTTTCCGGCTACATCACTGGACAGGTGATCGAGGTCAATGGCGGCCAGCTGATGCCGTGAGGCACAGCCGGCAATCGACTTTTACCGCCAGGCAATGGTAACCTATGCCCGGCGCGGCACCAATGATGGAGCGTATGCGGATGGCAAAGACGCCCACACACGACCTTGCGAAGACCTCCGTGCAACTGACGCACCCGGAGCGGATCTATTGGCCGGATGACGGTGTCAGCAAACAGGATCTCGTCGACTATTATGCGCTTGCCTGGGCGCGCATGGCGCCTTTCGTCGTTGACCGGCCGTTGGCGCTACTGCGCTGCCCCGATGGCATAAAGGGTCCGCGTTTCTTCCAGAAGCATGCCTGGAAGGGTATCAATCCGCATATCGAGGACGTCGCCGATCCGCAGGACAAGGACCGTGAAAAACTGCTACGGATCAGGGATTTTGACGGACTTGTTGCGCTCGTCCAATCCGGCTCCCTTGAAATCCATCCTTGGGGCACGACCACGGCTCATTGGGAAAAGCCCGACATGATCATCATGGATCTCGACCCCGGCGACGATGTCGCCTGGAGCGCGGTTATCGCCGGTGCGCGGGACATAAAGGCGCGGTTTGCGGAGATGGGACTTGCCTCCTTCGTCAAGACATCGGGGGGCAAGGGATTGCATGTGGTCGCTCCGCTCAAGCCAAAAGCGACCTGGCCGGATGTCAAGGCCGCGGCCGAAGCGATCGCCCACGGGATGAGCGCCGACAGCCCGGAAAAATACCTCTCGGTTGCCGCGAAAGCGAAACGGACCAGCCATATCTTTATCGAT
>DASVPC010000274.1:0-35231 GCA_036383055.1 Rhizobium sp. | reverse complement strand
AAGCTGGCCGCCGAGATGATCGAGGGCAATTTCGATACCGTCATCAAGGATGCGCTTGAACAGGTGGCGGCTGGCGCGACCATGCTCGACGTCAATGCCGGCGTCACCTCGGTCAACCCGAACGAGACGGAGCCGGGCCTGTTGGTGCAGACGCTGGAAATCGTCCAGGGCCTCGTCGACGTGCCGCTGTCGATCGACAGCTCGGTGACCGCGGCTATCGAGGCAGCACTGAAGGTCGCCAAGGGCCGACCGCTGGTCAACTCCGTCACCGGCGAAGAGGAAAAGCTCGAGGCTATCCTGCCGCTCATCAAGAAATACGACGTGCCGGTCGTTGCCATCTCTAACGACGAGACCGGCATTTCCATGGATCCGGACGTTCGCTTCGCCGTCGCCAAGAAGATCGTCCAGCGCGCCATGGACTACGGCATCAAGCCGCATGACATCGTCGTCGACCCGCTCGTCATGCCGATCGGCGCGCTCGGCGATGCGGGCCGCCAGGTTTTCGCGCTGCTGCACCGCCTGCGCAACGAGCTGAAGGTCAATACCACCTGCGGCCTTTCCAACATCTCCTTCGGCCTGCCGCACCGCCATGGCATTAACGCCGGCTTCATCCCGATGGTGATCGGCGCCGGCATGACCTCGGCGATCATGAACCCCTGCCGCCCGCAGGAAATGGAAGCCGTGCGCGCCGCCAACGTGCTGAACGGCACCGACGCCAATTGCACCAACTGGATCATGACCTACCGCGACTACAAGCCGGCAGAAGGTGGAGCGGCTCCCGCCGCCGCCCCGGCAGCAGGCGGCGGTCGACGGGGTGGACGCGCGGCACGGGCCGGCGCAAGCGCAGCGAGGGAATAGTCATGACCTATCCAAGCCAGAAGCTTTCCAAAGACCTCGCCACATTATGGTTTCAGGCCCCCATGGTGATCTCCATGCGCCTGTCGCAGATGTGGATGACAGCAATGACGGGCGGCGGGGTGAATTCCACGGAAATCAATCGCATGGTCTCCGAGAAGATGATGGCCGCGGCCGAAAGTGCGACCGCGGCCAATATGGCCCTCGCTCAACAGGGCATCGCGGCAATGACGGCAATGGCAACGGGTGGTCGCGTCTCATCGAGCCGCGCCGCCGATGCAATCGCCCAGGCCACAGTGAAGCCCTATAGCAAGCGTGTTCGTTCGAACGTGCGCCGCCTCAGCAAACAGAAAGGCTGATCCGTGGCTCAAGCCAACGACAGCACGAATCCGCTCGTCCTCTTCATGCCTTCCGGAAAGCGCGGCCGTTTCGCGGTCGGCACGCCGGTACTGGAGGCGGCAAGGCAGCTTGGCGTTTATGTCGAGAGCGTCTGCGGTGGCCGCGCGACCTGCGGGCGTTGTCAGATCTCCGTGCAGGAAGGCAATTTTGCCAAGCACAAGATCGTCTCTGCCGACGACCACCTCTCGCCGATCGGCCCGAAGGAAAAGCGCTATGCCGAGGTCCGTGATCTGCCAGATGGGCGCCGCCTCTCCTGCTCCGCGCTGATCCAGGGCGATCTCGTCATCGACGTGCCACAGGATACGGTGATCAATGCGCAGGTGGTCCGCAAGGCCGTCGACGAGCGCATTATCGCCCGCGATACCGCCGTGCACATGTGCTACGTTGAGGTCGAAGAGCCGGACATGCACAAGCCGACAGGTGATCTCGACCGGCTCAAGGCGGCATTGGCCGCCGACTGGAAATACGACAATCTGGAAGTCGATTTTCACATCATCCCGCAGGTGCAGTCGATCCTGCGCAAGGGCGAATGGAAGGTCACTGCCGCGATCCATAGGGATCATGAGAGCGATCCCCCTCGCCTGATAGGGCTTTATCCGGGCCTGAAGAACGAAGCCTATGGCATCGCCTGCGATATTGGCTCGACGACGATTGCCATGCATCTCTCCTCGCTGCTGTCGGGCCGCACGGTGGCGTCGGCGGGCACATCCAACCCGCAGATCCGCTTCGGCGAGGATCTGATGAGCCGCGTCTCCTACGTGATGATGAATCCGGACGGCCGGGGCGCCATGACCAATGCCGTGCGCGAGGCGCTAAACGGGCTGATCGACAAGGTCTGCGCCGATGGCGGCGTGTCGCGCCAGGACATTCTCGACGCCGTTTTCGTCGGCAACCCGATCATGCATCACCTCTTTCTCGGCATCGACCCGACCGAGCTTGGCGGCGCGCCCTTCGCGCTTGCCGTGTCCGGCGCGGTGCACCTGACCTCGGCCGAAGTCGGCCTGCCGATGAATACGGGCACGCGTGTCTATATGTTGCCCTGCATCGCCGGCCATGTCGGCGCCGACGCCGCCGCTGCGACGCTGGCCGAAGCCCCCCACCGGCAAGACGAGATGATGCTGCTGGTCGATATCGGCACCAATGCTGAAATTGTGCTTGGCAACCGTCAGCGCGTCGTCGCCGCCTCCTCGCCCACCGGCCCGGCCTTCGAAGGCGCCGAGATTTCCAGCGGCCAGCGCGCAGCTCCTGGCGCCATCGAGCGCGTACGCATCGACCCCATGACGCTTGAGCCGCGCTACCGCGTCATCGGCATCGAACCGTGGTCGGACGAACCGGGTTTTACTGAGGCCGCCGCAACGGTCGGCGTCACCGGCATCTGTGGCTCGGCCATCATCGAAGTCGTCGCCGAAATGTTCCTCGCCGGTATTATCTCCGAGGACGGCGTGGTCGACGGCGGCATGATGGCGCGCTCGCCGCGCATCCTCCAGAACGGCCGCACTTATTCCTATCTGCTGCGCGACGGCGAACAGCGCATTACGGTGACCCAGAACGACGTGCGCGCCATCCAGCTCGCCAAGGCCGCGCTTTATGCCGGCGTCAAACTCCTCATGGACAAGCAGGGCATCGATCATGTCGACCGCATCGGCCTTGCCGGCGCCTTCGGCACCTTCATCGATCCGAAATATGCGATGGTGCTGGGCCTCATCCCGGACTGCGCCCTCGATAAGGTGAAAGCGGTCGGCAATGCCGCCGGCACCGGCGCACGCATGGCGCTCCTCAATCGCGGCTATCGCCGCGAGATCGAAGAAACCGTCAGCAAAATCGAGAAGATAGAGACGGCGCTTGAATCAAAGTTTCAGGAGCATTTCGTCTACGCCATGGCACTGCCGAACAAGGTCGACGCCTTCCCGGAACTGTCCAAGGTCGTGACCCTGCCGGAACGCAAGCAGTCCGCCGACGATGCGGGCGGCGAAGGTGGCGGCCGCAGACGTCGCCGCAGCCGCGAGTAACTGCAGGTCCGCAACTCAAGACTCTGGATAGACCGTGCCATCCTTGTGCACGAATCGACCATCGGCATTGGTGCTCATCATGTCGATATCCGAGCAGGTGGTGACGTCAGCGAGCTGGCGCGAGCCGATTTCGAGATAGACGGCCGTCGCGCCCGATCTGTTGATCATATGGTGGCCATTCCCGGTGCCTTTCGGAAAGGCAACGCAATCACCGGCGCGCAGCACCGTCTCGCCATCATCTTCGACAAGCACCAGCTCGCCTTCGAGCATATAGACGAACTCGTCTTCATGCGAATGCCAATGACGCTGGCTTGACCAATTGCCCGGCGGCAGGCGTGTGAGATTGACCCCGAAATCCGTGATCCCGCCGGCATCGCCCAGCCGTTGACGGATACGTCCGGCACTGAGCGCATTGAATTGCCGCGGATAGCCCGTGCCTTTGCGGTCCGGCACGGCAGTTATATCAACCTTGGGCATGGCATTCTCTCCTGTTACCAGCGATAGAGCTTACGCGCTTGTCGCGACACAGTGAAAACCACTTTCGTCAAATTCGATCGTGCTACGTGATTGGGCTTTGCCCTTACGCAGCCATTTTTCGTCCGATTTCAACGAATGCCTGCCGGATGCTATCGGCCACCGCCTTCATCGGCCCCGTCATCTGCGATGCCGTCAGCAGGCGAATGTCGAAGGAGGTAAGTTCCGGCAGCCCTTCATTCGGGCCGAGGATCTCCATATCCTCACCAATGTAGGACCGCGGAAACGGCGCGACCGCGAGGTCGGAGACGATAGCGGCGCGCTGCGCCATCGTATGGGCGCTGAGATAAGAAACACGGTAGGGGCGCTTGTGCCGTTCCAGCTGCGCCAATGCTTCCGACCGCCAGATGCAGCCGTCTTCCCAGATCGAGATCGGCAAGGGATCGCGCCGATAGGCCGTCCCGCACTTGGCGCCCGCCCAGACGAGACGCTCCGTAAAGATCACCTCGCCGTCCGTCGGGAAAGGCCGCGTTGCGCAATTGATCAGCGCCAGATCCAGGCGCTGCTCCTCGATGCGCTTCTTCAACTGCAGGCTCATATCCACGACGACATCGACCATGATGCCGGGATAGCTCTCCGAAAAACTCTTCAAGATGGTCGGCAGCAACCGCTCGCCAATATCATCCGGCGCACCGAGGCGCACGACGCCACTGAGTTCGGGCATGATGAAACGCGATACGGCTTCGTTCGACAAGGCCAGGATGTTGCGCGCGTAGGAAAGCAGCATTTCGCCATGTTGCGTCAGGCTGACCGAGCGCGCATCGCGCAGGAACAGCGTCACGCCAAGCTGCTCTTCGAGCTTCTTGATCTGCATGGAGACGGCCGACGGCGTGCGAAAGACCGCATCGGCGGCAGTGGAGAAATTACCGGTCTCGGCGATGGCGACAAAGGTGCGCAGAACTTCATTGTCGAGCAGCGGTATGGGCCGGCGAAACGGTACGGTCATATCGGCATCCTTCAATTTTTCTGATCTTAAGCACCATATCATTTCGTTTGTCTGAATGTCAACGAGAGACCATATTAGCCCTAACGAAATGGATAGGCAGCCGAAAAGGAGCAATCATCATGGCTGGCACGGTACTTTACGAGGCATCTCGCCTGTTCAACCTCATGCGTGTCCGCGTCATCAGGCAGACGGCACAGCACACGCTCGATGAGATCGTCGCACGCTTCCCGGCGCACCTGATCGATGACGTCAACGCACGCGGCTTGCCGCCGGATCGGATGCTGTCAGCCCACGAACGAAAGCCTGCAAAGGCGTCATCGTTCAATAATACTCATGGCAGCTATAAGATCTATTCGCTTGATTGATACGTGAAGCAGTCCCATATTAGCTCGCAAAGGTCGCGACCTTTCGGGCATCTGAAAAACCGAAAGGAACCTGGAAATGACGACGATTACCTATAGAGATACTGGCGGGACGCGGAGCACACCTCCGTCGAGCGGTGGTTTTGTACCCTTTATCACGCGGATTGCCGACCGTTGGCAGCAATGGCGCTCCGAGCGCGAGCTTGCGTCCCTCTCGGACGACATGCGCAAGGATCTAGGCTGGCCCGCTATCAACGAAACCAAGAATCCGAAGGCTACGCAATGATTGTGAAAGCCTCTAAATCCGAAAGGTGACGCTCAACCGAAACGAGTGTCGCCTTTCGAACATTTGGTGCCCGCAAGCCCGCTTTTCTTTTATCTTGATTGTGATCCCCATATATATTTGACCATCTAAGGGAATTGCTTGGCTGCCCGGCCTGCTTTCTTTCCCGCGGCAATTTTAATGAGCCAGCGCAAATATCTCTTTGCGGCCGCTATTATCCATGCCAATGTCGCTATTAGACCATCGAGCCGACGCATTTGACGCAAGGTATACGCAATGGTCCTGGAGCATGGATTTTCCCGATATGAGCAAGACTCCGATTAAGACGCGTTCCCTGGTTTTCTTTCTCGTACCCCATTTTACCATGCTGCCGTTTTCCGCGGCGGTTGAGACGCTGCGCATCGCCAACCGCATGCTGGGTTATCCCGCCTACTCCTGGCGGCTTGCCTCGACCGACGGTCAGAAGGTCTATTCTTCCAGCGGCATCGGCCTCGAGGTCAATTCGGCGCTCGCCGATGAGCGCCGCTATCTCGGCGGCGAGAACCGGCCGAACATGGTGCTCGTCTGTTCGGGCATCTATGTCGAGGAGTTCAACAACAAGTCGGTCAATGCCTGGCTGCGCGAGACCTACAATCGCGGCGTTGCCGTCGGCAGCCTCTGTACGGGCGCGCATGTGCTCGCCCAGGCAGGTCTCCTGAACGGCAAGCGCTGCGCCATCCACTGGGAAAACCTCCCCGGCTTCTCCGAGACCTTCCCACAGGCGGAAGTCTATGCCGATCTCTATGAGGTCGACAGCAATCTCTATACCTGCGCCGGCGGTACGGCTTCGCTCGACATGATGCTGAACCTGATCGGTCAGGATTTTGGCGAGAACCTCGTCAACCGCGTCTGCGAGCAGCAATTGACCGATCGCGTCCGCAGCCCGCACGACCGCCAGCGCCTGCCGCTACGCGCCCGTCTCGGCGTCCAGAACGCCAAGGTGCTGTCAATCATCGAACTGATGGAAAGCAATCTCGCCGAGCCGCTGTCGCTGCTTGAGATCGCCGACGATGCCGGTCTCTCTCGCCGCCAGATCGAACGCCTCTTCCGCCAGGAAATGGGCCGTTCGCCGGCTCGCTACTATCTCGAAATCCGTCTTGATCGCGCCCGCCACCTGCTGGTGCAGTCGTCCATGCCGGTCGTGGAAGTGGCGGTTGCCTGCGGCTTCGTCTCCGCATCGCACTTCTCGAAGTGTTATCGCGAACTCTACAATCGCTCGCCGCAGCAAGAGCGTGCCGAACGCAAGCTCACCATGTCGAGCAATCGCACCGGCGTCGTTGTCTGATACCCATCCTTCATACCTGCCAATCGAAGCGGCCTATTCGGCCGCTTCTTTCGTCATCTTGAAGTCGGAATAGACCTGGTTTCGACCATTGTGCTTGGCCATGTAGAGAAACTGGTCGGCGGCGTTCAGATAATTCTCGAACGCCTCGTAGCCGGCGATCTCGGCGACCCCGATCGACACGGTCACCGACAACTCCTCATCATCCGCATTGACCTTCAGATTCGAGAGACTGACGCGCACATCATCGCAAATGGCGGTGGCGGCGCGTGAATCCATCTCCGTGAAGAGAATGGCAAACTCCTCACCACCGAGCCGGGACAATAAGCTGTCGCTGCCTTCGAACAGGGACTTCAGCCGGTCGGCGACCGCCTTCAGCACCTGATCGCCGATTTCGTGACCATAGGTGTCGTTCAGTTTCTTGAAATGGTCGATATCGAGGATCGCGACCGAACTCGGACGCTTACGCCGCAGGCACTCATTCACGATCCTCGGACCCTGGTCGTAGAAGTAACGCCTGTTGTAGAGCCCGGTCAGATAGTCGCTCGCCGCCAAAACACGCAACTGCTTGAGCTGCAACAATGTTTCGACGTTGAGCGCAATGCGGCACTGAAGCTCCTCCTCCACGAAGGGGCGATAGATGAAGTCGTTGGCGCCGGCCTTGAGGAAGGCCGCTGAAAGCAGCCGATCATTCGAAGAGGAGACGCCGACGACGCGCATCCGATCCGAGCCGAAGCGATGGCGAATGCGCCGCGTTAGCTCCTGTCCATTCATATCGGGCATATGATAGTCGGTGAGCACCATTTCGATATCGCTGTATTCATCCAGCACTGACAGGGCTTCGACGCCGGAACCGGCTTCAACGACCTTGAACTGCTGTGCCTCCAGAATCTCGACCAGAACGCGACGCGCCGACGGCATGTCATCCACCACCAGCACGCGCGTGCTGCGGTTGGCGATGGCGCGTCTGACGGAAGAGACGAGATTATCAAGGGCGAATTCATTGTCCTTCAGGACGTAGTCGACAATACGCCGCTCCATGATGCGGCTGCGCATCGCCACATCGAAGGATGCGGTGAAGACGATTGACGGAATATTGTGAGCGATGGCAACATCCAAGGCTTCGCCATGCGGCGAATCCGGCAGGTTGAGGTCGACGACCGCCATGGTGAAGCCATGCTCGCTGACCGCGAGCACTTCGTTCAATTGCTTCAGCGAAGCGCAGTGGGTGACATTGAGTCCGAGTTCTGTTTGGAAGCGGTGGCCGAGGACGGCGGAAAACATGCGCGAATCTTCCACCAGGAGTATCTCCTGGCTGCCACGGCGATGACCATGGCCATCACTGAGGAAATCCACGCGGAACACCATTTCTTTCACGCCCTCCGAACCGCCTGGCAGTGCCTGTTCGTCATCGCTATTGCGGACGAAACGACATTGCAATCGATCCCATCGTGAACAGGATTCGTGAAGAAAGCGGAACCATAGATTGTACAAATCTTATGAAAAACATGAACCATCTTCACATTTTCCGTGATTGAACATTTATGACTCTCCCCTTCCGACATGTCAGGCACTCATTCTGACCTGCCGCACCGACTGGATCTGCAGCAGCGTGTCGAGATTCTGGTTCACGCGGCAGTAGAATTCCTCGTCGATAAACGGCCGCAGCATGAAGTCGTTGCCGCCGGCCTTGAGAAACCGCGCCGACAGGAGCCGATTGGTGGAGGACGAGACGCCGATGATGCGCAGCTCATGCGAACCGATGCTGGCCCGGATGCGGCGCGTCAGTTCAAACCCGTCGATATCGGGCATGTTGTAATCGGTGACCATCAGACCGATATCGCGGTTGGCCTTGAGGATCTCCAGCGCCTTGGCGCCGTTCTCGGCCACGCTCACGCGGAAATTATAGCGTTTCAGGCGGCTGGACAGCAGTGCCCGTGCCGTGGCGCTGTCGTCGACGATCAGCACATGATGACGATGATTGGTGAGGAAGCGGCAGATCGATTCCACCAGCAGATCGACGGCAAAGACATTGTCCTTGAGAATATAGTCGACAACATCCTTGGCAATCAGCTCGTCGCGCATGCCCGCAAGGAAAGTGCCGGTAAAGGCGATCGTGGGGATGCTGAGATCGATGAGATATTCCAGCGCCTCACCCTTTTCCGCGCCCGGCAGATTGATGTTGGAAATCGCCAGCCGGATCGGCTCCGACGATTTGTCATAGGCAAGCTGCAACTCCTCAAAGTTGCGGCAGGTTTCAATGTCGATGTCGAGGAGTTCCTTCAGCTTCGTGCTGATCATCGACGTAAAGACATTCGAATCCTCCGCAAGGAGAATGCGTGCTCCGGAGAGCGACCCACCGGAATATTGCATTCCGGAAATACCCAAAAATGACATGACAAAAACCTACTAATAGAAACTCCGCCTCGTCCGAGTTTCTACAGCAAAGCCTTTGAGTATTTGTTAAGTCGACTGGTTTCCCATAGATGAAGAAAGCAGCCATCTGGACACCGGGCGATCCCCTAGTCTTTCGAAACCGGAGCATCCCTGTTCTATACTTTCGATTTTCTGATTTGAGACGGGCGGCAGCGCGCACCCGTTCCGATCACATCACTCTGCCGGTGTCCTGCCATGGCGACGCCCGGCGTTTTTGGTTTCCGGCGACCGTTCCTCGGCGCGGGGAGTAACGTCCTTCACAACTTCCACGCTCTCATCTTCCGGCCCATCAGCCGATTCTGCGAGAATGCTGCTTGGTTTGCCCCGCTTGCCATCGCGAACAATGTGCAGTTCCTGATGCGGATAGGGAATGGAAATCCCTTCCTCGCGAAACCGCCGGAGGATCTCGATCCGCAGATTGTTGCGGATCTCCATGCCGTCGGAGAGATCCGAGAGATAGAAGCGCATCTCGAAATCGAGCGAAGATGGGCCAAAGCGCAGGAACTCGACATGCGGCTCCGGGTTTCTCAACACCTTCGGGACGCTGCGCACCAGTTCCAGCAGGATATCCATCACCTTCCTCGGATCGGATTCAAAGCTGACGGAAACCGGAATTTCCGAGCGTGCCAGACGGTTGCGGTGCGTCCAATTACCGACGGAAGCATTGATCAGCTCCGAATTCGGCACGATGATCGACTGCTTGCGGAAGGTCTCGATCTCGGTGGCACGCACCGAGATGCGTTTAACGATGCCTTCCGAGGCACCCGAAACGATCCAGTCGCCGACCTTGAAGGGCCGCTCGACCAGTAGGATCAGGCCGGAAACAAAGTTCGACACGATATTCTGCAGACCGAAACCGATACCGACCGAAAGCGCGCTGGCGACGAGCGCCAGGCTCGACAGGTCGATGCCGGCCGCCGAAATGGCAAATATGGCCGCCAGCGCAATACCGAGATAACCGATGCCGGTCTTGACCGAATTGCGCACGCCCAGATCCATCTGGCCGCGCGCCATGACATTGCCGTCGAGCCAGCGCTGGAACCAGCGCGTCACCAGATAACCGCCGGCAAACAGCAGGACGCCTGCGAGGATGCCGACCAGCGAAATCGACATATTGCCGATGCGGATCTCGGTGAACAGCCGATAGGCGAACAGCTCCAGATCCTGGATATGGAAGCCCCAGGACAACAGGATCAGGGGAATACCGGTCAGAAGAGCAATCGCATAGGTCGCGAGGCCCGCAGCAAGCCCGGCCTGATCGAGTGCCACATCACCGAGTTTGAAGCGGTTCTCAAGAAAGCGCCCGATGATCGTCTCGGCGAAAACACCCTGGCGGGACACCGCCTTACCCAACTGGAAGCCGAGATACATGGTCGCCAAAACAGCGCTGGTCATGATCAGCTGCGTCGCGATGAAGCGCGCCAGACCGACATAGCCGATGACCGCTGTGAAGATCAGCAATGTTCCGAGTACCCGAAGGATGATCGCCATGCCATGCGGCCAGCGACGGCCGGGGGCATCGGGATCGCCGCTCTTGGCGAGAATAGGCTTGCCGAAGGAGGACGTGATCAGGATCAGGCCGATCAACAGCGCGGCGAAGAAACTCTTCGCCACGGTGACGACGACAGGCGACCCCATGGATTCGCTGATGCGATCGAAGACATAATCCAGGCCGTTGACGACAGCCATGGCCTGCATGCACCATGTCAGCGACGTCGCACCCTTGTTCGACAGCTTGACCAGCCGCCAATGCGGCCTGAAAGGCGCAAAAACGGCATTGCTCAGACGGCCGACGAAATAGACGAGCCAGATGAAGCCGAAGAAGGCCGCCAGCACCGGCGCAATATCCGGCCGCAGCACGTTGAAGTTCGAAAGGCTCAAAAAGGACGTGACGAGAAAGGCTGCCAGCGACAGCGTTCGGATCAATGTCGACCAGAAGGCGACGGAGAGGCGACTGATGTAAGGCGGGTTCTCGATGTTTTCGTCCCGGACATAATAACGTCCGAATAGCCGATAGCCGCCCAACAGGAAAATCATGGCTGCGGTGAGCGACAGAAACACGGCGGCAAGGAGCGACCCAAGCTTGGCCTTCACCACGAAGCCGATCCAGCTTGTGACCGCGTCGCTGAACTTTACGCCCTCATCGACGAACGCCGTTCCCGCATCCTCAAAGGTTCCCGCGGAAATCCCCGTGCGCTTGAACAGCGTTTCGGCAAACAGCTTGCGGCGCATTTCGACGAGCTGCATCGAGAGATGATTGGTTGCCGCGACAAGATTGTCGACGTCAAGGGTAACGGCGCTGATCTGTGAGCGTTCGGCGGTGAGCCGGTCACGTTCCTGGGTAACGATCGGCGCTTCCGGCGGCTGTCCTTCCTTGGGAGCAGCACCGAGCTGCGTCAGACGCGTATCGATCTCGGCAAAGCGTGGCTTCAACCGCGCAGAGAGCGCCACGACGGAACGATTGAGATCGTCGGCCCGACCGGACAATGCCACCAGCGTATCGTCATCCGCGCCTTCATTCTTGGAAGCGTCCTCGATCGAGGAGAAATCTTTCTTCGCCTTGTTGAGATCGGCAACGGCTGTGTCCAGCAAACCATTGGCCAGCGGCGCCGATGGCACAGGCTGATCCGATTGCTGGGCCGGCTGTACCTGTTGCTGATCCTGCGCGAAGGCATGCCCGCCCGCCAAAGGATTTGCCATCACGGCAAAGCTCAATCCCAAAAGCAGCAAGGACAGAAAACGGAGGCGGTGTTTCAGCAGGCGCAAGCAAAGCTCCTCGTCGCGGATAAAGTCGCTGGCGGCCTGAATAAACGGATTCGCCGCGCGGAAGAAATGAAAGAACGGAATCTACCTATACTGCGATTGCGCATTTCATAGTCCCTACGGTTGAGCCTTGTAAGGCAAAGAAAGGCGACAGAAAGGCATTTGCCACCTTTATCCCCTCAGAAACCCGCGCCCGGCTGGGCGAGATACTCTTTCTCAGCCTCGGTCGACACGCGCCCAAGCATGGCGTTGCGATGGGGAAATCGGCCGTAAGCGGCAATGACGGCACGATGCCGGAGCGCATAGTCGATCTGTTCGTCCAGGCCCAGCGCATGAAAAAGCGCAACCGAACGATCCTGCTCGGAAAGGCTCTCGGCATGCTCGAACGGCAAATAGAGGAATATCCGCCATTCGGCCGGCAACTCCCGGTCCGCACCAGCCTCCAGAGCCGCTTTCGCCTCCCGCAAGGCCAAGCCGTCGGTTGCGAAAGCAAGCGGAGTGCCGCGATAGAGATTGCGGGGGAATTGATCGAGGACAATGATTGCGGCCAGCCGGTTTCCTGGCGTTGCCCGCCAGAGGTCGGTCACCCCTGCCGCCAGAGCCAGATGCGTGTCGCGAAACCGACGACCGATCTCTTCGTCAAGTTTGACGGTTGCTCGAAACCAGTCCTCGCTCGTGCATTCCTCGAACCAGAAGCTCAATACCTCTTCCGGCGTACAAACGATCGGCTTTGCTGCCATTGCCTGTCTCCCAACTCTGCCCTTGGGAGATAGGTTCATAAGCCCATGGCGGCAATGGCGAGTTCACCGCTACTCATCCTTTTCGCAGGATCAGGATGAAGACGATGCCGATTGCCGCTCTTGAACGAGCGTACCTGGCCATATGCCGCACTCGACCAACGAGATATGGCTCGATTACACCGCCTTGCATTGCGGATAGAACCGTGCCGCAACGCCTTCCGCCGCCGCATAGGCCTGCATCACGATCTCCGGCACCAGGTCGATATCCGGCAGGCTCCCGAGCCCCAGCGGCCCCACAGCGAAAAGCCCGTCGGTCGTGCGACCATCCACCGAAAGCGCACCGGTAGCCTCGACGGCAAGGCCGAGGCCGAGTTCGTCCGGCATGGCAAAGCCAGCATCGATCAGGCTCTGCATCAGCGGCGTGGTCAGATCGGGCGCTTGGCAGCGGCAGTCGATCACCTCATCGGCGTAGATCTGCTCGATGCCCTGCTGGCCGGCCGGCCGCATCGTCAAGCCGGTTGGCGTACGCCGCAGGAAGTGCCCACGGCGCAGCAGCGTGTTGCCCTCCGCAAGTTCCTGTTGCAGCCGCACATGCAGCGCTTCCGGCAGACGATTGCGGTGGCTGTCGTAAAGGGCGCGCAGATGGCGGTTGAATTGCTGCTTCTGGCCCGCCGGCAGCGAGCGCCAAAGCGAACGCGCATGCTTGCGCAGGCCGTTCATAACCGATTGCCAGCTTTGCCCGCTGGCCTCGGCATTTTCGCAAGCCGCGCGAATGAAACGGACGATCTCGCTGAGATTGCCGGGCATCGCTTCGGCAGGAAAGACCGGATCGGCATTGCTGCGGGTGTGGCTCTGCGGCAGGAAGCCGCGTCTGGAAACGAGGGTGATCTGGCCATCATAACCGCTGTCGCGCATCTGCAGTAGCCGGTCGACGACGCGTAGGCCGCTGCCGAGCAAGACCGTATGCGGGCTTGACACCAGGCGACGGGCGCGCACTGTCGTCGGCGTCGCCACGGGCTCGCCGCTCTGCGGCTGGTCATCGGCAATGCCGTAGCCGGTCGCCAGGACCACCATGTCGAACAGCGGGTTGGAGACGCCGGCGCTTTCGACCAGAAAACGACCGCCGCGACCGCGGCGAAGGCCGACTACCGTCTCGCCGCTGACCTGCACCGTAATGTCGCGTCGGGAGGACAGTGCCTCGGAGAAACGCTGATAGACATAATCGCTGAAAATGCTCTTCGGCACGAAAATCTGTAGAAACCCTGGTATCGCCGCCGGCACGGCGCTGCGGAACGGGGCGTTGCTACAGAGCCAATCATTGAAATCGTCGGGATCGCCGGCGGAAACCGAGAGATCGCGCACGCGGCTGTTGAGGATTTCGCTGCTATGGCCGGAGGCTAGCGCCTGGCCGCCGCTGACGCTGGAATTCGGGTCGAAGAGCTGCAGGTGAAAGGGCGTCCGCATCGTCTTCATCAAGGCGATCGCTATCATCATACCGGAAAAGCCGCGGCCGATGATGGCGATGCGCGGTATCCCATAGGTCTGTGCCGCAGCATTTGCCTTGGCGGAGAAAAATCCCTGAACCGTCATATCAACTCCTGGGGGGCGAGGTGGTCGATCATGCTTTTCTAAGGGCATACTGATACTTTGCCGGTGAACCTCATGCGGCTCGCAGTCATGCGGCCGCGAGAACGCCGCGCGCCCATAAACACACAAGGGCCGCTTTGGTTCCTTGAACCTGAAGCGCATGTCCCACTTCGGCTCTCATCCGAAAGAGGGATGCTTCAGGCGGGTTTCCGCTCCAGCACGAAACCCTGTTCCCTTCGTCAACCTTCACGCTGCGAGCTCTTCGGCCCGGAGGAATGTGGTTGCTCATATAGTCTACTTATTTAGTCGTATATGAAAGCGCGAAAATGCGCCGGTAGCAAGCGCTTTCTTGCGACCGGCGCTTTGATGGCTGATGGCGCCCTACGACATGGCCGGGCACAAGACATCGTGCAATCGCTGTCTTCCGCGCTTATTCCTTTGGTTTTCAAGCGGCTTGGCGAAGTCGGAAAACAGCCGGTAGCCCTGCTCCCAGCGACCGAAACCGCTTGCAATATTGATGTGGCCGGCATGGCCGAGATCATGAAACTCGCTGCCCCAGTGCGCCGCAAAGCCGCAAAGTTCGGCAAAATCCATATAGGGATCGTCCCGGCTGCCGACGACAAGGCTCGGAAACGGCAGGGGCTCGGTCGGCATCGTGCCGAAATCGATGGCGCCGGGATGCAACCGGTCCGTCCGCCCGAGGTCACAAGGCGCGACCAGAAAAGCACCTTTCACATGACGCGCAGCAGGCCGATTTGCGAGGTTTGCGGCAAGCAGGCATCCGAGACTGTGGGTGACGAGCCAGGCATCCCCTGCCCGTTCCAGTTCAACCTCCAGCGTCGCCAGCCAATCCTTGAGTACCGGCCTTGCCCAGGAGACCTGACGGACGATGGTCGCAGCCGCATGATCGCGCGCCCAATGGCGCTGCCAGTGGCCCTCGGCGGAGCCGTTCAAACCGGGAACGATCAATGTCGCAACCATGGCGCTCTCCTGGATGGCAATCGGCGGCCCGCCGAGCCAAACGCTTACAATTTCTCCATTCGATGCCTATTATGCCGAGCAGTGAAATCAGGATAAGCAAAGAAAATCTAATGTACACTACATCTATAGAAATTAAGAGCTTATCGATTTAGCGCCGCTAGGTCACTGAATATACCATCGGCTGGTGGAGTGATGGATGGGAACTGTTTCGCAGTTGCACGAGCATGTCAGGCCGCTCGCACACCGCATTCAAAGCGAAGAGGAAGCGCTGCACATCGCCCGATCGCTGGCCGCCCGCTTCGCGCAGCAGGCAAGTGACCGCGACATCAACCGCGTGCTCCCATACGAAGAAGCGGAGGCCCTGTCTCAATCCGGACTGCTCGGCATCACCACACCCTCTGAATATGACGGCCTCGATATCTCCAATTCCATTCTCGCCGAAATCGTCGCCATCCTGGCGGAAGCCGATCCCTCGATCGCCGAGATTGCACGGAACCATTTCTACATTCTCGAGACACTGCGCACCGGCGGCAGCGAAGAGCAGCGGGATGTCTTCTTCGCCAGGGCGCTGGCCGGCGATCGCTTCGGCAACGCCCTCTCCGAAACCGGCGCCGCGACAGCCGGGCAAGACAACAGCCGCCTCACGCCGGACGGGCTTGGTCATCGCATCAATGGCCGCAAATCCTATGCCGCCGGCGTGCTTTTCGCCGACTGGATCGCGATCTCAGCGCTCGATGCGCGGGATGAACCGACCATCTCCCTCGTCCCGCGCGGCACCGAAGGCATCCAGATCATCGATGACTGGGACGGTTTCGGCCAGCGTACCTCCGGCAACGGCACGACCATCCTGCACAATGTCTATGTCAACGCCGACGCCGTCTTGGCACATCACGCAGGTTTCGAACGGTCGACGACCATGGGTCCGGTGGATCAGATCATCCATGCTGGCATTGATCTTGGCCTCGCCCGGGCCGCTTTCGCCGAAACCGTGGAATTCGTGAGGACCAGCGCTCGTCCCTGGATGAACAGCGGCGTCGAGCGCGCGGCGGACGATCCACTGACCATCGCCCGGATCGGCCAGATCGCCATCCGCATTGAGGCGGCCGCCGCATTGCTGGAGCGTGCGGGCAGAAAGATCGATATTGCCCAGATCAATCCGACCGAAGACCATGTGATTGACGCCACGCTGGCCGTGGCCGCTGCAAACACGTTGACGACGGAAATCGCCATCGAAGCCTCGAACACGCTGTTCGAGCTTGCCGGCACTTCCTCCACCCGCATCGGTCTCAATCTCGACCGCCATTGGCGCAATGCCCGGACCCACGCGCTGCAGGATCCTACCCGCTGGAAATATCATCTCGTCGGCAACTACCATCTGAACGGCGTCACGCCGCCGAAGAACCGGACGCCCTGAAACGCAAACCGCCGGCTTAGGGCCGGCGGAGATATCTAAAATGTTCGGGCTGATATCTCAGCCGACATTCGAAGCGCGATAGTCTTCCCGCTCGTCGGTATCGATCCCCGGCCCACCGCCGGCAACGAACTGCTCCAGCGTCATGTTGTCGAGAATGTCGGCGATCGCATCACGGACTTCCGTCATGGAGCGCCTGACATGACAGCGCTCCGGATCGGCGCAATCGTCACAGGCCTCGTAGGCCGTGCGGCTGGCGCAGCGGATCGGCGCGAGCGGGCCGTCAAGCGTGCGAATGACATGGCCGATGCGGATCTCGGAAGCGAGACGCGACAGCGAATAGCCGCCGCCCGGCCCCTTCTTCGAACGCAGTACGCCGGCATTGCGCAATTCCAGCAGGATGGTGTCGAGGAATTTCTTCGGGATGTTGTTACGCGAAGCAATGTCGTTGATGAACGCAGTCTCGCCCGGCGCGAGGCGTGCCAGATCCACCAGCGCCTTCAACCCGTATTTTCCTTTTTTCGTGAGCATCGCTGTCCGCTTTACTACAAGTTCGGTTGTTGGGAGCCCGGCTAACCGGTTGAGACTCGGCCGCCGATCCTGTCATTATTAGCCACGGAAGTAATCCCGCTACCTTTAACGAACAAGACAATAACTCACAAATTGTATAGTTTATATGAGTAAATTTAGGCAATTGTATCGCCGAAGCAACGATTTTGCAGTTTTTCTTGCCTTTACGCGGCACTGATATCGAAATGCGGCCTATCATGCCTGCGGTTTTCATGGTCGCCGATTGCCGACGCCACTTGCCCCGCGACGAAGACGCCATGCTCGACCACTTCCGGCAGCCCCATGAGCTCGCCGAAAGTTCCCCGCGCCAGCGGTCCGGAAATGAACAGCGACGGCGACACCGCGCCATCCGGCCCCTGCGCCTGGGATGTCGTATTGCAGGCAAGGCCGAGGCGCGTCGCATCGATGGCGAGATAGCCTGCATCCGCAAGTGCGCCGATCCAGCCTTGCGTTTCCAAAATGCCGCGATGGCCCGGCCCGGTCGTTACCACCACCGCATCGAACTGACGATCGATACTCCCGGCCGAATGACTGAGGTCGAGCCTGCAATCAATCGCCGCATCCTTTGCCTCCACAGACGCAACGGAGGCTGCCAGCACCTCCAGCCTGCCAGCCCGAATCGCTTCCTCGCTGACGGCCTCCACCTGTGGCGCCACGCGGAAGCGGTGCACATCCCAGAAGGGCCGCAAATGCCGCACCACGCGCCGCCGCTCTCCAAGCGGCATTGCCCGCCACAAATCTTGTCCTTGCGCACGCACCTGATCGATGACGGCATGCCAGCTCCGCCCTTCGGCCTCCGCCTCACGAATGGTGGCGCGTACATGCCGCAACAGGTCGAGCGCGGTGTGCGACGGACGACTGACGAAATCGCCAAACAGTTCCTGCCGCACCGGTGCATGGCCGCGCGACCGCAAGCCGCGCCTGGAGATGGCAGTGACCGGCCCCTTGTGCCCGCGCAGGGTAAGGGAGGCGATGACGTCGGCTGAGGTCAGGCCGTTGCCAACCACCAGCACACGATCGTCAGCACGGATGGCGACGAGTGCATCCGGCCGTGTCGGATCGACGACAAAACGAGGATGGCCGGCCAAGGCGCTCCGCAACGACTCCGGTGGCAACGGCGACGGATGGCTCGTGGCGATAACGAGAATATCCGCCTCCAGCCGCCGGCTCGCCTCGTCCGTGATCACCCAGCGACCATCCAACCGCCGCACGTCGGCAGTCTTCTCAGCCACATGAGTGATGCGGCCATCATCGATGAAAGGCTGTACCATGTCATTGATATAACGTCCGAAAACCTCGCGCCGTGGAAACAGGCTGCCATTCGCCGCCACGGCCGTCTCGTCGCCGGCCAGTGCATCATTGGCTTCGATCCAGCGTTGAAAATGTTCGAGATCGTCGGGCAGCAGGCTCATCTTCGCCGCCGGCACATTGATACGGTGCGCAGGATCCTGGGTATCGTATGCAAGCCCCGCCCCCAGCCTGGCGCGTGGCTCGAAGATGAAAAGCTGACCGGGCTGCAGCTGCCGGCGTTGCAGCAAATGAAAGGCGACTGCCGCGCCGGAAACGCCGCCGCCGATAATTGCGATGACTGGCCGATCACGCGACGAATCGTGAGAATAAGTGGTCATCGCCAAATCCTTCCGGTCCGATCGATCTCGCGAACGATCTTGGCGCCGCCAATCGCGCCTGCTCCACAGCAATATACTCTACAAATTTAATTGACAATAGAATGCCGTGGCAAGCCGAATGGTTCCGGTGACCAGACGCAACGGCATCGAAACCGATATCGCCTTTACGACCAAATCTTTCCTTGTGCCGTGCACAAAGGCGTTATTGCACCGCAGGATGTAAAAACCTTGGCATACACTTAATAAAAGAACATACTAATGATCGTTCTGGTTCATGTTCTCTGGGAGGAGAAACATCATGGAACTGCTCCGCATGCTGTCTGTCTTCGACTATACGCTGATCCTGCTCCTGGTAGTGATCTTCATCTTCAGCGTGATGGAAGGCGGCGGACATAAAAGGCATTAGGTAAGCGCTGACAACGAATGTCAGATACCTAGAAAGCCAATGTCGATTGGTTGAACGCCTGGCGCGTGCGGTCGCCCGTAATTTCGCGGTTTCCCTGCAAAACTTCCCGATTTTGATTCTGCTTTGAAAAAGTGTGCCGATTGGCGTCCATACGGATGAGGCCGCTCATCCGCCATCATCAGGTCGACTTCCTCGACCCGCTCCGCAAGCTGACGATGCCTATAGCCTTGTGGTCCTGAGATCCCGCAAACAAAAACCAAATCCCAAAAGGGAAGGCTGCCAGCTTGAACTGACGCCTCTATCCCTATGTAATCTAGGAGAATTTGGTGGGTGATGTAGGGCTCGAACCTACGACCCGCTGATTAAGAGTCAGCTGCTCTACCAACTGAGCTAATCACCCGTAACCGCTCGCTGGCGGTGTGAACGGGCATATAAATAGGATCGGTTTGATTGTCCAGCGGCCAGATCAATTTTCTTTGGTTATTCGTCAAAAAAATTTCGAAGAACGGAAAAAACTCAAAGAAATCAAAGCTCAAGAATTCCGGTCGCAACACGCACCGCTTGGCCGCCAATTCGCGCATTGGCGATCTCGCCGCCATCGACATCGATATGGAGGTGGATGAAGGACGGGCGACCCATCTCGACTCCCTGCTCGATGATGATTGGATGATGCCCGTCCGGCAGTTGATCGAACTTATGGATGGCGCCGGAGAGCGCGGCTGCGGCCGAGCCCGTCGCCGGGTCCTCGACGATACCCATACCGACCGGAAACACGCGGGCGTGGAACTTCGCGTTGTGATTGACGCCACCACGACAATAGATGAAGGCGGAGGCGAGCGCACCGTCGACGAAGGGCACCATCTTCTCCCAAAGCTGCAGGTCGAATTCCAAGCGTTCAGCCGCTCCGACATCATGCACCGGCACCAGCAGGAACGGAACGCCGGCACTCCAGATCGATGGAACGTGATTCTCGAAGCCGACCTCGGTGATCTTCAGGCTGAGCGCGTTGGCGATATCGGCCTTGTCGAGCGGCAGGTGGATTTGCTGCGATTTGCGCGGCAGATCGAACTCGGCAAAACTTGCCTTTTGCTGCCGCAGCCTGACGGCGCAGCGCACCGGCCCTACCCGCTCGTCAAGCACCGAAACCAGATCGATATCGCCGCCATGATTGGCATGCGCCCGCTCGGCAAGCGCGATCGCGGTACCGACCGTCGGATGGCCGGCGAAGGGCAGTTCACGTCCCGGAGTGAAGATGCGCAGGCTTGCCGTATGCGCCGCATTCTGCGGCGGCAGGACGAATACCGTCTCGGAAAGGTTCATCTCCTTGGCGATCGCCTGCATCGCCTCGTCGCTCAGGCCTTCGGCATCGAAGATCACGGCCAGCGGATTGCCCGCAAGCCTGCTGTCGGTGAACACATCATAGACACTGAAGCTGCGGGCCACCCCTGCCTCCCTCACATGACTTTAGACTGCATAGCCACCCGGCTTCCCCATAAATAACGGCAACACTTTTGAGCGCAAGCTAAAGCTGTTCCGCACCAGCGAAGAACCATGCCAGGATGGGCGGCATCGCCGAACTGTAGCGATGTGCCGTCGGATCGGCGGAGCGGATGGCGACCGCGCCGTCGATCTCCTTCTCCTCATCCACCAGCATATGCGCCCTGATCTTTTCGAGCATCTCGTCGGCGGTCCAGGGAAAGCGGAAGACGCGGAACAGGGTGACGGAGCGGTTGGCATGCGTCGCATAATAGCCGGGCTCGGCAAGGGCCACGCCAAGATCGAGACCGGTCTCCTCCAGAACCTCGCGCCGCATGTTACCCTCGACATCGCAACGACCGTCGACAATGTCGTTTTCGTCCATCGAACCCGCGGCACAATAGACCTGGCCGGGGTTGGCCGTGTGCTGCGCCATGCGAATGGCGATGATCGCGCCGTCGGAGGAAACGGCAACCGGAAAGGCGAAGACATGAAAGCCGCCGCCGCCCTCCCTGTGCTTGCGCCACCACATAAATGTGGAGAACGGCGTTAGATAGCCCTCGCCGGCCACGGCTTTCTCGCTGACCTCGAGACGATGCTGAAAGATCATACGACCGTCGTATAGCGCCGGATTGGCGGCAATCTCCTTCTTCCAGTTTTCCCGCGCCGCCTCGGCTTCATCAAGGTGAAAGGGGTGAGCGCCGGCATTCACCTTGAGATCGATGCGGGCGACCGGAAATACAGTATTTTCTGGCGGCCAGCTGGCTATGTCGTTTTGCGGCTTGAAAGCAGAATTCATAAAAGATCCAATGTGATGACGACGGGGCAATGATCGGAGGCCTTCGGCCTGTCCCAGCCCGTGCGTGGATAGCGCTCCACCTCCTGTCCGGGTGGAAAGATGGTGCGGAAAGGCTGGCCGGAGCGGACGACGTTGGGCAACCGCGCCGCATTGGCGCGCGCCAGGGCCGGAGACAGCCAGATATAGTCGAGTTGGCAGAGCCACTGCTCCTGCGGCCCGCGCGCGTGGTAGAGCGTCCAGCGGTCGAGCTCGTCGCGCCGCCGCATGACGTTTTCAACGAAACCGTCCTCGCTGAAGACATCGAGTGCGCTCGCATCCTCATCGCGATGCTCGAAGCGATAGCCGGTATGGCGCGTGCCGATAACGTCAACGCGCTCCTGATAGTCGTTCATGTCGCCGCAGATGGCGAAATTCTTCGCTGCCGTATGACCAGCGCCGAAACGGCTCTCTATGATGTGGCGCACCGCCAGCGTCTCGGCGCGGCGCACCGGCATGGTCGACTGGCGGCCATCGACCCCCTCTCGCGCCGGCCCCATCGACTTCAGATGAACGACATAAAGCGAAAACGGCACGCCGCCGACGGTTAGGTCGAGCTCCAGGCAGTCGCGCTTGAAGATCTTGTCGTCCTCGTGAAGGCCGAGCGCCGCCAGTTCGTCGGTGAACAGATCGAACTCGCGATAAGTCACCATGGCGTGACTCTTGATATCCTTCAGCATGATCGGCTGCCCGTCACGCGTCTCCTCGCGCATCATCACAGCGACATCGATGCCCCTGGAGTCATTGCCCTCGATCAGGAATTTCTGCCGATAGCCATTGCCGACCATGCGGTAGAGATAGCCGTATTCGAAAGCCTGCAGCGCCGCCATGCTGTCGACTTCCTGCAGGCAGATGATATCGGCATCCGCATCGGCTATTGCGAGCGCCGTCATCTGCCGTGTGTCGTCGGTCGCGGCCACCACGCGGGCGGCTTCAAGCTGCTGATAGATGTTCTCGTTCTTCACATCGAACAGCTTCAGCACACGATCCTGCCGCAACTGATTGCGAAAGCCGGTGTAATCGAAACGGGTCAGCAGGTTTTCGACATTGAAAGTGGCAAGACGCAGGGACATGAGGCATTCCGGTTTATGGCGCCGAGACCGACGATCGGGAAACTCTGATCCGGGACGGCGCGACTCCCATTCGTGATATCAGGCAAATCAAGCACAGGTGGGGACAGCGAACAACCGTCTTGTCTTTCCGCGCCGCATCGATCAAAGCCGCCAAGCCGAGCGGATGGCGACGGCATAGGCATCGCCCGGCTTCACCGCGTCGCGGCTATAGGCGCGCAACACCTGCCTATCTGGCAGCGACAGACGCAGCGCATAGCGCTCGCCCTCATAGAGGACGGAATCTACCCGGCATGCAATGCCCTCCGCATCGGCGACAATATCCTCTGGCCGGACGAGAATATCGGTGCGCGGGATCTCCTCTTCCCGCTCGCTCCAGATCGCTTTCAGTGCCGGCCAATCGATCAGCCGAGGCCTGCCATCCGGAATGGCGAGCGAAAGGATCGCGCCCTGCCCGACCAATCCGCCGACCAGTCGCCCCTCCGGCCGCGCATAGATCTCTGCCGGCGCCGCGACCTGCAGCAAACGTCCCTCAGACATCACGGCAACATCGGTCGCCAACGCCATGGCCTCGCTCTGGTCGTGTGTGACGTAAACCATGGTGGCACCAGAGCGCTGATGGAATTCGCGGAACGTCTCTTCCATCTCCTTCTTCAGATGACGGTCGAGATTGGCGAGCGGTTCGTCGAGCAGCACGACATCGGGCGATGTCACCAGGCAGCGTGCCAGCGCCACGCGCTGTCGCTGGCCGCCGGAGAGATCAGCGGGGCGCCGTTCGGCATAATCTTCCAGCCGCACCGTTGCCAGCGCCTCTCGCACTTTCTGGCGATAACGCTCGCCGGAAATGCCGCGCACCTTCAGCGGATAACCGACATTGTCGGCGACGTTCATATGTGGCCAGAGCGCATAGGACTGGAACACCATCGCCATATTGCGCCGCTCCGGCGGCAGGGTATGGGCGGCGTCGGCCAGCAGGCGTTCGCCAAGATGGATCGAACCGTCCGTCGGCTGCTCGAAGCCGGCGATCATTCGGAGCACCGTCGTCTTGCCGCAGCCGGAGGGACCGAGCAGCGCCAGGAAACCACCCTCGCGAACATCCAGCGATAGCGCATGGACAGCGGCGCGGCCGCCCGTTCCGAAATCCTTGCTGACATGATTGAGGATCAGCTTCGCCACGGCACCACCCCCTTCGGCAGGCGCTTGGCCAGGACTTCCAGCAGCAGCATCATGGCAACGACCATGGCGATGACGATGACCGACATGGCGGAGGCAAGATCAGAGCTGCCGCCATCATCGAGATTATAGATCACGACGCCGAGCGTCTGTGTGCCCGCCGACCAGAGCAGGGCCGAGACCGTCAACTCGTTGCAGGCAATGAGGAAGACCAGAATCACCGAAGCCCCCGCCGCCGGCGCGATCAGCGGCACGATAATATCAAAGAGACGACGAAAGAAGCCGGCTCCCGACAAACGCGCAGCCTCCTCCAGCGCCGGATCGAGCTGCAGGAAGGCGCTCATCAGCGGCTTGAGGCTGACAGCGAAATAGGCGGAGAAATAGGCGAGCAGGATGATCCAGATCGTGCCGTAGAGCGTGATATTGAGAACTGGCAAGGGTGCAGCGAAAACAAGAATGAAGCAGACGGCGACGATGATCCCCGGTAGCGAATAAGGGATCTCGATCAGGCCGCCGACGATCCGGCTCAACATGTCCTTGCGCTTTGTCAGCGCATAGGCCGCAAGGATTGTCACCGCCAGGAGACCAAGCGCCGTCGTCCCGGCGAGAAACAGGGAATTGGAAAAGGCGGTGCGCGTCACCGTCTGGCGGAACAGGATTTCGGAGAAGGCATTCAAAGACGCCGTCTTGAAACTCAGCGGTACGCCGTAGGCCGGCACCAGCGCGCCCGCGACCAGCGCGAAGAAGGGCGCGACCAGCATGATGAACAGGATCGCCCAGAGCAGCGGCAGGGCAGCAAAGCGCCAGCGGCCGAGCGAGAAGGCGGCAGATGCGCCGGACAGGCCGATCACCCGATAATCCCGCCCCTTCAGCGCCCTGCCCTGAACGACAAGGCCCGCGACCGAGATCACCGCGATCATCGCCGACAACAGGGCGATATCGCCAAAGGTGCGCGGGCCGAAGGTGGAGAATTTGGTGAAAATCAGCGTCGACAGCGTGAAGATCGAGGCCGGTATTCCAAGAATAGCCGGAATGCCGAAATTGCCGACCGAGGAGACGAAGGCGATGGCAGCGCCCGCGATGACACCCGGCAGCGACAGCGGCAGGATGATATCGCGGAAGACGCGGAGGCCAGAAGCGCCCGACAATCTCGCCGCCTCAACACCATCGCGCGGCAGCGCCATCAACCCGGCCCGAAGCGCCAGATAGACCAACGGCGCATGCTGCACGCCGTAAAGCAGCGCAATACCGCCGACCGAATAGAGCGGCTGTGGCGAGCCGAGCGGCGGGGCGATATGCAGTGCCTTCAATAGCGGGCTCGACGGGCCGGACATCTGCACCCATGCCAGCGCCGTCACCTGCGGCGGGATCATCATCGGCAGGACGAAAAGGAAGCCGAGCGGCCCCCTGCCCGGCATGTCGGTCAAAGTCAGCAGGAAAGCGAAGAGGCAGCCGAGCAGCACGGAAATCACCGTGCCGAGCACAGCGGTCTCGATCGTGTACCAGGCCGAACGCCAGAGGGCGGGATCGGTGACCAGTTCATAGGCGCCGCCGCGCAGCAGCGCCGCGATGCCGGCCTCCGCCAGCCGCGCCAGCGGCAGCACGCTCAAAAGCATCACGATGGTGACGATAAAAGGAAACAGCCAGGCTGGCTGGCTGTTTGCCTTACGCATATATCCGTACATCGACTGCCCAGATCGGATCACTTCGATCCGTAATAGGAGGAGAAGGTCTTCAGGTCCTGATCGGTGTTCTTCAGGGCCTCGGCAGCATTCAACGGCAAAACCTTGATGCTGTCACGCGCCGGGAAACCGGCAGGCAGCGACATGCCGTTGCGAGCCGGGATGTAGCCGAGCTTCAGAAAACCTTCCTGGCCCTTTTCGGAAAGGACATAATCGACGAACTTCTTGGCGGCATCGGCATGCTTGGCGCTGGCAAGAATGCCGACCGGTTCGGTCACGGCCGAAACGCCCTCGGACGGGAACACGAATTCCAGCGGCGCACCCTTGGCCTTTTCGCGGATCGGCATGTAGTCGACGACCATGCCGTAGGCCTTCTCGCCCGAGGCGACCGACTTCAGCACCGCGCCGTTGCCGCCGGCAGCGACCGCGCCGTTGGCGGCGAGGTTCTTATAGAAATCCCAGCCGAGGCTGCCCACGCCGGCAAGCGTCTGCGCATGAATGAGAGCCGCACCCGAAGCAAGTGGGCTTGGCATGGCGACCAGACCCTTGGCTTCCGGCTTGGTCAGATCCTGCCAACTCGTCGGCTTCATCGAAGCGGCGGTGTTGTAGACGATGCCTGTGGTGATCAGCTTGGTGGAATAGTAATAGCCGTCAGCATCATAGAGCGCCGCATCATAGTTCACCGCTTCCGGCGATTTATAGGCCAGCAGCTTGCCGGCTTCCTTCAGGCGTTCCAGCGTCACCGTATCGGCAATCAGCAGAACGTCAGCGACCGGAGCGCCGGCCTGGATTTCAGCTTGCAGCTTGGCGATGATCTGTGGCGTGCCGTCGCGAACCCAGTCGACCTTGATACCGGGATTGGCGGCCATGAAGCCATCGACGGTCGCCTGCGCATCGGCATTCGGCTGGCTGGTATAGAGGACGAGATCGGCGGCGGTCGCTGCGCCGGAGAAAAGAGCGACGGCCAAGAGGCCGGCAAAAGCGGAAACAAACGTCTTCATGGAGCGTCCTCGGCTGGGTGATCAGGAGGGTTCCTTAGACGTGCGGCTTAACATGATTGTGACAGTTCAATTTAGAGTGTCAGTGTCGTTCATACTATCATTCGACCTTGACCATCGGCACCTCGCTCTATTTCCTAGCGCACGAATTTCAGATCTGATTTTTGGAGGACAAATCTATGGAATATCGTCTGCTTGGCCGTTCCGGCCTCAAGGTTTCCACCATCACCATGGGCACGATGACCTTCGGCGGCGTCGGCTGGGCCAAGACCGTCGGCGATCTCGGCGTCAGCGAGGCGAAGCGGCTGGTCGACATGTGCCTGGATGCCGGCGTCAATCTGATCGACACGGCCGATGTCTACTCGCAGGGCGTTTCGAAAGAAATCCTCGGTGAGATCATCGGCGGCCCGCGCAAGAACGGCGTGTTGATCGCCACCAAAGCGCGCTTTCCAATGGGACCTGGCGTCAACGACGTCGGCTCCTCGCGCCAGCACCTGATCCAGGCCTGCGAAGCTAGCCTGAAGCGCATGAAGACAGACGTCATCGATCTCTATCAGCTGCATCAATGGGATGGCCAGACGCCGCTCGAAGAGACGCTGGAAGCCCTCGACACGCTCGTCCGCCAGGGCAAGGTGCGCTATATCGGCTGCTCGAATTTCTCCGCCTGGCACATCATGAAGGCGCTTGGCGTCAGCGAGCGCGACAAGTACCAGCGTTTCGTCAGCCAGCAGATCCATTACACGCTGGAAGCACGCGAGGCCGAATACGAGCTGCTGCCGGTGAGCATCGATCAGGGCCTCGGCGTGCTGGTCTGGAGCCCGATCGCCGGCGGCCTTCTCTCCGGCAAGCACCGCCGCAATCAAGCAACGCCGGAAGGCACACGCCAGTTCGCCGGCTGGACCGAGCCGCCGATCCGCGACGAGAGCCGCCTGTGGAACATCGTCGATACTCTGGTGGAGATTGCCGATGGCCGCGGCGTATCGGCGGCGCAAGTGGCTCTCGCCTGGCTGATCGGCCGCAAGGGCGTCACCTCGGTCATCATCGGCGGCCGCACGGACGCGCAATTCAAGGACAACCTCGCCAGCGCTGAGCTGAAACTGACCGACGAAGAACGCAAGCGCCTCGACGACGTCAGCCTGTTGCCGCTGCTCTACCCTTATTGGCACCAGCGCAATACGGCTAGTGACCGCCTGAGTGAGGCCGACCTGTCGCTGATCGCGCCTCATCTGGCGAAGTAAGCATGAAAATGGCGTGGCGGCTTACGCCGCCATCGCCCCGATCTCACTCGCAACCAATTTGCCGAGACGCGAAATCCCCTCCTCGATCATCTGCTCGTTGGCGCAGGAAAAGCTGAGGCGGAAAGTGTTCGGGCCAGAGCCGTCGGCGAAGAAGGCTTGGCCGGGCACGAAGGCGACCTTGACGGTCTCCAGCGATTTCGCCAGCAGCTTGGCGCCGTCCATGCCCTTCGGCAGGGTGACCCAGACGAACATGCCGCCTTCCGGCTTGGTCCAGCTCGTGCCTTCAGGCATGTATTTGGCAAGTGCTGCCAGCATGCAGTCGCGGCGGTGGCTGTAGGCCTTGCGGACCTTGGCGACCTGCGCCTCGAAGCCGCGCTCGGCGACCTGATGGATGGCGATCTGGTTGATCGTCGAGGAATGCAGATCAGCCGCCTGCTTCATCAGCACCAGCTTGCGGATAACGGGCGCGTTGGCGACAACGAAACCGACACGAAGACCCGGCGCCAAGGTCTTGGAAAAGCTGCCGCAATAGATCGTCCGCGTATCGTTGATATGGCCCTTGCGGGCGATTTCCCGCGCCAGGATCGGCGGGACCGATTCGCCGTCATAACGCAGCGACTGATAGGCGGCATCCTCGATGATCGCGATGTCCAGCTCGTCGCCGAGATCGATCAGCTTTTCGCGCGAGGCGAGATCGACCGTTTCGCCGGTCGGATTGGCAAAATCGGCGGAGAGATAGGCAAACTTCACCCTGCCGCCCGCCTGCTCCGCAGCCGCGCGATAGGAGGCCGGAGTACGGTTGCCGCCGGGCGTGAGCTGATCATAGGTCGGTTCATAGGCATTGAAGGCCTGCAGCGCACCGAGATAGGTCGGCGCGGTCACCAGCGCAGTGTCCTTGGGCGACAGGAACAGCTTGCCGAGATAATCGAGACCCTGCTGCGAACCCGAAACGATAAAGACGTTCTCCAGCTCGCAGGGAACCCCAAGCGCCGCCATCTGGCCGGCCAGCCACTCGCGCAACGGCTTGTAGCCTTCGCTGACCGAATATTGCAGCGCCGCGTTGACCGCCGGGCCGGAAAAGATGTCCGCATAAGCCTGCTTGAATTCCTGATCTGGAAACAGCGCCGGATCGGGAATACCGCCGGCAAAGGAGATGATATCAGGCCGCTCCAGGAGCTTCAGCAACTCGCGGATTTCGGAGGCACGCATCCGGCTGGAACGCGTCGCAAAGATGTTTTCCCAATTCAACATGGGGCTTCCTCGTAATTTTTGGTCTTTGCAGCACAAAATCACGCAACAAAATATAAGTCAACAATGCTGACCTATTTTGTTTGTAATGGTGACAAGGAATCAGGATTGATCGGTAGAATGAGGACTTTTCGCTAACGCAGCATGCCGATTTCCCACTGCCAAAAGGGCCTACACATCCCCTTGCGCAAGTGCTATTCTTACCCGATGTCAATCGATAGGGAAAACGTAAGAATGGCCACCGCGACCCTTTCATCGAAATTTCAGATATCGATCCCGAAAGAAGTGCGCGATCAGCAACACTGGAGCGCGGGACAGGAGTTCGTGTTCATTCCGAAAGGCAAAGGTGTGCTCCTCATGCCCGTTCCAACTTTGGCAGATCTCAAAGGCATGGCGCGCGGTGCAAATCCAGAGAACTACCGCGACCGGGACGACCGTTTCTGATGCGCGTGGTCGATAGTTCCACGTGGATCGAGTGGCTTCTTGACAGCCCGGTTGGACAGCAACTGTCCGATCAAATTCCGGAACTCGACGCCTGCATCGTTCCGACGATTGTCCAACTCGAACTTTCCAAATGGCTTCTTCGCGAGCAAGGCGAAGACGCTCTGAACAACTTCATCGCCTATACGATGCTGTGCAACGTCGTACCGTTGGACACGGCAACTGCCCGCCGCGCCGCCGAACTCTCCGTGCAACACAAGCTCACCACTGCCGATGCGATCATCTATGCGACCGCCCTTCAGCACGACGCCGATGTCCTGACATGCGACGCGCATTTCAAGGGGTTGGAAAACGTAATTTATCTCCCGAAGGCAATAGTTTGACATGACAAACGACGACCCCACCTCCTCTTTCTACAACGACAACGCCGCCGTCTATGCCACACGCGAGCGCAATCTGCCGCGAAACCGGCTCGATGCCTTTCTCGCGGCCCTGCCCGCAGGCGCATCGATCCTTGAGCTTGGCTGCGGTGGTGGCCAAGATGCGGCCTACATGATCTCGTGCGGCTTCGACGTGACGCCGACCGATGGTTCGACCGAGCTTGCCAAACAGGCGGAAGCCCTGATCGGCAAGCCCGTGCAGATATTGCGGTTCGAAACGCTCGATATCGAAGACGCTCACGACGGCATATGGGCCGAAGCCAGCCTGCTGCATGTGCCTCGCGCTGCTCTGCCCGATATTCTCGATCGGACCCACCGCGCACTGAAAGACAACGGTATCTTCCATGCCACCTTCAAAGCCGGCGAGGCGGAAGGGCATGATACGTTCGGCCGATACTACAACTACCCCTCAGCCACATGGCTGACGGCTATCCTCGGCAATGGCGGCTGGAGAGATATAAAGATGACGGAAGCAGACGGCGGCGGTTTCGACGGCAAGCCGACGAAGTGGCTCTACGTCAAAGCGCGGAAATAGAAAAAGGCCGGAGCTTTCGCCCCGGCCTTTTCTATTTCAGCGATAGCCGAAAAGCTTAGTTGACGCTCTTGTCGACCAGCTTGTTCTTGCCGATCCAGGGCATCATGCCGCGCAGCTTGGCGCCGACTTCTTCGATCTGGTGGCTGTCGTTCAGACGACGGATACCCTTGAAGCGGGCCGCACCCGAACGGTATTCCTGCATCCAGTCCGACGTGAACTTGCCGGTCTGAATGTCCTTCAGGACGCGCTTCATCTCAGCCTTGGTTTCTTCGGTGATGATGCGCGGGCCGGTGACGTATTCGCCCCACTCTGCCGTGTTCGAGATCGAGTAGTTCATGTTGGCGATGCCGCCTTCATAGATCAGGTCGACGATCAGCTTGACTTCGTGCAGGCACTCGAAATAGGCCATTTCCGGTGCGTAGCCGGCTTCGACCAGCGTTTCGAAACCAGCGCGGATGAGCTCGACGAGACCGCCGCACAGAACGACCTGTTCGCCGAAGAGGTCGGTTTCGCACTCTTCGCGGAAGTTGGTTTCGATGATGCCCGAACGGCCGCCGCCAACGCCGCAGGCGTAGGAGAGAGCGAGTTCAAGCGCATTGCCGGAAGCGTTCTGGTGAACGGCGACGAGGCAAGGAACGCCGCCACCCTTCTGGTATTCGCCGCGAACCGTGTGGCCCGGGCCTTTCGGAGCGATCATGACGACATCGACCGAAGCCTTCGGCTCGATGAGGCCGAAGTGAACATTGAGGCCGTGTGCGAAAGCGATGGCAGCGCCGTCACGGATGTTCGGAGCGATGTCGGCCTTGTAGATGTCGGCCTGGAGCTCGTCCGGGGTCGCCATCATCATCAGGTCGGCCCAGGCGGCGGCTTCGGCAACCGTCATGACCTTGAAGCCGTCGGCTTCGGCCTTCTTGACGGTCGGCGAACCGGCCTTGAGCGCGATCGCAACGTTCTGTGCGCCGCTGTCCTTCAGGTTCAGCGCATGGGCGCGGCCCTGCGAACCATAGCCAATGATGGCAACCTTCTTCGACTTGATGAGATTGAGATCAGCATCACGATCGTAATAGACGCGCATTGTTTTTCCTTCCCTTTGCTTGTCTGGTGTAAAGCGTAAATTGAAACTTCTCAGACGGTTGCGGCTGCTTCCGCCAAAACTTTTTCCGTGCCGTAAAGCTTGAGAAAGGCGGTGACCGCCCTCTCCGCCTGCCGGCTCGTATCCTTCAAACCGGGCTCGCCGAGCAGCATGCGAACATGCAGATCGGAAACGATGAGCCCGTAAAGCGTGTGATAAGCCTCGTCGGCATCCAGGAAGCGCAGCAAGCCTGCCCGCTTGCCGGCGTCGATGAGGCCGCTGGCGCGACGGTCGATCTGCCGGCGGCCGCGCTCCAGCAGCAGCTTGCCGAGCTTGGAGCCGTCGCGGTTCGACTGGCCGATCGCCAGGCGGTTCAACGCCAGCGACACGTCACCCGCCAGAACCTCCAGCAGATCGCGCGAGAACACCACGAGATGATCGTGCAGGCTCGCCGCCGTCAGCCGCTCGCCATTACGTTCGAACGTGCGTACCTTGCTTGCCTGATAGGTGATCATCGCCGACAGCAGGCCGTCGCGATCGCCAAACCACTTATAAAGACTTTCCTTTGAACAATTGGCGGCGCGCGCGACGCCCGAGGTCGTCAGCGCCTTTTCGCCGCCATCGACGAGCAAACGCAACGCCTGCTCCAGAACGGCGTTCTGGCGCGGCGAAAATTCGCTCGACTGTCCTGCTTCGCTAAGCACGATGGCCACCCTTAAATGAGTACCGTACGGTACGGTTCGTGGCGCGTTATGGCGTAGAGCAAAGCAAGCGTCAAGCGAAAATCGTCGCTGCACCGCATCAATAAAGCATGCAAAACTATTCCGCGGCGACCGGACTGCGCATGCCCTCGACGTCCCGGAGCGGCGACAAGCCGTAAAGACGGCTATATTCGCGGCTGAACTGCGACGGGCTCTGATAGCCAACACGATGACCGGCAGAGCCGACATCAAGCTGCTCCACGATCATCAACCGTCGAGCCTCATGCAGTCGAAGCTGCTTCTGATATTGTATCGGCGTCATCGCCGTGACGGCCTTGAAATGATGATGCAGCGAGGAAACGCTCATGCCGGCACGCTCGGCCAGTTCCTCGATGCGCAGCGGCTGGGTAAAATTGCCGCGAATCCACGCAATGGCGCGCGCCACCCTGTTGCTCTGGCTCTCGGCCATGGCAACCTGCAACAGCCGGGGACCATTCGGGCCGGTCAGCAGGCGGTAGAGGATCTCCTGCTCGATCAGCGGCGCCATGGCCGGAATATCCTCCGGCCGATCGAGTAATCGGAGAAGTCGCAACGAGGCATCGAGCAGCTCCGGCGAGGCCGGATTGACCGCCAACCCACGCACGGGTTCCGCCGTTACCGCCTCGCGTGGAATATTGACGCGCGACAGAAGCTCCTTCAGCCGTTCGCTGTCGAGCGCCATGCCGAAACAAAGATAGGGCGTTTCGCTGCCGACATTGGTGACCTGTGTCGATACGGGAAGGTCGAGGGCGGTCAGAATGTACTCGCCAACGCCGTAGTGGTATATGTCGGCACCAACGGTCAGGGTTTTGCGCCCCTGGACCACAATGGCGAAACAGGGCCGATAGGCCCCATGCTGCCACACGGTCGCGGCCGACTGCCGATAGAGATTGAGCCCTTCTATCGGTGTGCGATGCTCCCCGTCCCCTGTGGCGAAACGGGCGATGATGGAAGCAAGTTCCTGATTGGGATTGAAAGCCAGGGTCATGCGCAACCAATTATTTTCGAGGGTTTGTCGAGACCTATCTAGGTCTCCTTTTGCGGTTCCGAAAGAGCGCGGCTCATCCAGATTCAGAGAATCGTACACAAAGCTTGCAGGATCACTCTAACGCTGTCGCCCGTTTCCGACGCATAGTCAGTCATCAGAATTTCGACTTTACCTGAAGCCAATCCTACCAAAGAGGAACTCCCCATGGCTATTGCAAAGGGCTACGCCGCCACCGACGCGTCCAAGCCGCTCACCCCCTTCACCTTTGAACGCCGTGCGCCGAATGACGATGATGTCGCCATCTCCGTCAAATATTGTGGCGTCTGCCATTCCGACATCCATCAGGCCCGCAACGAATGGGGCTTCTCCAAGTACCCGATGGTGCCGGGCCATGAAGTCGCCGGCATCGTCACCGCCGTCGGCTCGAAAGTGACCAAGTTCAAGGTCGGCGACCGCGTTGGCGTCGGCTGCTTCGTCAATTCCTGCACGACCTGCGCCACGCGCGACCTGGACTACGAACATTACATGCCGGGCCTGGTCCAGACCTACAACGACGTCGAAGCCGACGGCGAGACGCCCACCTATGGCGGCTATTCCGACTCGATCGTCGTCAAGGAAGGCTATGTCCTCTCCTTCCCGGACAATATTCCGCTCGACGCAGGCGCGCCGCTGCTGTGCGCCGGCATTACGCTCTACTCGCCACTGCGCCATTGGAATGCCGGTCCCGGCAAGAAGGTCGCGGTTGTCGGCATGGGTGGCCTCGGCCACATGGGCGTCAAGCTGGCGCACGCCATGGGCGCTGAAGTGACGGTTCTGAGCCAGACGCTGTCGAAGAAGGAAGATGGCCTCAAGCTCGGTGCCGATCACTACTACGCCACCAGCGATGCCGAAACCTTCACCAAGCTCGCAGGCAGCTTTGACCTGATCCTCAACACGGTCGGCACCGCCATCGACTGGAATGCCTACCTGAACCTGCTGAAGTACGACGGCAGCATGGTGCTGCTCGGCGTTCCGGAACATGCCGTTCCGGTCCATGCCTTCTCGCTGATCCCCGGTCGCCGCAGCCTCTCCGGCTCGATGATCGGTTCGATCAAGGAAACCCAGGAAATGCTGGACTTCTGCGGCGAGCACAACATCGTCTCAGAAATCGAGCTGATCAACATCGACAAGATCAACGAAGCCTATGAGCGCGTTCTGAAGAGCGACGTCCGCTACCGCTTCGTCATCGACATCGCATCGCTGGCCTAAGCGTCACCGCGCAAAGACCGACAGGAAAAGGGCAGCCGCTTGGCTGCCCTTTTTTTATTCCTCGCGCATGGTTTCCCTTTGCGTGATCAGCCGGGCGCTGTGCTGGCGACTGATATAGATCCACAGCCAGCTCCACGCGACGGCGATGCGCCAGCGAGTACCGATCAGGAAGTAGATATGGGCAAGGCCCCAGACCCACCAGGCAAGCCAGCCCTTGAGCTTGATCCGGCCGAAATCGATGATCGCGGCACTCTTGCCGATAGTGGCAAGGCTTCCCTGGTGCTTATAGTGAAACGATCCCGGAGCCGGCTGGCCCGCCAGCTTCGCCCTGATCACCTTGGCGACATAGGCCCCCTGCTGCTTGGCGGCCGGCGCGATACCGGGCACGGGACTACCGTCCTCGCGCGTCACCGCCGCCGTATCGCCGATGACGAAAATATCCGGCTGGCCCGGCGCGTGCAATTCCTTGTCGACCACGACACGGCCGGCGCGATCAGCGGGAACATCGAGCCATTCCGCGGCCGGCGACGCCTGAACGCCCGCAGCCCAGACGATGGTGCGGCATGGCACGAAGGTATCCCCGATCGTCACGCCTTCGGCAGTACAGGACGTGACAGGCTTGCCGAAGTGGATCTCGACACCCAGCCTTTCCAACGCCTTTTGGGCATAGTCCGACAGTTCCTCGACAAAACTTGCGAGAACGCGCGGGCCTGCTTCGACGAGGATGATCCTCGCCTTGCTGGTATCGATATTGCGGAATTCCTTCGGCAGCGTCTTTCGGGCGAGCTCGGCGATGATGCCGGCAAGTTCGACCCC
>DASVPC010000273.1:0-1851 GCA_036383055.1 Rhizobium sp. | reverse complement strand
GAACATGCAGGCCGTCGTCATGCGCCAGGGCAAACTGGCCATGTCCAATGCGCCCATCCCCCAACCGGGCGCGGGTGAGGTGCTGGTCAAGGTGCTCGCGTGCGGTATCTGCGGAAGCGATCTGCACTGCGTCACGCATGGTCCTCAGCTCCTGGCCAGTGCCCGCGAAGTCGCCGGGATCGAACTCTTCGACCCGGAAGAACCGATCGTCCTGGGCCACGAAATCTGTGCGGAGATAGTTGATTACGGCCAGGGTGCCCGGCGGGATAGAGCGATAGGCTCCCGCGTGGTTTCGGCCCCCTTCCTGCTTCGGCCGCAGCCGGTCACCTTGGGTTTCGGTGGCCTGGATACGCCCGGTGGTTTTGCGGAATATATGGTGCTGTCGGAAGATCTGCTGATCCCGGTACCGGACGATATTCCCAATGACATCGCGACCCTGGCCGAACCGCTCTCGGTCGCGCTGCACGCGGTAAACCGTGGCAATCTCGGTTCCGATGAAGTGCCGATCGTCATTGGCTGCGGTCCCATTGGGCTTGCCGTGATCGCGGTTCTCAAGATGCGCGGCATCGGCCCGATCGTCGCTGCGGATTTCTCGCCGTCGCGCCGTGCGATGGCCGAGGCGCTGGGCGCCGACATTGTGGTCGATCCGCGCGAAACATCGCCTTATGACTCATGGCGATCGGTGGCTGCTGCGGCGGATCCATCGCAATATGGCCGCCAAACGCAGATGTTCCACGGATTTCCGTTTCGTCCATCCGTCATCTTCGAATGCGTCGGCGTTCCTGGCATCATCCAGCAGATTCTGGCGGGTGCGCCGCCCTGCTCCAAGATCGTGGTCGCTGGCCTGTGCATGGAATTGGACAGTTTCTACCCGACGTTCGCGATCATGAAGGAGATCGATCTGGCCTTCTGCATTGCCTACACGCCGCAGGAGTTCGCGGAAGCGTTCGCGCATATTGTGTCGGGGCGTTTGAAGGTTGAGGCGCTGATCACCAGCCATGTTGGCTTGGGCGGTGTCGAGGAAGCGTTCGCCAGGCTCGGCGATCCCGAGCGGGATATTAAAGTCGTCGTCCTTCCGCAATTGGACGGCGGCTAGCGCTTCGCCGCCAGACAATCAGGAAACATCCCTTCGGGTCGCACCGAAATTCAGGGCTATAGGAGAGTATCATGAACGACCAGACCACATTCAAGGCCCCCGTCTTCTCGCTTCCGCAGGATGAACTGCTCACCCTCAACGTCAACGATGTCCCGGTCATGAAGGACGCGCTCGGGCCGGGGATCCATTTTCAGCCGCTGCTGGCCGATCCCGAGGCAGGGGTCTCGGCGGTGATCGGCATCTTCTCGCCCGGCATTGTCGTATCGTCCCACCTGCACACCGGCGCCGTCCACGGATATACGCTCAAGGGCAGCTGGTTCTACAAGGAATATCCGGATCAGGTGCAGGTCCCAGGCTCCTACCTGTACGAGCCGTCGTCGTCGATGCACACCTTTTGCGTCCCCGAAACCAACACCGAAGACACGGTGGTCTTCTTCATCGTCTTCGGTGGGAACATCCACTTTGACGACGAGGGCCGGTTCGTATCGATCCTCGATGCCATCACCATCCAGAACCTGGTCAAGTCCTGTGCTGCGGCCCAGGGGCTTGACGCTGTCCAGTATCTGAAGGGCGGCTCGGCCGGCTATGCCGTCGAAAAGGTCAAGGAAAGCGCGCGCGTCAGCGAACCGGCCTGATGGATCGTGCCGGCATCGGCGCGGGAGCCCATGCCGGCACACCACAGGCGCACACCTTTGCGCGCCGGGGCTCGCAAAGACGGCCATTCAGGCATGAACGATAATTGCGCCGCCTGACGC
>DASVPC010000272.1:0-6121 GCA_036383055.1 Rhizobium sp. | reverse complement strand
TGAAAGCCGGTATCGCCGACATGGTAGATCTTGCCCGCCGGCGTCGTGATAACGAAGGCGGCCCAGAGCGCCATGCGGCGATCGTTTGCCCCGCGCGCGGACCAATGATGGCAAGGTTCGGCATCAATCGTCACCCTATCGCTGATGGCGAGATGATCGCCCCAGTCCATCGTGGTGATTTTCGCGCCGGGAACGCCACGTTTGATGATCGTGTCGTTGCCGAGCGGCGTGACGATATCAGGCGCATGCGCCTCGTGCAGCCGCTTCAGCGTTGCGAGATCGAGATGGTCGTAGTGATTGTGCGAGACCAACACGAGATCGATCGGCGGCAGGTCCTCGAAACGGATGCCGGGCGGAACGACCCGTTTCGGCCCGATGAAAGTGAAAGGGCTCGCCCGCTCCGACCAGACCGGATCGGTCAAAATATTCAGCCCCGCCACCTGAATCAGCATCAAGGCATGGCCGACCATGGTCACCCGCAATGCCTCGCCGAAGACATGCCTCTCGGGCTTTGCCGGCGGAAAGACACTGACCACCGGATTGGGCCAGCGCGCCCGCCCGCCCGCCAGTTTCCATTTCAGAACGTCGAGAAGGTTGCCGGGCTCGACGCCTTCGGGATTGAAAAACCGCAGGCCGTCGAAATGGTCGGAAACGGGGCCTTGGTAATAGGGGTTCTGCTTTTTGCCGGAGCCGGATGTTTCAGTCATTGCGTGCCAGCCCCTAGTTCCGCCGGTACACCGACCTTTGCCAACCATTCGCCGCTCTCCACTGCGGTCAGTTCGCTCTCGATTACGACATTCGCCGGCATCGCGAAGAGCTGCGGCGTAAAGAAGCTCGTATCCCAGAGCGGGGCGCCGGCAGCGGCAGCCGCGAGAAGGATGATTTGTGTACCATCGATGCGAGGAATGCTGTCGACGGACGCCTCGCCGGCAATGGCAACCTGACACGCCGGGGCACCATAATGCCACCAGGCTTCGTCGGTCCCCTCCTCCACCAACGTTACGCATCGCGCCATGTCGACGATGAACCGGTTGGGCTCGCGCCCGCCCGGCAGGGTTTCGCCGAGGGCAGCCTGGATCAGCGTGAAGAGATGGCAGCAATTGGCGATGTTCTCATAGCGCAACCGGAAACCCCGACCGCTCGGCTGGTGCAGGATGATCAGCTCGTCGCTTCGGCAAAGGAACATCTGGCGCACCCAGGCAGCGCCCGGCGTATGATCCTGCAAATCCTGAAGCTGCCGCATAAGGCCCGCATTTTCCTGTGCCAGCCGTCGTTCCCCAGGCATCATCGCGAGATGCGAGACAACCGACTGGCCAACAAGCTGAAAGGCCTCCAGCAATTGCTGCTGCCGAGTGCTGAGCGGCTTGCGGCTCGAAAAACCGCGATGGATCTGCGGCAGCCAGGCAAGGTAAAGCTCCCACACCGCGGGACCACTGCGCTCCGGCGAACCGACCGTCTCCGCGATGGTGCCCAACATATTCGCAAGGATAGCGGCACCCGGAGGCGGCAGGCTGCGCAGCTCGCGCGCCGCCCGCGACACGATCTTCGGCTGCGCCTTGGCGCTGGCATAAAAGGCCTGCGCCGCCTCATTGAAGCGCGCATCGACGCGACCGCCGCCATAGACGCGGCAAGCGGTCAGGAGATTGGTCAGGGCTGCATCGTTCATTCGGGACTGTCTCGGGGAATCACATCGTCGCGGCGGGTGGATACAACAATAGCGGACTGTGCCATCAACGAAATCCCATTCGCGGCCCCAGCCGATCACACTGACCCGGCTGTGGCATTTTTGCCCTTTGGCTTGACTTTGCCGGCCGTTTCCTGTTTATCCCGGCTCATCTGCGACGAGCACAAGCCTCCGAGCCACCGACCGGGACCCTGCAAGGTATAAAGAGATCCCGGAGGTCAACACCCGACAGCGCGTTGCGCCCTCGGGTGCTTTTTGGCTTTGCGTCTTGTTTTCGTCATGGAAAAGCACGACGTTTTCGGGCGAAGACCCGCGCATATCCCTTTCGAGGCGGAGCCGAGAAAGATAAGGCATAGGCGCAAATCAAAAGCCCCGAGCGATCGATAAGGAAGAATTGATGTTTGAAAACCTCCAGGACCGTCTTGGTTCCATCCTGAATGGACTGACAGGCCGTGGCGCACTTTCGGAAACCGATGTTTCCGCAGCGCTGCGCGAGGTTCGCCGCGCGCTGTTGGAAGCCGACGTGGCGCTGGATGTCGTACGCTCCTTTACCGACCGCGTTCGCGAAAAGGCCGTCGGCGCCGAGATCCTGAAGTCGATCAAGCCCGGCCAGATGGTCGTCAAGATCGTCCATGACGAGCTGATCGAGATGCTCGGCGGCGAAGGTGTCGGCATCGACCTCAACGCGCCGGCTCCGGTCGTCGTCATGATGGTCGGTCTGCAGGGCTCGGGCAAGACCACCACGTCGGCCAAGATCGCCCACCGCCTGACCAGCCGCGACCGCAAGAAGGTCCTGATGGCCTCGCTCGACACGCGCCGTCCGGCAGCGCAGGAGCAGTTGCGCCAGCTCGGCGTCCAGGCCGGTATCGACACGCTGCCGGTCATCGCCGGCCAGTCGCCGACCGATATCGCGGCGCGCGCCGTGCAGGCCGCCAAGCTCGGCGGCCATGACGTCGTCATCCTCGACACCGCCGGCCGCACACATATCGACGAGCCGCTCATGGTCGAGATGGCGGATATCAAGAAGAAGTCCAATCCGCACGAAATCCTGCTGGTCGCGGATAGCTTGACCGGTCAGGACGCCGTCAACCTCGCCCGCAATTTCGACGAGCGTGTCGGCATCACCGGTCTCGTGCTGACCCGCATGGACGGTGACGGCCGTGGCGGTGCCGCCCTTTCGATGCGCGCCGTCACCGGCAAGCCGATCAAGCTGATCGGCGTCGGCGAAAAGATGGGCGAACTGGAAGAATTCCATCCCCGCCGTATCGCCGACCGTATCCTCGGCATGGGCGATATCGTTTCGCTTGTCGAAAAGGCCGCCGAGAATATCGACGCCGAGAAGGCGGCCGCCATGGCCGCCAAGATGGCCAAGGGCAAATTCGACCTGAACGATCTGGCCGACCAGCTTGGCCAGATGCAGAAAATGGGCGGTATGGGCGGCATCATGGGGATGATGCCCGGCATGGCAGGCATGAAGGACAAGATGGCCGCCGCCGGCCTCGACGATCGCCTGTTCAAGCGCCAGATCGCCATCATCTCCTCGATGACCAAGGCAGAGCGCGCCAATCCGGATCTTTTGAAACACTCCCGCAAGAAGCGCATCGCCAGCGGCTCCGGCACCGACGCCTCCGACATCAACAAGCTTCTGAAGATGCACCGCCAAATGGCGGACATGATGAAGATGATGGGTGGCAAGGGCAAAGGCGGCATGATGAAGCAGATGATGGGCGGCCTTGCCGGCAAGATGGGTCTTGGCGGTGGTATGGGCGGCATGCCCGATCTGTCGAACATCGACCCCAAGCAGCTCGAAGCCCTGCAGAAGCAGGCCGAAGCCGCCGGCCTTGGCCGTCCCGGCGGCCTGCCGGGCTTGGGCAGCGGTGGATTGCCAGGTCTCGGCGGCGCAAAGCTGCCCGGCCTCGGTGGTGGTTTCCCGGGATTGCCCGGTTTGCCGAAGAAGAAGTGAGAAGGATCGTTGACCCCCATGATTGATCCAGACATCAAGGCCCAATTGGGCAACTACCGCCAGTCGATCGACAATATCGATGCCGCACTGGTGCATATGCTGGCCGAACGCTTCCGCTGTACCAAAGAGGTCGGCGTACTGAAGGCCAAATACAATCTGCCGCCGGCCGACCCGGCGCGCGAGGAATTCCAGATCGAACGTCTGCGCCGCCTGGCAAAGGATGCCAATCTGGACCCGGATTTCGCCGAGAAGTTCCTGAACTTCGTCATCAAGGAAGTCATCCGGCATCACGAACAGATCGCTGCTGATCTCAGCAACGTGAAATAAACACACCGCTCAAATCAAGCGGTCACAAAAAGCCTAAGGAGTAAGAAACATGGCACTGAAAATTCGTCTCGCACGCGGTGGTTCCAAGAAGCGCCCGTACTACCACGTTGTTATCGCCGACGCCCGCTCGCCGCGCGACGGCCGCTTCCTCGAGAAGGTCGGTTCCTGGAACCCGATGCTCGCCAAGGACGACGCCAAGCGCGTTGAACTCGACGCCGACCGCATCAAGCATTGGCTCGACAACGGCGCTCAGCCGACCGACCGCGTTCTGCGCTTCCTCGACGAAGCCGGCGTTGCCAAGCGCGAAGTCAAGAGCAACCCGGAAAAGGCAAAGCCGGGCAAGCGCGCCCAGGAACGCGCCGCTGAAAAGGCACAGAAGGCTGCTGACGCCGCCGCTGCTACTGCTGAATAATCAGCCGTAACGACGATCTGAAACGGGTGGCATGGCGACATGCCGCCCGTTTTTTGTTTCCTATTCGTGCGCTTCATCTTATGAGAGAACGCAATCGATCCTCCGGCAGTCGGCAACGAGACCATGACGAAACTTGAAAACCCGGTATTGATGGCAACCATCGGCGCCGCACAGGGCCTGCGGGGCGAGGTGCGCGCCCGCGCCTTTACCTCCGACCCGACCGCGCTCGGCGATTACGGCCATCTGCACAGCATGGACGGCCGTAGCTTCGAAGTGCTGGAAATCCGCGAGGCCAAGAATGTGGTGATCGTACGCTTTCGCGGCGTCAACAACCGCGATGCCGCCGAAGCGCTGAACGGACTGGAACTCTACATCGAACGCGACAACCTGCCCGACGACGAGCTGGAGGAGGACGAGTTCTTCTATGCCGACCTCGAGGGCCTGGAAGCCGTCGACGACAAGGGCACCGGCTACGGCACGGTCAGCGGCGTCTATGATTTCGGCGCCGGCGATCTGCTGGAGCTGAAGGGACCGGGCAAGCGCCCGGTGCTGATCCCGTTTTCCGAGGCTGCCGTGCTGGAAATCGATCTCGAAGGCGGCAAGATCGTGATCGATCCGATGGCCGCCGGCCTGATCGACACCCCCGACGATCTCACCGGCAAACCGCCGAAGCCGCCCGGCAAGACGAAGACGTAACCAGCAATTGGAAGTGATGAGGCCATGAGTTTTCGGGCGACCATCCTGACGCTCTATCCCGAGATGTTCCCCGGCCATCTCGGCACGTCGCTCGCCGGCAAGGCGATGGAGCGTGGGCAATGGGCGCTGGACACCGTGCAGATCCGCGATTTCGCCACCGACAAACACCGCACCGTCGATGACACACCGGCCGGCGGCGGCGCCGGCATGGTGCTGAAGCCGGACGTGCTCGCCCGCGCCATCGACCATGCCTCCGAAAACGACAATCGCCCGCGCCTGTTGATGAGCCCGCGCGGCAAGCCGCTGACACAGAACCGCGTCCGCGAGCTCGCCGCCGGCGACGGCGTCATCATCGTCTGCGGCCGTTTCGAAGGCGTCGACCAGCGGGTGATCGACGGACGCGATCTCGAGGAGGTCTCGATCGGCGACTATATCCTCTCCGGCGGCGAACCGGCGGCGCTGATCCTGCTCGACGCCATCGTCCGCATCCTGCCTGGCGTCATGGGCAACGATCTCTCCGGCCTGCACGAGAGCTTCGAAGGCGGCCTGCTGGAGCACCCGCACTATACCCGCCCCCAGCTCTGGGAAGACCGCGAAATCCCCGCCGTCCTGACCTCCGGCAACCACGGCGCCATCGCCAAATGGCAAAGGCAGGAAGCCGAGAAGCTGACGAAAGAGCGCCGGCCGGATCTGCTGGAGAAGCAGCCGAAGACGTAGCGGCGAGAGGCTGGGTTGTTGATATGATGCCATTCGATGCCGTCGTGCTAGGCAGCAGCATGGCTGCTTTGCGCCAGAAGCGGTCACTGGCCTGTTAGGTTCAACAACCTGTCCGGAACATGCGGCAAGCCACTCATGCCGTGTGATGGGAATGTTATGATCTCATCTGCGTCAACATGGCTGATGTTGTATGCAGCAGTTTTGAGGTAGTGCTCCCTCACGATAGATAGTGTCAAGTAACAGCCTGGAAATATCCGAAATGTGGGATTGGTTCCCTATAGTCTTCTTTCCGCTCAAGCTTCTCGTGTTAGGCACGGGCATG
>DASVPC010000271.1:0-72749 GCA_036383055.1 Rhizobium sp. | reverse complement strand
GGGCCGCCATCCAGGAGAAGACCACCGCGTAGGGATCCTGACCGCCGATCACGAAGCCCGCCAGGATGATTGCGGCAATGGCACTCTGCACAAGGCCAGCAATATAGGGCGAGCCATGCTTGGCGTGCACGGTGCCGAGGACTTGGAGCACGATGCCTTCGCGACCCAGTGCGAAGAAATAGCGGTTGATGGTGTTGTGGAACGACAGCACGCAGGCAAACAGGCTGGTGATCAGCAGGATGTTCATCACCTGTACCGACCAACTGCCCAGCACGGCGCCGGCAGCATTGAAGAAGAAGGTGTCGAGGCCGGCTTGGGCTGCTCCCGAAACCTTCGATGGCCCGTAATATTGCACGATGGCCCAGGTGGAGAATGCGTAGAAGACGGTGATCAGCAACACCGCGACATAGGTCGCGCGCGGAATGGTCTTCTCCGGCGTCTCGGTTTCCTCGGCGAAGATCGCCGTTGCTTCGAAGCCGATGAAGGAGCCGATGACGAAGACCAGCGCCACGCCGAGACCGGGTCCAAGAACGGTGGAGGGGGCAAAGGAGGTCAATCCCATGCCTTCCGGTCCGCCGCCGGAAATGACGATGCCGATATCGAGCAGCAGCAGGATGGCGATCTCGGCGATCATGCAGACGCCGAGAATATGGCCGCTGAAGGCGATGTTTCGCTGTCCGCACAGCGTCACGATGACGATCGCCGCAAAGGAATAGACCCACCATGGCAGCGTCATGCCGAGCGGCGCGAGAGCCCCGCCGACGAAGACGCCGAACAGCGCGTAGATCGCGATCTGGACGGCGCTATAGGTGACGATCGCCATCATCGCACCACCGACGCCGGCCGGCTTGCCGATGCCCTGGGCGATGTAGGTGTAGAAGGCGCCAGCGCCGCCGACATAGCGGCTCATGGCCGTAAAGCCGACGCTGAAGATCAGATAGAGCAATCCGGACAGCACGAAGGCGCCGGGGACGCCCGCGCCGTTGCCGAATGCGAAGGCGGCGGGCGATGCGCCGACCACCGCCGTCAGCGGCGCTGCCGCCGCGACGACGAAGAAGACGATGTGAAGAAGGCCGATCGAATTCTTCTGAAGCCGGCCTGATGGTGGTTGATTGGGCATGCTCGTTTCGACAGACATGAGAACCCCTCTTTTTAGCTTTTATCGGCTCAGGCTAGGGATTTCGGTCTGGTCCAAGAATTGCAGGACACGCCATATATTCGATAAACCGCGCCACGCGGCGCCATGAAGGTGAATTGAATGGCAGGTGCATCCGATTTCAGCAGGCGCCCTCCCGCGATTGCCGCAATTCGCGCCTCTGTCCTTGTTCCTCTGGTGCAGGAACTGGATAAAAAACACGGCAAAACCGACGTTCTGCTTGCCTGCCACGGGATCTTGCGGTCGCAGCTCGATGATCCCTACGCTTTTGTACCTCTGGCGCGTTATGTCGCTATCTTCGAAGAGGCGGCCGAAATCCTGCGTGAACCGACGCTAGGCGCCCGGCTCGGCATTTCGTTCAAGCCGGCCGATATCGGTCCGCTGGGCATCTTGTTTTCCGCCTCCTCGACCATCCGGTCCGCCTTTCAACGCCTGTCGAAACACGTCGTCGCGCTGCAGGGCGTGACGCGCGCCGGCCTGATCGAAGAGGGCGATCATCTGATATGGAGCTATAAACTGGAGGATCCGCGGCTCTGGCCGCGCCATCAGGATACGGAATATTCGCTTGCCGCATCCTGCCAACTCGTCCGCAGTTCCTTCAGTGCGTCCTGGCGGCCTGTCGAAATCCACTTAGAGCATGCGGCGCCGCGCGACCGGGAGCCGCTGCAAAGGATCTTCCGGGCTCCGCTTCTCTTCTCGCAATCCAGCAACCGGATCGTCATGCTAAAGGCGGATGCCGACCGCCATTATCGCAACGAGGATCGCGATCTGACGGCGATCCTCGAGCGCCATATCGGCGATCTCTCCTCCGGCAATGTTGATCAGGACAGCGTGCGGGAAAAGGTGCTGTCGGTCATCGCTATCTATCTCGGTCACAAGCCGATCACCATCGCAGCCATTGCCACGGAACTGAAGCTTTCAGTCAGAACCCTGCAGCGGCGCCTCGGCGACGAGAATACGTCGGTTCGCGCCCTAGTGCGGGAATATCGCGCCGGGATCGCGCAGCTTTATCTCAGGGCCGGCACATCGGGCTACTCCCGCCTCGCCGACACGCTGGGCTATGCGGACAGCACGGTATTCTGGCGGGCTTTCAAGGGCTGGACTGGCCTGTCGCCGTCGACGGTGGCAGCAGAAGACGAGCGCGTCCGGTCGTCCTGATCTCCGGAAGCTAAATCTGCGTCGCGGGTGTAGTCCGGAGATCCAGTATCAGGCGCTCGATATAGCCGGCGATGGCTCCGACCATGTCGAAGGAGGTGGGATCGCGCAGCCACAGCATCTGCAGGCCGTCCATCATGGCGATCACCTCGGCGGCGATCGCCGGACAGTCGACATCCCGCTTCACTTCGCCCCGCAGGACGCCGTCTTCGAGCTTTGCCGCGATATTCGCTTGCAGCTGTTGCGCGCGATTGCCGAACCAGGCCTTTGCCGGATGGTTCTGCGTCAGGCTTTCGGCATTGAGGATCGCGAAGGCGCGCACGACCTCCGGAATGCTGGTGTTGTATTTCGCGATCTGGATGAGGCCGAGCAGGAAAGCGTGCCAATTCGCCTGACCGATGTCGATCGCGGCCGAACTTTCGAGATCCCGCTTGTCGAGGATGGCCAGCAGCAGATCCACCTTGGTCGGAAAATGATGCAGTAGGCCGGGGAGGGACAAGCCGACATCCTTGGCGACATCCGCGATGGCGGCATTCTGATAACCTTCCCTGGAGAAACGATGCATGGCGGCGGTGAGGATCGCCTCACGTCGCGAAGCGCCCTTGGCGGAGTTTCTCCGTCGCTTGCCTTCGCTTTGAATTTCGGTGTCCGTCCCGACGATCATTCTTTTGCTTCCCCCAATTTCATTCTGTTCTAGCGCGATTTACCTGCCCCAGCCAACCTGCCGCTACTCGTCTCTTGACTCTTTAAAAAGACCGACTACTCAGTAGGTTTAAGAGTGGAGGATATCTCATGACCATCGTACATGCCAGCCTCGGCAATGCGGATGCCCATCAACCAGGCGCTTCGGGCAAGGCTGTCGGCATTCCGTTTATCGTCGGTTTTGCGCTTGCCAATCTCGGTTTCTTCGTTGCCGTGATGACGCCGATCGCCGTCACCCTTGCCATTCGCGTGAGCGCGCTCGATCCGGTCGACAAGGGCGCCAGCCTCGGCGCGATTCTCGGCAGCGGCGCATTGTTTGCTTTGTTCGCCAATCCGATATTCGGTCAGCTTTCCGACCGCACGCGTTCCCGCTTCGGTCGCCGCAGGCCATGGCTCATCGGCGGCGTCATCGTCGGCAGCCTCGCCCAGCTTGTGATCGCCTATTCCTCCAGTCTGCTGGTGATCGGCATTGCCTGGTGCGCCGTGCAGGTGGCCTATAACGCGATGCTTGCGGCTCTGGTTGCCGTGGTGCCCGATCAGGTGCCGGAACAGCAGCGCGGCATGATTTCGGCGCTTGCCGGCATGTCGGTCTATGTCGCCTTGCTGATCGGTAGCGCCGTCGTGTCGCTGACGGGGACGGGCAGCAATGCCATGTTCCTGGTGCCGACCGCGATCGGCCTCGTCACGATCATCGGCTTCGCCCTGCTGCTGGACGATCGCCCCACCGACAACGAGCCGGCGCCTGCAGGTAACCTGCTGGGTGAACTCGCTGCGAGCTTCTGGGTCAATCCGGTCAAGTATCGCGACTTCGGCTATGCCTGGCTCAGCCGCTTCCTGGTGTTCTTCGGCTTTGCGGTGCTGACCTCCTATCAGGTCTATTATCTCACCGATCAACTCGGCGTCGCGGAGACCGGCATCGGCCGGACCATGTTCTTCTCGATCTTGATCACCACTTGCTGCGTCGTCGCCTCCTCGATCATCTCCGGCTATCTTTCCGACCGGACAGGTCGCCGCAAACCCTTTGTCTTCGCTGCAGCTGCCACCTATGCGCTCGGTATTGCCGTGATCATGATGGCACCCGACCTCGATATGTTCTTCGTCGGCGTCGCCATCTCCTCGGTCGGCTTCGGCGTCTATTATGCCGTAGACCAGGCGCTGGTCGTGGATATCCTGCCGGATCGCGAAACGAATGCGGCAAAGAATCTCGGCGTGCTCAACATCGCCAATGCGGTTCCGCAATCCATCGCGCCGGCTATCGCGCCGGTCGTGCTCGCCATCGGCTCGGGACAGAATTACACGCTGCTCTATGCTGTGGCGGCGGTCAGCGCCTTTCTTGGTGCGCTTGCGATCATGCCGGTTCGTGGTGCACGTTGATAAAATCCAATATTCCGGGCGGCAACGCCTGTCTGGTGGTCCCGAACGGACCGGTTAACATGGGAGGATCCCCTATGATCGACGATATTCTCGACAAGATGACATTGGAGGAGCAGGTGTCGCTGCTCTCGGGCGCGGATTTCTGGACGACGGTTGCGGTCCAGCGGCTCGGCGTGCCGAAGATCAAGGTGACCGACGGCCCCAATGGCGCACGCGGCGGCGGGTCGCTGGTCGGCGGCGTCCAATCCGCCTGCTTTCCGGTGGCGATCGCGCTTGGAGCGACATGGGATCCGGCGCTGATCGAGCGCGCTGGTGTGGCGCTCGGCGGACAGGCCAAGAGCAAGGGTGCGTCGGTGCTTCTGGCTCCGACCGTCAACATTCACCGCTCTGGCCTCAACGGCCGTAACTTCGAATGCTATTCGGAAGATCCGGCGCTGACGGCCGCCTGCGCCGTCGCCTATATCAACGGCGTACAGAGCACGGGCGTGGCCGCCACGATCAAGCACTTCGTCGCCAATGAGTCCGAGATCGAGCGGCAGACCATGTCGTCCGATGTCGACGAGCGGACACTGCGTGAAATCTATCTGCCGCCCTTTGAGGAGGCAGTAAAGAAGGCCGGCGTGAAGGCCGTCATGTCCTCCTACAACAGGCTTAATGGTACCTATACGAGCGAAAATCCGTGGCTGCTGACGAAAGTCCTGCGCGAGGAATGGGGCTTTGATGGCGTCGTCATGTCCGATTGGTTCGGCTCGCACTCGACGGCTGAAACCATCAATGCCGGGCTCGATCTGGAAATGCCAGGCCCTGCGCGCGATCGGGGTGATAAGCTGGTCGCGGCAGTGCGGGAAGGCAAGGTAAAGGCCGAGACCGTGCGCGCTTCCGCACGCCGCATTCTCCTTCTTCTCGAACGGGTCGGTGCCTTTGAAAATGCGCCGGATCTCACCGAACACGCGCTTGATCTGCCACAGGATCGCGCGCTCATCCGTCAACTGGGCGCGGAAGGGGCCGTGCTGTTGAAGAATGATGGTGTGCTGCCGCTTGCGAAATCCTCCGTCGACCAGATCGCCGTCATCGGGCCGAATGCGGCCTCCGCTCGCGTCATGGGCGGCGGCAGCGCGCGGATATCAGCGCATTATACGGTGAGCCCGCTGGAAGGCATTCGGGCGGCGCTCTCCAACGCCAACAGCATCCGCCATGCGGCCGGCTCCGCCAACAACCGGCTGGTCGATCTTTTCAGCGGTGAGATGACGGTAGAATATTTCAAGGGTCGCGGCTGCGAAGGCCAGCCGGTTCATGTCGAGGCGGGAGACAAGGGCGAATTCTTCTGGTTCGATCTTCCGGCGGAAACCCTCGATATCACCGATTTTTCCGCCCGCATGACAGGAACTTTCCTGCCCGAGGAAAGTGGCGAGCATGTCTTCGGCATGACCAATGCCGGTCTTGCCCGGCTCTACGTCGATGGCGAGCTTATCGTCAACGGCTATGAAGGCTGGGCGAAGGGTGAGAATTTCTTCGGGACTGCGAATGACGAACAGCGCCGGTCCAAGCTGCTTGAGGCTGGACGCCGTTACCGGGTCGTGGTCGAATACGAAGCGCCGAAGGCAAGTCTGGACGGCATCAACATATGCGCGCTCCGCTTCGGTGTTGAAAAGCCGCTTGGCGATGCCGGGATCGCGGAAGCGGTCGAGACCGCCCGCAAGTCCGATATCGTGCTGGTCCTCGTCGGCCGCGAGGGCGAGTGGGACACCGAAGGTCTGGATCTGCCGGACATGCGCCTGCCGGGTCGTCAGGAAGAACTGATCGAGAAAGTCGCGGAAGCCAATCCCAACGTGGTCGTGGTACTGCAAACGGGCGGTCCCATCGAAATGCCATGGCTTGGCAAGGTACGTGCGGTGCTGCAGATGTGGTATCCCGGTCAAGAGCTCGGCAATGCGCTTGCGGATGTTCTCTTCGGCGATGTCGAGCCTGCCGGCCGCTTGCCGCAAACCTTCCCGAAGGCGCTTACGGATAATTCCGCCATCAGCGGCGATCCGTCGATCTATCCCGGCCACGACGGGCATGTGCGCTACGCGGAAGGGATTTTCGTCGGCTATCGCCATCACGATACAAGAGAGATCGAACCGCTCTTCCCCTTCGGCTTCGGTCTCGGCTACACCCGTTTTGCCTGGGGCGCCCCGCAACTATCGGGAACCGAAATGGGTCCGGATGGTCTTACGCTGACGGTCGATGTCACCAATGTCGGCGACAGGGTGGGATCGGATGTGGTGCAGCTCTATGTTCACTCTCCCAACGCCAGGGTCGAGAGACCATTCAAGGAGCTGCGGGCCTTTGCGAAGCTGAAACTGGATCCGGGTGCGACCGGTACGGCGGAGCTGAAGATCACGCCCCGGGATCTAGCGTACTTCGACGTCGAGGCCGGTCGTTTCCGGGCGGATGCCGGAGAATACGAGCTGATGGTTGCGGCCAGTGCGACCGATATCCGGGCAAGGGTAAGTATTCACTTGCCGGTCGATCATGTGATGGAGCCGTAGGCTCACCTGCATAATAAGCTTGCGCCGCCACGGCTTTATCCGGGCGGCGCAAGTTGCAAGTCGGGTCGAACGAATGTTCGGGGGAGGGCGGATCGCCTAGAACAGCCGCTCCAACCAGCCGTGTTTGTCGGGCGTGCGTCCGTTTTGAATGTCGAGCAGCGCCGCCTTGAGGCGTATCGTCACCGGGCCGGCGCCGCCATCACCAATGGTGAAATTGTGCGTACGGCCCTTGAGCTTGCCGATCGGCGTTACCACTGCGGCCGTGCCGCAGGCGAAGGCTTCGCGTAGCCGGCCACTGGTTGCATCCGCCTGCCACTGGTCGATCGCATAGGGCTCTTCGCGCACAGTAAGCCCGAGCTCGCGCGCCAATATGATCAGGGAATCGCGGGTAATCCCCGGCAGGATCGTGCCGGTCAGCGGCGGAGTCTGGAGCGAGCCGTCATCGAAGACGAAGAAGACGTTCATGCCGCCGAGCTCCTCGACGAAACGACGCTCCACCGCGTCGAGGAAAACGACCTGATCGCAGCCTTCGCGGGTCGCTTCCGCCTGCGCGGAAAGGCTTGCCGCATAGTTGCCGCCGCACTTGGCTTCGCCGGTGCCGCCGGGAGCAGCGCGGGTATAATTCTCCGACAGCCAGATTGTTACAGCCGACGCTCCGCCCTTGAAGTAGGCACCGACGGAGGAGGCGATGACGCAGTAGATATAGTCGGCCGAAGGTTTGACGCCGAGCAGACTCTCGGTCGCGATCATGAATGGCCGGAGATAGAGCGCTGCGCCGTCGGTCGTCGGTATCCAGTCCCGATCGATCTTGACCAGTTCGCGTACGGACTCGAGGAAAAGCTCCTCCGGCAGCGGCGCCATCGCCAGCCGCGTGGCGGAATTGCGAAAACGCCGGGCATTGGCGTCGGGACGGAAGAGCGTGGCGCCGCCATCGGGCAGGCGATAGGCTTTCATACCCTCGAAGATTTCCTGGCCATAGTGGAACACCAGCGTCGCCGGATCGAGAGAGAACGCCTTGCGCGCCTCGATCTTCCCGTCATGCCAGCCGCGTCCCTCGGAATAACGGATCGTCGCCATGTGATCGGTGAAGACACGACCGAAACCGGGGTTCTGGAGCAGCGCTTCGCGCTCGCTAGCCGGAACGGGGTTCGAATTTCTCTCAAATACCAGGGTCTGCGGGCCGCTGTCACTCATCGTCTATTCCTGTCTGTTCCTCATTCGTGGCGGGCCGATTCCCCGCTCGCTCCTGCAGGGTGGTTTAGCCTAAATCGAGTGGCATTTGTTTGCTTTTATATTTGTTCAAATGAAAGTTTTCGCGTTCTTCGTCCCATTTTTCGCCATTTCTAGTATTTTCTGCTAGCGACGGGCGTCGATTGGACTGCCGCCTAAGGGCTGGATGCCGTCGATCGGCGAATTCCACGGGTGCTTTAGTAAACCTGTCGATGCCGAACAGGTGCGGTAAGCAAACCTTGAACTATGTTCTCCGAACCGTTGGATAGTCACGAAGGGCTGAGTGCGGTCTGCCCTGGGCAACGGCACACTTTCTTGTGGAATTGCTGATCCGCTTGCTTCGCAGGGCTTCTGCTGGTAGTGAGCGCTCCCGCAGCTTTTGAAAAGCTCAGGTATCCGGTCGCAGCCCACCCGGTCAAAACAAGGGATCATAGATTATGAAGACCATCGTCGTCTGCTCCGGCGGACTGGACTCCGTTTCGCTCGCCCACAAGGTCGCCGCGGAACATCAGCTTATCGGCCTCGTCTCGTTCGACTACGGCCAACGGCACCGCAAGGAGCTGGATTTCGCCGCCGCCTGCGCCACGCGCCTTGGCGTGCCGCATGAAATCATCGACATCACCACCATTGGCAAGCACCTGACCGGCTCGGCGCTCACCGACGATGTCGATGTGCCCGACGGGCACTATGCCGAGGAAACGATGAAGGCGACCGTCGTTCCCAACCGCAACGCCATCATGCTGGCGATCGCCTTTGGTCTTGCTGCCGCGCAGAAGGCCGATGCGGTTGCCGTCGCCGTTCATGGCGGGGATCATTTCATCTATCCGGATTGCCGGCCGGGCTTCATCGACGCCTTTCAGCAGATGCAGAACCAGGCGCTCGACGGCTATGCCAGCGTTTCGCTCTACGCGCCCTTCGTCATGACATCCAAGGCCGACATCGTGACGGACGGCGCCCGCCACAATACCCCCTTCGCCGAGACATGGTCCTGCTACAAGGGTGGCGCGCGCCATTGCGGTCGCTGTGGCACCTGCGTCGAGCGGCGCGAAGCCTTCCATCTCGCCGGCGTCGAGGATCCGACGGACTATGAGGATCCGGATTTCTGGGTGACGGCGACGTCGGGCTTTTTGGCTCAAGAGGTGAAGTGATGTTCCGCATCACCAAGGAATTCCACTTCTCCGCCTCGCATCAGCTGACGCATCTTGCCGACGATCATCAATGCGCCCGGATGCATGGGCATAATTATATCGTCGAGGTCGAGCTTTCGTCCACCGAGCTCGACGCCAATGGTTTCGTGCGCGACTATCATGAGCTGGCGCCGCTAAAGCGCTATATCGACGACAATTTCGATCACCGTCATCTCAACGACGTCCTCGGTCACGGCCGCGTGACCTCGGAATGTCTTGCCAAGCATTTCTACGACTGGTGCAAGGCGATGCTGCCCGAGACCTCAGCGGTGCGCGTCAGCGAAACGCCGAAGACATGGGCGGAATACCGGCCATGAGCGAGGCACGCGAGGCCCGGATCCGCGTCAGCGAGATATTCGGGCCGACGATCCAGGGCGAGGGCATATTGATCGGCCTGCCGACCGTCTTCGTGCGGACCGGCGGCTGCGACTACCGCTGTTCCTGGTGCGATACGCTGCACGCCGTTGACAGCGACTATCGCGATCAATGGCAGCCGATGTCGGTCGACGAAATCTGGCAGGACGTGACCCGGCTTTCGGGCGGCAGGCCGCTGACGGTTTCGCTGTCTGGCGGAAACCCGGCGATCCAGCCGCTCGGTCCGCTGATCGCCCGTGGTCATGGCGAAGGCTATAACTTCGCGCTGGAAACGCAGGGGAGTGTGGCCAAGGACTGGTTCGCCGATCTCGACACTCTCGTGCTGAGCCCGAAGCCGCCGTCGAGCGGCATGGGGACTGATTGGGCCGCATTCGACGACTGTCTGCGCTTGGCGGCGGACAGGCCGCAGGTCGCGCTGAAGATCGTCGTCTTCGATGACCGCGATTATGCCTATGCGCGTGATGCAGCCAGCCGCTATCCGCATCTGCCGGTCTATCTCCAGCCCGGCAACCATACGCCGCCGCCACCGGATGCGGACGATGCGAGGATCGATATCGACGGGATCATGGACAGGATGCTTTGGCTCGTGGACAAGGTGACGGCCGACCGATGGTTCGAGGCGAGGGTCCTACCGCAGCTTCACGTTCTGCTCTGGGGCAACAAGCGCGGTGTCTGATGTTCCGCGCCTGTGCCATCGCGGCACGGGGTTCACGCCTGGATAGGGTATTTGAAACGTGCTCTGGGGATGGAGGTCCTTTCACGTTGCCGTGATAGCTCTCGGGGTGCCATGTTGGGCACATCGGATGAAATGTCGACGAGAATCATCGACGGGAGGGATGCTTGAAACAATTCATCGCCATTTGCGCCATCGGATCATCGATTGCCTTTGCGGCCCATGCGGCCGAGCAGCCTGCGCTCTCGGCCCATGTGGTCAAGACGCTGACGTTAGACGGGCTTTCGTTCAAGGATCTCAATCGAAACGGCAAGCTAGATCCCTATGAAGATTGGCGCCTGCCGGCTGCCGAGCGCGCCGCCGATCTCGTCAAGCGGATGACGCTCGAGGAAAAGGCCGGGCTGATGATGCATGGCACCGCGCCATCCATCGGCGCCGGTGCCGGCATGGGCGTCGGCTCCGAGTATGATCTCGACCGAGCCCGGGACATGATTGACCGGCGCAAGGTCGTGACCTTTATCACCCGGCTTGGCGGTGATCCCGCGATTCTGGCCGGAGAGAACAACAAGCTGCAGGAGATCGCCGAGGCTGGCCGTCTCGGCATTCCGGCGACGATCAGCACCGACCCGCGCAATCACTTCCAGTTCGTGCTCGGTGCCAGCGTGGCGTCCGGCGGCTTTTCCAAGTGGCCGGAGACCCTGGGATTTGCGGCCATCGGCGACGCGGCGCTGGTGCGGCGGTTTGGCGATATTGCCCGCCAGGAATATCGCGCGGTCGGCATTCAGGAGGCGCTGTCTCCCCAGATCGACCTTGCCAGTGAACCGCGCTGGCCGCGCATCAACGGCACCTTCGGCGAGGACGCGCAGATCGCCAAGACCATGGCGGAAGCCTATGTGGCCGGTTTCCAGAACGGCGAGGAAGGTATCAACCGCGACAGCGTCATCGCCGTTGCCAAGCACTGGGTCGGCTATGGCGCGGCCAAGGACGGCTATGACAGCCACAATGCCTATGGAAGGCATGCCACTTTCCCCGGCAATAATTTCGCCGAGCACCTGATCCCCTTCGAAGGAGCCTTCAAGGCCAAGGTTGGCGGCATCATGCCCACCTATTCGATCCTCGACGGTGTCACCATCGACGGCAAGCCGCTGGAGCCCGTTGGCGCGGGATACAGCAAACAGCTTTTGACCGACCTCCTGCGCGGACATTATGGTTTCGACGGCGTCGTTCTCAGCGACTGGCTGATCAGCAATGACTGCAAGGGCGCCTGTCTCGACGGCGAAAAGCCGGGCGTGAAGCCGACGCTGAACGAGGAAACCTTCGGCATGCCCTGGGGCGTCGAGGATCTGAGCCGCGTCGACCGTTTCGCAAAGGCCGTCAATGCGGGCGTCGACCAGTTCGGCGGCGTGACCTCTTCGGATCTTCTGGTTGAGGCTGTGAAGGAAAAGAAGATCAGTGAGGAGCGCCTCGATCAATCTGCAACCCGGATCCTGATCCAGAAGTTCGAGCAGGGTCTGTTTGAAAACCCCTATGTCGATCCGCAAAAGGCCAGCACCATCGTCGGCAACCCGACATTCGCAGCCGAGGCCGTCGCCGCGCAGGCCCGTGCCATGGTGCTGCTCGACAACAAGGCCAAGCTTCTGCCGGTGAAGGATGGCAAGAAGGTGTTCCTCTATGGCGTCGATCCGAAGGTGGCCTCCGCCCGCGGTTTCACTGTCGCGGCGAGCGCCCGCGAGGCCGACTTCGCGCTGGTGCGTCTGAATGCGCCTTATCAGCAGCCGCATATGAACTATTTCTTCGGCTCCCGGCATCAGGAAGGCGACCTCGATTTCAAAGACGGCAATGCCGATTTCGAAGCCTTCAAAAGTGCGGCCAAAGAAGTTCCGACCATCGTGACCGTCTATCTGGCACGGCCGGCGATCCTCACCGGCATTCGCGACCAGGCCAGTGCCATCCTCGGCAATTTCGGCGCAAGCGACGAGGCGCTGTTCGATGTGATCGAAGGAAAGCAGAAGGCGGAAGGCAAGTTGCCTTTCGAGCTTCCTTCCTCGATGGCCGAGGTGCTGGCACAGAAGTCCGACGTCCCGCACGACACGCTTCATCCGCTATACCCCATAGGTTATGGTCAAACCTATTGATGGATGCGCCGTGATTTAGGTCGGAGGCCGTGCAATTATGAGCCTCTGATCGCGCCTGCGGGGGGGCATAGTTGCATTGGCGGCATCTCACAGATAAGTATCTTGGTACGCCATAATACGGCTTACGAACAACAGGCTGGTGAAAACAGCCGATGATCGTGACAAAGGTGATGTCTTCGAGACCGGGGTGCAGGGATGAATGATGATTTGCGGGGCGCGGCAATTCGGGTGGAGCGTCCGGCGAAAACCTTGCGCGAGCTGGCGCTCGATAAGGTGCGCGAAGCGATAGTCAACGGCTATTTTCGTCCCGGCGACCGTCTTGTGGAGCGCGATCTCTGCGCTCAACTCGGCGTCAGCCGCACGATCGTGCGCGAGGTTCTGCGTCACCTCGAGTCGGAGGGCCTTGTCGCCAATCTGCCGAACAAGGGGCCGATCGTCGCGCTGCTTGATCTTGGCGAGGCAAAGCAGATCTATGAGATCCGTGGCGCACTTGAGGGCATGGCGGCGCGGCTTTGCGCCGAGCAGGGCAATCCTGCAATCGCCGATGCCCTGGACAAGTCATTGCAGGATATCCGCAACAGCTATCAGGACAAGGATATGCCGGGCGTGCTCGCGCATACCTCGTCCTTTTACCAGACGCTGTTCAGCATGGTCGATCGCCATGTGGCCTGGGGGGTCGTCAATCTCTTGACCGTCCGCATCAATCATCTGCGCTCGATGACGATCAAGACGGAGAACCGTGGCGTCCAAGGTCCGGCGCAAATGGCGCGGATCGTCGATGCCATCCGCCGCGGCGATGGGCCGGGGGCCTATCAGGCGGCAATGGATCATGTTGCCAGCGCCGGCGCCATTGCCGAGGCGGTTCTGTCCGGGCAGCAATCGATCGACTGACCGGTCGCTGGCTGTTCCCGCAAGAGATTTCCCTGAATACGAAAAGTGGATCGGCTTCGCGAGCCGGCCTGTTATCGCGCGAAATTGCGCCTGAAAACGCGCTGCCAGCTTGACACCGCACTTTGTTCAATGTGACGGTATGCCATAATCAAGAATACCAAAGCGGAACATTAATGAACTGGGATGTCGCTGTGGACCGTGTCCTCGCTTCAGAGCGGGCGGCTAGGCCTGCTTGAGCGCCAACCCATTGCTATTGCTATCTTTATTGAAGGGATATCGCGGATTTTTCGCGATCCGCAGAAACTCGCTTGACAGTTTTGTATGATGGCATACCATAATATATAATCTTAAAAGCGAGATGGCCGATGACCCTTCAAATCCGAAAGACCCTGCTGCAGATCGAAACGACGCTGATTGAGGGCGGGAAGACGGCTGCCGTTCCGCTGAAGCTGTTCTCTGCTTTGGCGGTCGTTAAAAATCCCTGGGCCGGTCGCGGCTTTGTCGAGGACCTGAAGCCTGAGATTCATGCTGTCGCCCCGGTTCTCGGCGAGTTGCTGACCAAGATGATCATTGAGGCGGTCGGTTCCGGCGAGGCGGTCGAAGGTTACGGCAAGGCGGCAGTCGTCGGTGTTGACGGCGAGATCGAGCACGCCTCGGCGCTGATCCATACGCTCCGTTTCGGCAATCACTATCGCCAGGCGGTCGGGGCCAAGTCATACCTCGCCTTCAGCAATACCCGCGGCCCGGCCAGTGCGCCGATCATGATCCCGCTGATGGACAAGAACGATGAGGGCCGCCGCTCGCATTACCTGACGATTCAGACGTCCATTCCGGATGCTCCGGCTGCCGATGAGATCGTCGTAGCGCTCGGCGCCTCGGTTGGCGGCCGGCCGCATCACCGCATCGGCGACCGTTACCAGGATCTGAGGGACTTGGGGCAGGACGTCGCCAATCCCGCCGGCGTTTGACGGGTTTGGGCGCCGGGATGTCGACAGTGGAAACCATAGTGCAGAACGATGCCGATGACGCCGCTGCGAAGGGCTTGTCCCGCAGCAGGACGGCAAGTGGCACCGCCTATCATGAGGTCGGCAGCGGCGAGCCGCTCGTCCTCATCCATGGTGTCGGCATGCGTCTCGAAGCCTGGGCGCCGCAAATATCCGCCTTTGCGCGGACACATCGCGTCATCGCCGTCGACATGCCCGGCCATGGCGAAAGCAGCAGACTACCGGCCGCCAGTCGTCTCGAGGCGTTTGTCGATTGGTTCGGCGGGTTTTTGGATGAAATGGCGCTCGACGGCGCAAATGTCGCCGGGCACTCCATGGGTGCGCTGGTGGCTGGCGGTAGTGCCGCCACACTCGGCCGACGGATAAAGCGGGTCGCCTATCTGAATGGCGTCTACCGCCGCGATCCCGATGCGAAGGCGGCGGTGCTTGCGCGTGCGGCGGCGATCCCGCTGACGGGTGTCGACAAGGAGGGGCCGCTCTTGCGGTGGTTCGGCGATGACAGGCAAAGCGCGGTCGCGCGCGACTTGACGCGCAACTGGCTAAGCCTCGTCGATCCGCAAGGCTATGCGACGGCTTACGCCGCCTTTGCCGGTGGCGACGAGACCTATGCCGATCGCTGGCCAGATGTGCAGGTGCCGGCACTGTTCTTGACCGGGTCGGACGATCCGAACTCAACGCCGCAAATGGCCGAGCAGATGGCGTCCATAACGCCGAATGGCTGGGCACGGGTCGTCGAGGGCCATCGCCATATGGTGAACTTGACGGCGCCGGAGATCGTCAACGAGCTGCTCGCCGAGTGGCTCGCATGCGGGGAGGATGCAGGATGACGACAGAGCAGTTGGATCCCAGGGCGTTGCGCGATGCCTTCGGTGCCTTTCCGACCGGGGTCACGGTGGTGACCACGCGCGATCAGGCTGGAGTGCCGATCGGCTTCACGGCGAACTCGTTTACCTCGGTATCGCTCGATCCGCCGCTTCTGCTGGTTTGCCTGGCAAAGACATCGCGCAACTTCACGGCGATGACGAGCGCGACCTCTTTTGCGATCAACGTGCTGTCGGAGACGCAAAAGCATATCTCCAATACCTTCGCGCGGCCGGTCGAAGACAGGTTCGCGACGGTGGAATGGGCGTCGGGCACTGCCGGCTGTCCGATATTGGCCGATGTCGCTGCCTGGTTCGAATGCACGCTGGAGCAGGTCATCGAAGCCGGCGACCACGTCATCCTGATGGGACGGATCACCTCCTTCGAGAACAGCGGCCGCAATGGACTTGGCTATGCCCGCGGCGGCTATTTCACGCCGATCCTCGCCAGCAAGGCCGTTTCGGCGGCGGCAGAGGGTGATATCGAGCTTGGCGCCGTTCTGGAACGCCATGATGAGGTTCTTCTCCTAGGCGATGACGTCCTTTCGCTGCCGGGTTGTGACGGTAAGGATGGCAGCCCTGCCGATATCCTGCGGGATTATCTGGAGGAGCTGACCGGGCTTTCGGTGACGATCGGCTTCCTCTACTCGGTCTATGAGGGCAAGAGCGACGGAAAGCAGCACATCGTCTATCGTGCCTTCGCCTCGGACGGCGAGCCGCGCAATGGCCGCTTCCTGAAGCCCGATACCTTGACCAAGGCCTGTTTCAAGACGAGTTCGACAGCTGATATCGTCGGGCGTTTCGCGGTCGAGAGCCAGATCGGCAATTTCGGCGTTTATTTCGGCGACGAGACCGTCGGCACGGTCCGCCCCGTTCCAGCAAAGGCGGCACACGCATGAAATTCTCTCTCTTCGTTCATATGGAGCGTCTCGACGCCAGCCAGAGCCACAAGAGCCTCTACGACGAATTCGTTGCTCTTTGCGAGATCGCTGACAGGGGCGGCATGCACGCCATCTGGACGGGCGAGCATCACGGCATGGATTTCACCATAGCCCCCAATCCCTTCGTGACCATCGCCGATCTGGCGCGTCGCACCTCGCGGGCAAGGCTCGGGACGGGGACGGTAATCGCGCCGTTCTGGCATCCGATCAAGCTTGCAGGCGAGGCGGCCATGGCCGACATCATCTGCGACGGAAGGCTCGACATCGGCATTGCACGCGGAGCCTATTCTTTCGAATACGAGCGCCTGCTGCCGGGGCTCGACGCCTGGGGCGCCGGCCAGCGGATGCGCGAGCTTATCCCGGCGGTGAAGGGCATCTGGAAGGGTGACTATGCCCATGACGGCGAGTTCTTCAAATTCCCCGCGACCACTTCGGCACCAAAGCCGCTGCAGGAGCCGAACCCGCCGATCTGGGTGGCCGCACGCGATCCGAACTCACATGAGTTCGCTGTCGCCAATGGTTGCAATGTCCAGGTGACGCCGCTCTGGCAGGGCGATGACGAGGTCGAGGGGTTGATGGGCCGCTTCAACGATGCCTGCGCCAAGCATCCGCAGATCGAGCGTCCGAAGATCATGTTGCTGCGCCACACCTATGTCGGTTCAACGGAAGACGACATTGCGCAAGCCGCACACGAGCTGAGCGTTTACTACAATTACTTCTTCGCCTGGTTCAAGAATGAGAAGCCCGTCAAGCAGGGCCTGATCGAGCGGATACCGGACGAGGAAATCCGCGCGAACCCGATGCTGTCCGACGCGGTCATGCGCAGCAACAATGTTGTCGGCAATGCCGAAACCGTCATTGCGCGCCTCAAGGCCTATGAAGCCCTGGGGTACGACGAATATTCCTTCTGGATCGACACCGGCATGTCCTTCGAGCGAAAGAAGGCGTCGCTCGAGCGCTTCATCGCCGAGGTCATGCCGGCATTTGCGGAGTGAGCCGATGCAACGCTTCCAGTCTTATATCGACGGCGAATTTTCAGACGGAGAGGCCCGGTTCCCGAGCGTCGATCCGGCGACCGGCAAGGTCTGGGCCGAGATGCCGGAAGCGCGCGAGAGCGATGTCGATCGCGCGGTCAACGCGGCTGAAAAGGCGCACTATGATGGGCCATGGTCGAAGCTGACGGCCACGCAGCGCGGCAAACTGCTTTATAAGCTTGCGGATCTAGTTGCGGCCAATGCTCAAAAGCTTGCCGAACTGGAGACCCGCGACACCGGCAAGATCATCCGCGAGACATCCGCGCAGATCGCCTATGTCGCCGATTATTATCGTTATTATGCTGGCCTCGCCGACAAGATCGAGGGGGCATACCTCCCGATCGACAAGCCGGACATGGATGTCTGGCTGCGGCGCGAGCCGATCGGCGTGGTCGCCATGGTCGTCCCCTGGAATAGCCAGTTGTTTCTCTCCGCTGTCAAGATCGGCCCGGCGCTGGCGGCCGGCTGCACCATGGTCGTCAAGGCGTCCGAGGATGGGCCGGCGCCGCTTCTGGAATTCGCCCGCCTCGTTCATGAAGCGGGCTTTCCGGCCGGCGTCGTCAACATCATCACCGGCTTCGGTCCATCCTGTGGTTCGGCCCTCAGCCGGCATCCGAAAGTCGCGCATATCGCGTTTACCGGCGGACCCGAAACGGCGCGTCATGTCGTGCGCAATTCGGCTGAGAACCTCGCCTCCACCTCGCTCGAACTCGGTGGCAAGTCGCCCTTCATCGTCTTTGCCGATGCCGATCTCGAAAGTGCCGCCAATGCGCAGGTCGCGGGCATCTTCGCCGCGACCGGCCAAAGCTGCGTGGCCGGGTCGCGGCTGATTGTCGAGCGTGGTGTCAAGGACAAGTTCCTGGCCATGCTGAAGGCAAAGGCAGAGGCGATCCGTATCGGCGCACCTCTGGATATGGCGACGGAAGTCGGTCCACTCGCGACGAAGCGCCAGCAGGATCATGTTGCGGCACTGGTTGAAAGATCCGTCCGGAGCGGTGCCCGCCTCGTGACCGGCGGCAGAAGGCCGGATGGAGAGGGCTATTATTTTTTGCCGACGATCCTCGATTGCGACGATGTGGCTTCGCCCTCGCTTGCCGAGGAGTTCTTCGGCCCCGTCCTGTCCGTCGTTTCGTTCGACACAGAAGCTGAGGCATTGGCGCTTGCCAACGATACCCGCTACGGCCTTGCATCCGGCGTCTTCACCCAAAACCTCACGCGCGCCCATCGCCTGATGAAGGGTCTGCGCGCCGGCATCGTCTGGGTCAACACCTATCGCGCCGTGTCGCCGATCGCGCCCTTCGGCGGTTTCGGACTCTCCGGTCATGGCCGCGAAGGCGGGTTGGCGGCGGCTCTCGACTATACCCGCACGAAGACGATCTGGCTCCGGACATCGGACGATCCGATCCCCGATCCCTTCGTGATGAGGTGACGCCGATGTTTTACGAGATCCGTACCTATCGGCTGAAGAACGGCACGATCCCGCAATATCTGAAGGTTGTCGAGGAGGAGGGGATCGCCATCCAGAAAGCCCATCTCGGCAATCTGGTCGGCTATTTCTTTTCCGAGATCGGGACCATCAATGAGATCGTTCACATCTGGGCCTTTGCGAGCCTCGACGATCGCGAGGCGCGGCGGCAGAGACTGGCTGCCGATCCGCGATGGCAGGCCTTCCTGCCGAAAATCCGCGACCTGATCGAGGGGGCCGAGAACAAGATTATGAAGCCGGCGAGTTTCTCCCCTCAAGGGATCATCTCGCCCGCCGCATAAGGCATGCCTGTAAGACATTAAAAACAAGGACAAGGGAACATGAAAGCAAGAATTGCACTCGCGGCCTTTGCCGCAATAATGGCACTGTCCGGGGCCGCCAGGGCCGACACGCTCGTCTTCACGAGCTGGGGAGGGACGACACAGGACGCGCAGAAGGCCGCCTGGGTGAACCCGTTCACCGACAAGACCGGCATTGCCGTTGCGCAGGACGGTCCGACCGACTACGGCAAGCTGAAGGCCATGGTCGAGGCAGGCCAGGTGACCTGGGACGTCGTCGATGTCGAGGGTGACTATGCTGCGCAGGCGGGCAAGACCGGGCTTCTGGAAAAGCTCGACTTCTCCGTCATCGACAAGTCCAAGCTCGATCCGCGTTTCGTCACGGACTATTCGGTCGGCAGCTTCTACTATTCCTTCGTCATCGGCTGCAATGCTGATGCGGTCAGCGCCTGCCCGAAGACATGGGCCGATCTGTTCGACACGGCGAAGTTTCCCGGCAAGCGCACCTTCTATAAATGGTCGGCGCCGGGCGTGATCGAGGCGGCGCTGCTGGCCGACGGCGTTCCCGCCGACAAGCTCTATCCGCTCGATCTCGATCGGGCGTTCAAGAAGCTGGATACCATCAAGTCGGACATCGTCTGGTGGTCGAGCGGCGCGCAGTCGCAGCAGTTGCTTGCATCCGCCGAAGCTCCGTTCGGCAGCCTCTGGAACGGCCGTATGACCGCGCTTGCCGCCAGCGGCGTCAAGACGGACACCTCCTGGAACCAGAACATCACCGCTGCCGATTCCCTCGTCGTGCCCAAGGGCGCACCGAACCTGGAAGCAGCGATGAAGTTCATCGCTCTGGCAGCATCCGCCCAGCCGCAGGCCGATTTGGCGAAGGCGACCGGCTATGCACCTGTTAACATCGAGTCGGCAAAGCTGATGGATCCGGCAACAGCCAAGACCCTGCCGGACCAGCAGACCGCCAGCCAGGTCAATGCCGACATGTCATATTGGGCCGAGAACCGTGATGCCATCGGCAAGCGGTGGTATGCCTGGCAGGCCAAATAGGCTGGAAGACATCAGAAGGAGCGCCGCGGGCATCTTGCCCGCGGAGCAGGAGGAGCGGGTCGCGAGCCTGCCGTTCATCTGCGCTCGAGGCGGGAAAGGAATGCCATGTCGACATATATTGACGTCGCCAGTGAGACCGCGCTCGCGTCGAGGGTGGCAAGGCCCAATGGCTTCGGCGGGGTCATGCCGGCGCTGATCTTCGTTGCCATCTTCTTTGTCGTTCCGGTCATCGCCCTTCTGCTGCGCAGCGTGATGGAGCCTGCTCCGGGCTTTGGCAATTATGCCGAACTACTGGGCTCGGCGACCTATCTCAAGATATTCGCCAATACCTTCATCGTCTCCGGCCTCGTCACCGTCATTTCGCTGCTGATCGGCTTTCCCGTCGCCTGGACGCTGGCGATCATGCCGACAAGGCTGGCCTCGCTGATCTTCGCCGTCCTGCTTTTGTCGATGTGGACCAACTTGCTTGCCCGGACCTACGCCTGGATGGTGCTGCTTCAGCGCACCGGGCTGATCAACAAGATGCTGCTGGGAATGGGGTTGATTGACAAGCCGCTGGCGCTCGTCAACAACCTGACCGGCGTGACCATCGGCATGACCTATATCATGCTGCCCTTCATCATCCTGCCGCTCTATGGCGTCATCCGCAAGATCGACCCGGCCATCCTGCAGGCGGCAGCACTTTGCGGCGCGAGCCGCTGGCAGTGCCTGACCCGCGTTCTCCTGCCTCTGGCTGCGTCGGGCATGGTGGCGGGCGCGCTGATGGTTTTCGTCATGTCGCTCGGCTACTACGTCACGCCGTCTCTTCTCGGCGGCACGGCGAACATGATGCTGGCGGAACTGATCGCCCAGTTCGTGCAGTCTCTCGTCAACTGGGGCATGGGCGGGGCCGCGGCCCTTGTTCTCCTCGTCGTCACGCTGTCGCTCTATGCGCTGCAGTTGCGGCTGTTCGGCGTGCAGAACACGGGAGGGCGCTGACATGCTGCTCAATTTCGACCGTCTCGGCTGGTGGAAATATGTGCTCCTGGCGATAACCCTGCTGACGGCGGCCTTTCTGCTGCTGCCCATCCTCTTCATTGCGGCGCTGTCCTTCGGGTCGTCACAATGGCTGATCTTTCCGCCTCCCGGATGGACGCTGAAATGGTATGGCGAGCTCTTCTCCGATCCCCAGTGGCTGGCGTCGGCCTGGACGAGCTTCAAGATCGCGTCGATCGTCACGGTTCTGTCCGTGCTGCTCGGGCTCGTGACCTCCTTCGGGCTGGTGCGCGGCACCTTCCTGTTCCGAAATGCGCTGAAAGCGCTGTTCCTGACGCCGATGATCCTGCCCGTCGTCGTTCTTGCGGTGGCGCTCTACGCGTTTTTGCTGCGGATTGGCCTTGGCGGAACCCTGGTAGGCTTCGTCATCTCGCATCTGGTTCTGGCGCTGCCCTTTTCCATCCTGTCCATTTCCAATGCGCTGGAAGGCTTCGATAAATCCATCGAGGATGCGGCGGTGCTGTGCGGCGCTTCACCGTTCGAGGCGAAGATCAGGGTAACCCTGCCGGCAATCAGCCACGGGCTGTTTTCGGCCGCCGTCTTCTCGTTCCTGACCTCCTGGGACGAAGTGGTGGTGGCGATCTTCATGGCGAGCCCGACGCTTCAGACGCTGCCGGTGAAAGTATGGGCGACGCTGCGGCAAGATCTAACGCCGGTCGTGGCGGCCGCCTCGTCCCTTCTCATCCTTTTGACGATCACGTTGATGGCGCTTGTCGCGATCGCACGCAAGGTACTGAAATCATGAGCGAACCCTTCCTGAAGATCAGAGGCATCCGTAAGGAGTACGGTCCTGTCGTTGCCGTGCACGATGTCAACCTCGAAGTTCGGCGCGGCGAGTTCCTGACCTTTCTCGGCCCATCCGGCTCGGGCAAGAGCACGACGCTCTATATATTGGCGGGCTTCGAAAATCCGACGAAGGGTGACATCACGCTTGATGGGCAGACGCTTCTTGCGACCCCTTCGCACAAGCGCAACATCGGCATGGTCTTCCAGCGCTATACCCTGTTTCCGCATCTGACCGTCGGTGAGAATATCGCCTTTCCCCTGAAGGTGCGGCGTAAGTCCAAGGCTGAGGTCGATGCCAAGGTGAAGGAGATGCTACGGCTCGTCAGGCTTGAGGGTTTCGAGGATCGCAAGCCGTCGCAAATGTCGGGCGGCCAGCAGCAGCGTGTCGCGCTGGCCAGGGCACTGTCCTACGATCCGCCGGTGCTTCTGATGGACGAGCCGCTGTCGGCGCTCGACAAGAAGCTGCGCGAGGAAATCCAGCACGAGATACGGCGCATCCACCAGCAGACCGAGGTGACGATCCTCTACGTGACCCATGACCAGGAAGAAGCATTGCGGCTTTCCGATCGCATCGCCGTTTTCTCCAAGGGCATCATCGACCAGATCGGCACCGGGCCGGAGCTCTATGCCAACCCGCGTACCCGCTTCGTCGCCGAGTTCATCGGCGATAGCGACTTCATCTCCTGCGATCTCCTGTCGTCCGATAATGGCCAGGCGACGATCTCGCTCGGCGGCAAGACCGTGTTTGAGCGGATCCCCGTCCATGGCAAGGCGCCCGCAGCCGGGAAGGCTGCCCTGATGTTGCGGCCGGAGCGCATCCGGCTGGGGCGCGGCAACGGTGCGAGCGATGGCTTCAGCGCGACGGTCAGCGATATCACTTTCCTGGGCAACAATGTCCATGTGGCAACGCAGACGGCGGCTGGCGAAGCCCTGTCCGTGCGATTGCCGTTCGGCCACGAGGCGATTTCGGGCTTGAATCGTGGCGACCGGGTGCATCTCGAATTCGATCCGGATGCCGCGCATGTGTTTTGCTGACGGTCGCTATTCTGCGTCGTCGTAAAGATAATTGACGTCGTTTTAGCTGATAATTATAAGCAGGTATCTCCCATCAGAGGGTAAAATCTTCCGCTGAAGACGCCTTCAATGCGTTCGATCGATCTCCCGTTCGCCCGAGATTAGGACGTCCTTGCCTTTCAATAGATCAGTAAATCTATAGGGTATTTGGACAAATTGGAGAGAGGGAGATAAGGATGTCATCGTCCAACGCCACGAACGAAGCGGTCAAATTCGCCTATTGGGTGCCGAATGTTTCGGGCGGCCTGGTGATCTCGAACATCGAGCAGCGCACGAGCTGGACGATCGAGTATAACAGAAAGCTCGCGCAGATCGCAGAAGCCAGCGGCTTTGAATATGCCCTGAGCCAGATCCGTTTTACGGCCGGTTACGGCGCGGAGTTCCAGCATGAATCGGTTGCTTTCAGCCATGCGCTATTGGAATCGACGACCACACTCAAAGTCATCGCGGCGCTCCTACCCGGACCGTGGAACCCGGCCCTTGCGGCAAAGCAGATCGCGACCATCAATCATCTGACCAACGGACGCGTCGCCGTCAATATCGTTAGCGGCTGGTTCCGCGGCGAGTTCGCGGCGATCGGCGAGCACTGGCTCGATCACGACGAGCGCTATCGCCGGTCGGAAGAATTCATCCGCGCGCTTCGCGGCATCTGGACCGAAGACAACTTCACCTTCCGCGGCGACTTCTATCGTTTCAATGAGTATTCGCTGAAGCCGAAGCCGATCGATCAGCAGCCGGAAATCTTCCAGGGCGGCTCTTCGCGGGCGGCGCGCGATATGGCGGCACGCGTGTCCGACTGGTACTTCACCAACGGCAATACGCCGGCCGAAATCCGCAAGCAGGTTGACGATATCCAGTCGAAGGCCCGGGAAAACGGTCATTCGGTGCGCGTCGGCGTCAACGCTTTTGCAATCGTCCGCGAGACGGAAGAGGAAGCCAGGGCCGTTCTTGCCGAGATCATCGAGAAAGCCAACCCGGATGCGGTGAAGGCCTTCGGGCATGAGGTGAAGAATGCCGGCAAGGCGTCGCCGGAAGGTGAGGGCAATTGGGCAAAGTCCTCCTTCGATGATCTTGTTCAGTACAATGACGGCTTCCGCTCAAACCTTATCGGCACACCGCAACAGGTCGCGGAACGCGTCGTCGAGCTAAAGCGCGCCGGGGCGGACCTGATCCTGCTCGGCTTCCTGCATTTCCAGGAAGAGGTCGAATATTTCGGCAAGCATGTGATCCCGCTGGTTCGCGAACTCGAAGAAGCCGGTAGCAGACAGGCGGTGGCGGCCGAGTAGAGGCCAGCCACACCCTCAACATATCTCGCAAGAGGCCGATCGTTAGGGCGTGGACCGGAAGTGGTCCACACAACGGCGAACTGCGCGCCGTATTCGCGCGCCGCCAGCCGTATGGAGGATAGAGAATGCCCGCCGCAAGTTATTCCTTCGACGTGCTGGCAACCAGTGCAGCGCTGCAGGATGCTGTCGAAAAGATCGGCCGCGGCTCTTTTTCGCCCGTGGACGAAAAGAGCGTGTTGAACGCGTCCGAAGATATCAGCGGTCTGGCATTGCACGGTATCAGCCTGTCCTTCGGTGGTGTTGCGGCTCTCGTTGACGTCGATCTCTCGGTCAAGCCGGGTGAGATCCGGGCGATCATCGGGCCGAATGGCGCCGGCAAGAGCTCGCTGATCAACGTCGTCAGTGGCGTCTATCGCTCCGACCGGGGTCATGTTCGCATCGGCTCCAGCTCGTATCGGCATGTGCCGACCGAAAGGCTGGCATCCCTCGGTCTCAGCCGAACCTTCCAGAACCTCGCCTTGTTCAAGGGCTTGAGCGTCATCGACAATGTTGTCGCCGGCCTGGCGCATCGCGTGCGCTCGACCTTTGCCGAACAGGTTCTGGGCCTTCCCCGCGCGCGCCGGGAAGAGGCCGATACGCGCGAACGGGCAACCCGCATCCTTGAATTCCTCCAGCTCGACCATGTCGGCGACCGGTTGGCGGGCACGTTGCCCTATGGTTTGCAAAAGCGCGTCGAGCTTGCCCGCGCCCTGGTGGCCCAGCCGAAGATCCTGCTTCTGGACGAGCCGATGGCGGGTATGACGGCGACGGAGAAGAACGACATGGCGGACTTCATCCGTGCCGCCCGTGATCAATACCAAACGACGGTGATCCTCATCGAGCACGACATCGGCGTGGTCATGCAGCTCTCCGACCGGATCGCCGTGCTGGATTATGGCCGCAAGATCGCCGACGGGACGCCGGACGAGATCCGTGCCGACCAACGCGTCATCGATGCCTATCTTGGCGTTGCGCCGGAAAATGAAGATGGGGAGGGCATATGATGGCGGATTTCGACTGGTCGTTTCTGATCGAGGTGCTGGTCGGCGGTTTGCTGTCCGGCGTCATGTATTCGCTGGTCGCGATCGGCTTCGTGCTGATCTACAAGACCTCGGGCGTACTCAATTTTGCCCAGGGGTCGATGCTGCTGTTCGCGGCCCTGACCTTCGTCAGTCTCGTCGAACGCGGCGTGCCCTTCGCATTGGCCTTCGTCATCACCTTCGTGGCGATGGTGCTGATCGGCATAGCCATCGAACGTACCGTACTGCGTCCGCTGACCAACAAACCGCCGATCACCTTGTTCATGGCGACACTCGGGCTTTCCTACATCATCGAGGGTGCGGCTCAACTGATCTGGGGCACGCAGGTCCACGGGCTTGACCTCGGGATCGAGGACCTTCCTCTCGATTTCGGCGGCGTGCTTGTCAGTCAGTTCGATATTTTCGCCGCCGCCGTTGCCGCCGGGATGGTGGCGCTGTTGTCGATCTTCTTCCGCTACACGCGGATCGGCCTGGCATTCAGAGCCGTGGCGGATGATCAGTTTGCAGCCCTTGCGGTCGGGCTGAAACTGCCCTGGATCTGGGCGACGGTCTGGGCGGCTGCCGGCATCGTTGCGCTCGTTTCGGGCCTGCTTTGGGGCGCGCGGCTCGGCGTGCAATTCTCGCTGTCGTTGGTGGTGCTGAAAGCGCTTCCCGTCCTCGTGCTCGGCGGCTTCGATTCTATTCTCGGCGCGATCGTCGGCGGCCTGCTGATCGGCGCAACCGAGAAGCTCGCGGAAGTCTACATCGGCGACTATTTCGGCGGCGGCATCGAAAGCTGGTTTGCCTATGTCGTGGCGCTCGCCTTCCTGCTCATCCGCCCCTCCGGTCTTTTCGGGCAAAAGCTCGTGGAAAGGGTCTGACCATGGCTGTCGTCACCGCAGATCTTCATTCCGCGCAGCCGACCTATCGCTGGTTGGCGCCGGTAGCCCTGATTGCGATTGCCTATTTTGTTATCCCGTTCATCGGCTCGACCTATCTTTATGAGGCGATTCTCGTGCCGTTTCTGGCGCTTAGCCTTGCGGGCGTTGGCCTGAACCTGCTCACCGGCTATGCCGGTCAGGTCTCGCTCGGAAGTGCCGCCTTCATGGCGGTTGGTGCTTTTGCTGCTTATAATTTCAATCTGCGCGTCGACGGCCTGCCGCTGATCGTCAGCATTTTGCTCGCCGGTCTCTGCGCGGCGGCGGTCGGCATCGTCTTCGGTCTGCCGAGCCTCCGATTGCGAGGCTTCTACCTTGCCGTCTCGACGCTCGCCGCGCAGTTCTTCGTGCAATGGGCCCTGACGAAGTTCAGCTGGTTTTCCAACGACTCAGCCTCCGGCGTCATCGATGCGCCGCCGCTGACGCTGGCGGGCGTGGAGTTCACAGGTCCGGTCGGTCGCTATCTGTTTTCTCTCACGATCGTCGTGGTGCTCACCTTCCTTGCCCATCGGCTGGCGACCTCGCAAACCGGCCGCAACTTTATCGCCGTCAGGGACAATGAGACGGCAGCGCGGATCATCGGCGTGCCGGTGCTGAAGACCAAGCTGCTGGCATTCGCGATTTCATCCTTCATCATCGCGGTCGCGGGCGTTCTCTGGGCCTTCGCCTATCTGCGGACCGTGGAGCCGGCCGGCTTCAATCTCGACCGGTCGTTCCAGATCCTGTTCATCATCATCATCGGCGGGCTTGCTTCGATCCGAGGCGCCTTTTTCGGGGCAGCCCTGATCGTCGTCTTCCCGCTCGTCCTCTCTCGCCTCGGCTCGTTCCTGCTTGGCGACCTCTTCGATTCCGGCGTGCTCGATATGAGCCAGCGCATCGTGCTAGGCGCGCTGATCATCCTGTTTCTGATCCTCGAGCCGGACGGGCTTTCCTCGCTTTGGGGCAAGATCCGAAGGCGGTTCGGCTCTGCCGTCAGCAGAGCCGCCTGAGTCAAGCTGGAGCGCAAGCTCCCAAGACAAACAAACGCATCATTCATTCAAACCAGACCCGGTCTTCGCACCGGACAACACCCGGAGTGTATCCAGACATGACCATGCTTGCGAAACTCAAAGCCGCTGTCTTCGCGGCTGGCCTGGCCGTCTCAGCCGCCATACCGGCGGCGCATGCGGACGAGCAATATTTCCCGCTGCAGAGCTACCGCGTCGGACCCTATGCGGCCGGCGGCACCGGCTTCTTCGGCGGCTTCATCGACTATCTCAACCTGATCAATACGCGTGACGGTGGCGTCAATGGCGTCAAGCTCACCTGGTCGGAAGCGGAAACCCAGTATGAGGTCGAGCGCGGCGTCGAGGCCTATGAGCGGCTGAAGAGCAATCCGAACATTGCCGCCTGGAATCCGCTCTCCGTCGGCATCGCCTATGCCATGATTGACCGTATCACCCAGGACAAGGTGCCGCTGATCACCATCAACCACGGCCGCACGGATTCCACCGACGGCCGCGTCTTCCCCTATGTCTTTCCGCTGCTCCTCAATCCCTATAGCGAGACTTCGGGCATCGTGAACTACATCGCCTCGAAGCTCGGCGGCGTTGATAAGCTCAAGGGCAAGAAGATCGCCGTGCTCTATCACGGCTCGCCTTACGGCAAGGAAACCATTCCGATCTACGAGCTTCTGTCGCAGAAATACGGCTTCGACCTGCAGCAGATCGAAGTGCCGCATCCTGGCAACGAGCAGCAGGCGCAATGGCTGACGATCCGCCGCGCCAAGCCAGATTACGTCGTGCTGCGCGGCTGGGGCGTCATGAACCCGGTTGCCCTGAAGACCGCTGCCAAGACCGGCTTCCCCGTCGACCATATCATCGGCAATGTCTGGTCGAACTCGGAAGAAGACGTGATCCCGGCCGGTGATGCGGCCAAGGGATACACCGCGATTACGACACAGGCTTCCGGCGCGGAATATCCGATCGTTCAGGAAATCGTGAAGACGCTCTATGACAACGGCAAGGGCAACCTTGAGGACAAGAAGCGTATTGGCTCGGTCTACCACAATCTCGGTATCGTCAACGGCATCCTGAACGTCGAGGCGATCCGCATCGCGCAGGGCAAGTTCGGACACCGCACGCTGACCGGCGATGAAGTTCGCTGGGGCTTCGAGCATCTGCAACTCGATCCCGCCCGCGTCGAGGCGCTTGGCGCCAAGGGCCTCTTCCACTCGATCAACGTCACCTGGGACAATCACGAGGGCAACGGCTACGTGACCTTCCAGCAATGGGACGGCAAGAAATGGAACGTCGTCTCCGACTGGATCGCGCCGGATTGGGCGCTGCTGCGTCCGATCATCGAAAAGTCCTCCGAGGCCTATGCCAAGGAAAAGGGCATCAAGTTGCGCACGTCTGAAGACGCGCAGACCGTGACGAACTGAGCCCTGTGGCCGGGTATCGGCAAGCGGCGGTTCCCCCGTTCCTTGTCGGTGCCCGGCTGCCTCGCAAACCACACAGAGATCGGGTGGACCATGGCTGGAAAAGACGTCCTTTTGAGCGTCGATGGTATCAAGGCGACCTACAACGGAGCAATCACCGCGCTTCATGGCGTCAGCTTCACGCTGCGCCGCGGCGAGATCCTTGCCCTCCTCGGCGCTAATGGGGCCGGCAAGACGACCACGCTAAAAGCCATTTCGAACCTGCTTCCGGCCGAACGCGGTGAAATCACCGCTGGCAGCATCCTCTACGAAGGCCGTGATGTCACAACGGCAACACCGGCTCAGCTCGTGCGCGCCGGTCTGGTGCAGGTGCTGGAGGGCCGGCACTGCTTTCGCAATCTGACGGTCGAGGAGAACCTCATTTCCGGCGGTCTCGGCCGCAGCGGTTCGCGCGCGGAGATTGCCTTCGATCTGGAAAAAATCTACACGCTTTTTCCCCGGCTGAAGGAAAAGCGCCGCGCTCTGGCGGGTCTCACCTCCGGCGGAGAGCAGCAGATGACGGCGATCGGCCGCGCGCTGATGTCGCGTCCGGCCCTCCTGGTCCTTGACGAGCCTTCCATGGGGCTTGCGCCGATCGTCGTACAGGACATCTTCAAGACGCTGCGGCGACTGAATGCCAAGACCGGCCTCTCCATTCTGGTTGCGGAGCAGAATTCCGCGATTGCGCTGCGCTATGCCGATCGGGCCACCGTCCTCGAAAACGGCGTCGCCGTGCTTTCGGGAGAGGCGGCCGAACTGCGCCGGCGCGACGACGTCAAGGCGTTCTATCTTGGCCAGAAATCGACCCCCACGCCAGCAAGCCTTCCATCCGCCTGACCGTCCATCTTCAACGAGGAGAAATCAGCATGACACTTTCACAGGTCAATACCGAAAACGCCGTTCAAGCCGTGCCGGCGGTGCCGCGCCCGACCGCGCCCGCCCACATCATCAAGGATGATGCCGAAGCGATCGCCGTCGCCAGGCAACTTGCCGCCGAGTTCATCAAGGAGTCGGCCAAGCGCGACCGCGAGCGGATCTGGCCGGTTGCCGAGCTGGATGCCTTCTCCCAAAGCGGCCTATGGTCCATCAATGTGCCGAAGGCGTTCGGAGGCCCGGAGGTCTCCTACGCTACGCTTGCCAAGGTGATCGAGATCATATCGGCAGCGGACTCCTCCATCGGTCAGATCGCCCAGAACCATCTGGGCGTGGTCGCCGCCATCCGAACCGTGTCGGACCCCGCGCAGCAGAAGCTGCTTTTCGCGGAGGTTCTGAAAGGCACGCGCTTCGGCAATGCCTTCTCGGAGTTCGGCTCAAAGCGGGCGGTCGATTTCGAAACCCGCTTCACCGATGCCGGCGATCATGTCGTCGTCAACGGGCGCAAGTTCTATTCCTCCGGCGCACTGCTCGCCCATCTCGTGCCGATCGTGGCGCTCGATGACGAGGGGCGGGCCTGGTATGCGATTGCGCAGCGCGACGCGCCCGGCCTCACCGTCATCGACGACTGGTCCTCCTTCGGCCAGCGCACGACGCTCTCCGGCACCGTGCTCCTCGACAACGTCAAGGTGCCGAAGACGCATCTGGTGCCGGGATATAAGGGCTATGAGGTGCCGACGGCCGATGGAGCCATCTTCCAGATCATCCAGGTCGCGGTCGATACCGGCATCGCGCAGGCAGCCATTGACGAGACGGTTGCCTTCGTCCGCACCAAGAGCCGCGCTTGGGTGGATAGCGGCGTCGAGAATGCCTGGGACGACCCGTATACGATCCAGGCCGTCGGCGACCTGACGCTGCGGTTACACGCAGCGCAAGCACTTCTGGAAAAGGCCGGCTACGCGATCGACCGGGCGGTGTTGAACCCGACGTCCGACACCGTCGCCGAAGCGCAGATCGCGACGGCGGAAGCCAAGGTACTCTCGACCGAAATCGCCATTGCGGCCACCAACAAGCTGTTCGAGCTGGCGGGTACGCGCTCGACGCTTGCCGAACACAATCTCGACCGCCATTGGCGCAATGCCCGCACGCATACTCTGCACGATCCGGTGCGGTGGAAATATTCGATCCTCGGCAAGTTCTTCCTGAATGGTGAGAAGCCGCCGCTCCACGCCTGGAGCTGATGCGGAAAGGCCACTCCGCCTCATCGCGGGGCGGAGTGGCCGGTATCATTGCTTGCCGTCAGGGTAGGGTGACGATTTCGACCCAGTTTGCGCCGGCACCGACCGGATAACGGTCGATCGGCGTGAGCGCGCCGTTGACCTGGTCGATGGCATAGACGGCGATCTTGTCAGATTTTTCGCCGGTCGCGACGAGGAAGCGGCCCGATGGATCGATGCGGATGCCGCGCGGCTGCTTCTCTGTTGCATAATTTGTCACGTAGCGCAGGTTTCCGCTCCCGTCCGCAACGTGGAAGAGGGCGATCTTGCTGGTGGTTCGCTCGGTCGTGTAAAGGAACTTGCCATTCGGCGTGATGCCGATATCGGCTGCCCAAACTTTCGGCTTGCCATCATCCGCAGGTGCGGTAGCCGCCGCCGTTGCGTTGAATGCTGGCGGGGCCGGCGGGGCGATGCCCGGAGACAATCCCGCATCGTCGGGAACCGAGGCGACGCTTTCGACTTCGCTCAGCGTCCCCTTGGCAGGGTCGAGCGCATAATGGATGACATGGCCGGTCAGTTCGGTGAGAACATAGACCGTTTTTCCGTCCGGGGAGAAAATGATGTGGCGAGGTCCGAAGCCCGGCTTGGTGGCGACCTGCGCCGGATTGTTCGGCTCCAGCATGCCGGTCTCGGGATTGAGTACAAACTGAAGGACGACATCGGAGCCGAGATTGGTCGCAAAGACATATTTGCCGGAGGGGTCGCTGACGATCGAGTGAGCGTTGCGGCCTGTCAGGATCATCTGGCGAGCGCCGTCGGTCACGCGGCGATCCGCGCCGATCGGCAAGACTGCGATCTTGTTTCCACCGTAGGACGAGGTGAAAAGCAGGCGTCCGGACGGATCGGTCGACACATAGGGCATGCTGTCGGGCAGGGCCGCGACCGCCTCTTGCGTGAGATTGCCGGTGGTCGGGTCGATCGCCAGCGTCAGCACCCGATAGGGCTGCGAGCGAACAACGGCGTAGAGATGCTTCTTGTCGGGGCTGACGGTCATCGGCATGACCATCTTGCCCGCGTCGAAGGTCGAGCCGGGCGTCAGTGTGCCGGCCTTCTCGTCCATGTTGTAGCTGTTGATCTTCCCGTCCGTCGCAGCAGAGACGTAGACGAACGTTCTGGCAAGCGCGCTGTCGGTTGCCGTGAGTATTGCCGAAGCGGCGATGACCGAGGCAAAAATTCCAGATGATAACCTAACCACGAGTGTTCCTCCTCCTTCCAAAAAGGGTGATCGCCGGCTTTGCCGACGATCATTTTCCACGCGATTGTGACTTATGCGGCTTTGGCTGTCTCGATGATCTTCGTGAGGGCTGCCAGTTCATCCGGCGTCAGGTCGGTCAATGGCGGACGCACGGGGCCGGGCTCCTGTCCGAGCACGCGCAGGCCGGCCTTGATGATCGAGACCGCATAGCCCTTTTTCCGGTTGCGCAGGGCGACGAACGGAAAAAAGAAGCCCTTGAGGATTTCATCGACGGTTGCCTGTTCGCCGGTCCGAAGCGCGTCATAGAAGCGCTGGGCGAGCGCCGGCACGAAGTTGAAGACGGCGGAGGAATAGGTCGTAACGCCGGCCGCGAAATAGGCCTGGGCGTAGACTTCATGCGTCGGCATGCCGCCGACATAGACCAGACGATCCTGCAGCTTGGTGGTGATCTCGATCACCTTGTCGACATCGCCGACGCCGTCCTTGAAGCCGATGAGGTTCGGGCATTCGTCGGCAAGTCGCGCGATGCTGTCGGCGTTCAGGACCGCATTGTCACGATTGTAGACGATGACGCCGATGCCGACGGACTGGCAGACCGCCTTGACGTGGGCGATCAAGCCTTCCTGCTCCGCAAACATCAGGTAAGGCGGCAGCAGCAGCAGGCCGTCGGCGCCGGCTTTTTCGGCCGCCTTGGCGATCTCGACCGCGATCGAGGTGCCATATCCGGTTCCCGAAATGATCGGCGTGTTGCCGGCGACCGCCTTTGCAGCCTGGACGACCTGCGGGACTTCGGAGGGATTGAGAGAGAAGAACTCTCCGGTGCCGCCGGCTGCGAACAGGGCGGCTGCATCGTAGCCGGACAACCATTCGACATGGCGGCGATATTTCGCCTCGTCGAACTTCAGCTCGCTGTCGAAATGAGTAACGGGGAAGGACAGCAGACCACTGCCTACGGCCTTTTTCAGTTCAATCGGGTTCATCTTGGAATCCTGTTATCGATTGGTATGGGCAATGGTTCTCAGGCGCCTTCGAGCGACTGAACGAGGGCGGCGATGTAGCCGTAGCAGTAGGCGAAGGCGACGCCGGTCGGGTCGCGGCCGCTGATGGTCGGTACGTGATCGGGCATCAGCATGTATTGATATCCGACCTCCTTATAGATCCGGGTGGAGCGGACCATGTCCATGTCGCCTTCGTCCGGGAAGGTTTCCATGAAGGACAGCTTGCCGCCGCGGATGTTGCGGAAGTGGACGTTGAAGATCTTGCCGCGCGTGCCGAACCAGCGGATGATGTCGTCGATTTCCTCACGCGGATTGTCGAGCATCTCGCCGATCGAGCCCTGGCAGAAGTTCAGGCCGTGATAGGGGCTTTCGCGCATTAGCACGAATTTCTTCAGGCCTTCTACCGTGCCGAGGACACGCGTCACGCCGCGATAGCCCGGCGGCGTATAGGGGTCGTGCGGATGGCAGGCGAGGCGGACGCGATTGCTCTCTGCGACGGGAACGACGCGTTCGAGGAAGTAGTCGATTCGCTCCCAGTTCTCGTCCTCGGACAACACGCCCGCCAGACCGGGGGCGGCATTATGGTCTGCCTTGTCCCACCGGAAGCTGGCGTTGAGCGAACCGCCGCGTCCAAGTTCTTCCGGTGTGCGGGGGATGCCGATCAGGTTGAGATTGTATTTCGCGGCCGGGATGCCGGCCGCGGCGACATCCTCGATCAGCTTGCAGACGGCGTCGATCTGCCGGTCGCGATTGGGGCCGGCAAGCAGGATGTCGGGATAGGAGGCCTGCTCGATCGGGTTGGAAGGCAAAGGTAGCTGGATCATGTCCAGGATGAGCCCGAAGCTTTCGACCTTGTCACGGAGCCGCTGCACATCGGAGAGCGTCCAGCTCTCCGGCTTTCCGGGCGGGTCGGCGCAAATATGCTTCAGCCCCAATTGCGCGAAAACGCGGTAATCATCATCGTCCCGCGCGCCGACCTGTGTTCCTACATACACTGAGCGTCTCTCCCATGAGATTGATTGATGTCATATGACATAATATGAATCTCATGGGGTGTCGAGAGCTATTGCTGCTCGGCGAGCATGCGATAGCGTCTTTGGCTGGCAAGCATATGCGCCCGCATCGCCTGGCGTGCACGCTCCGGATCCTGTTCCGCGATCGCCGCCAGGATCTCGCCGTGTTCGGCGTGGACCTTGGCGAGATAGGCGGGATCATTGGCCTCGGGCAGGTTGGGAAATTGTCGGCGCGGAATGGTCCGTGCGCCAAAATGCCTGAGAACGTCGACGTAGAACCGGTTGTTTGTGGCGGCCGCGATTGCCATGTGGAATTCGTAGTCCGCCTCGACGGTCGGCTGGCCCAATTCGATGAGTGTTGCCATTTTTCGGTTGGCGGCGCGAATCGCCGCCTCCTGCTCGGCGGTGCGGCGATAGGCGGCGATTGCGGCCGCCTCGCCTTCGGCCGCCATGCGAAACTCCAGCAATTCAAGGGTTTCCGGGATGCTTTTGATTTCCACCGGTGTTAGCGACAATCCGGGGCGTTCAGCGAGATCGGCGACAAACACGCCCTTGCCCTGGATCGGCTTGACGAGGCCGGCGGCGCGAAGATCGGCGATCGCCTCGCGCACGACGGTGCGGCTGACGCCGAATGTCGCTTCGAGTTGCGGCTCCGTCGGCAGTTGATCGCCCGTGCGAAGCTTGCCGGTCTCGATCTGAGCACGCAGTTGATCGATGACTTGTTGTGCCAATCTTTGCCGGCTCCGGCTGAGTGTTGTCATTCCTGGTCCCCCGGTTCATTTGCATCAAGCCATCCGTGCAGTCTTGCAAACCCTATCGATCTTCGATAAATCATCATACGACATACGGACGACATCATACGTATTCTATACTAATCGAGGGAGGAGGCATAATGAAGCACTTTTCGAAGGCAATGTTTATTAGCGCTGCAATCGGCATGCTGACACTGATGGCACCACAGCTTCAGGCCGCCACGCCTAAAGATCAATTGGTGATCGGCACATCGCTGGCGCAGGTGCTTTCCCTCGACCCGCAGCAGGCGACAGAACCCAAGGCTCTCGAAATCCTTGCCAACCTCTACGATCGTCTTGTCGCGACGACGGCGGACGGCAAGATCGTGCCGCAGCTGGCGGAGAGCTGGACGGATGACGGTAAGTCGCTGACCCTGAAATTGCGGGATGCCACTTTCGTTTCCGGCAATCCGATCACCGCCAACGATGTCGTCTTCTCGTTGACCCGGCTGCTGAAGCTCAACCAGTCCGGCTCCTCCTATTTCAAACGCATCGGCTACTCCAGCGAGACGATCGCCGAGCAAATCCATGCGGTAGACGCCAAGACGGTACGTATCGACCTGACGGACAAGGTGACCACCGAAGGCCTGCTCTATCGGCTGGCGCTGGGTGTTTCGAGCATCGTCGACAGCGTCGAGGTGCAGAAGCATGTTGTAGACGGCGATTCCGGAAATGCCTGGCTGCGCACCCATTCGGCCGGCTCCGGGCCCTTCACGCTGAACAAGTGGACCCCGAACGAGATCGTCATTCTGGACGCCAACAAGGCCTATGTCGGCGGAGCGCCGAAGATGCGCCGCGTCATCATCCGCCATGTGCCGGAAAGCCAGGTCGAGCGGCTGATGCTGGACCGCGGCGATATCGATATCGGCAATGCGCTGTCCAAGTCCGATCTCGAAACCTTCGAGACCAAGAGCAATTTCGTCATCCAGCGCGTGCCGACGGGCGGCTTTTATGTGCTGGCGATGAATGCCGGCAACCAATATCTCGCCAACCCCAAGGTCCGCGAAGCCATTGCCTATGGCATCGACTACAAGGGTATCGAGAAGACCATCATGGGGCCTTACGGGCGGGCAAGGAACATTCCCGTTCCGGAGAATTTCGAATACGCACTGCCGAACCCGGATTGGCATCTCGATGTCGACAAGGCAAAGCAATTGTTGGCCGAGGCGGGTTTCAAGGACGGCTTTTCGCTGACGCTGAAGACGATCTCGCAGACGCCGCGTATCGATCTGGCAACCGCCATTCAGGCATCGCTCGGCCAGATCGGCATCAAGGTCGAGATCCAGCAGGGCAATGGCTCCGAAATCATCGCTGCCCACCGCTCGCGTAACTTCGACCTGCTGTTGCCGCAGACGAGCGCGCTGATGCCGAACGTTCTCGGCTCCATGGATGATTTTGCCAACAATCCCGACAATCGGCTCGAGGCCAATAATGCCGGCAACTTCGCTTGGCGTTCGGCCTGGGATATTCCTGAGCTTACGGCACTGGCCCAAAAAACCTCAGTGGAGCCCGACGCCAAGAAACGAGCCGAACTCTATGGGCAGATGCAGCAGATGTTCGTCGACCTGAAGCCGGCGCTACTGCCGCTCTTCGAACGGTTCGAGCCTCTCGTTCTCTCCGGCAGGGTCAAGGGCTATCTCGGGCATCCCAACCAGATGACCCGTCTTGAAAACGTGACCAAGGCTGAGGCCGAATAAGCAATCGAAGGCAGCCGATCATGAAGGAACTATCCGTAGCCGAATTCGGCCGACGCATCGCGCATCTGATCGTCAGCCTGTTCATCCTCCTATGCGTCACCTTCGTGATCGGCCGCGTCCTGCCGGCCGATCCGGTGGGGGCGATCGTCGGCGAGCTGGCCGACCCCGCCGCCTACGCGGCGATGCGCCAGCGGCTCGGACTGGATCTTCCCCTTTACGAGCAGTTTTTCATCTACCTGAAGGGCCTCGTCCATGGTGATTTCGGCACGGCGATCCTGACGGGAAATCCCGTCTCTGCTGATCTCGCCCAGGCCTTCCCCGCGACATTCGAGCTTGCAACGTTCGCCGTTATCATCTCGACCTTCGTCGGTGTGCCGCTTGGCCTGGTCGCGGCGCTATACCGTGACCGGTTCATCGACAAGATCGCCCGCGTCGTCGCGCTCGTCGGTCACTCCATTCCGGTCTTCTGGTTCGGGATCGTCGGGCTTGTCGTCTTTTATGCGGGCCTGAACTGGGTCGGCGGTCCTGGCCGGGTCGATGTCTATTATGAGGGCATCGTCACGCCGCGAACCGGCCTGCTGCTGGTCGACAGCCTCCTGCAGGGCGAGACGGATATCTTCTGGAATGCGCTCAGTCACATCATCCTGCCGGCCTTCATTCTCGCCTATGCGGCGGTCGCCTATATCACCCGCATGACCCGCAGCTTCACCTTGGAGCAGCTCAGCCAGGATTATGTGATCGCAGCCCGCGCCAAGGGCGTCAGCCCGGCCCAAACCATCATCGGCCATGTTCTCCCGAATATCGCCGTGCAGCTCATCACCATTCTTGCCATTTCCTATGGCGGGCTCCTCGAGGGTGCGGTGGTCACGGAAATCGTCTTCTCCTGGCCGGGTATCGGCCAGTACATGACGAATGCGCTGATGATCGGCGATATGAACGCCATTCTTGCCGCGACCATCATTGTCGGATTCTTCTTCATGCTTTTGAATTTCCTAGCGGATATCGCCTATGCGGTCTTCGATCCACGCACCAGGGAGGCCGCCCGATGAGCGATGCGATCCATGCGGACGTGACCGTCCGTCCACCGAATATGTTGAGCCGTGTGGCAACCTCGTTGAAAAGCGCTGGCAGCAAGCTGACGCACGAGCCGCTCGGTCTCGCGGGCTTCATCATCCTCGCCATTCTATGCCTGATCGCGATATTCGCGCCGCTGCTGGCGCCCTATGATCCGAACGTGCAGGTGCTTTCCGACGCGCTGCAGCCACCGAGCCTTGCGCATCTGGCCGGCACGGACGAATTCGGCCGCGATATCCTCAGCCGACTGATCTTCGGCACGCGCATCACCATCCAGACGGTACTGTCGATTTCCGTGATCGTCGGTCCAATCGGCCTTGTGATCGGCGTCGTTGCTGGCTTCTTCGGTGGTCGTATCGATGCGCTTCTGATGCGCGCCACCGATATCGTCCTGTCCTTTCCATCGCTGATCCTGGCGCTGGCCTTTGCCGCGGCGCTCGGCGCCGGCCTCACGACGGCGATCATTGCCATCTCGCTGACGGCATGGCCGCCGATTGCAAGATTGGCGCGCGCCGAGGCGCTGGTCGTCAGAAACACCGATTATGTCGCCGCCGCGCGGCTCTATGGCGCCTCCCGGCTGCGTATCCTGTTCTTTTACATCGCGCCGATGTGCATCCCCTCGGTGATCGTGCGCCTGACGCTCAACATGGCAGGCATCATCCTGACGGCGGCGTCCCTTGGCTTCCTCGGTCTCGGCGCACAGCCGCCCGCGCCGGAATGGGGCGCGATGATTTCCAACGGACGCAAATACATGCTTGATTTCTGGTGGGTCGCCGTCATGCCCGGCATTGCGATCCTTCTGGCAAGCTTGGCCTTCAACATCGTCGGCGACACCCTGCGCGATATTCTGGATCCCCGCCATGCAAGATCGTGATCCCCATCTCGTCCTCTCTGTCAAAGGCCTCAACGTCCGGTTCGGGCGCAATTCCCTGGCGGCCGTCTCCAATGTCAGCTTCGATGTCGGGCGTGAACGCGTCGGGATCGTCGGCGAGTCCGGCTCCGGTAAATCGACGACCGGGCGCGCGATCATGCGCCTGCTGCCGCCGAGCGCGAGCGTTGCGGCCGAACGCATGGATCTGGAGGGGGTCTCCCTGCTCGACAGGACGGAGCGCCAGATGGGCGCCCTGCGCGGCAAGGATATCGCGCTGATCATGCAGGATCCGCGCTATTCGCTCAACCCGGTTTTGACCGTTGGCAAGCAGATTGCCGAGGCGGCGCGGCTGCATATGGGATTGCGCGGTGGCAAGGCGCGCGATGCGGCGCGGGCGATGCTGGAGCGCGTCCGCATCAGCGATCCGGAGCGTGTGATGGCGCTCTACCCGCATCAGATCTCGGGTGGCATGGGTCAACGCGTCATGATCGCGATGATGCTCCTGGCGAAGCCGAAGCTGGTGATCGCCGACGAGCCGACCTCCGCGCTCGATGTCAGCGTTCGCAGGGATGTGCTCACCTTGCTCGATGAACTGGTTCGCGAGAACAATTCCGGACTGCTGCTGATCAGCCACGATATCCGTATGGTCGCGGCCTTCTGCGAGCGTATCATTGTCATGTATTCCGGCCGTATCGTCGAAACTCTGACGCGCCTGGAAGATGCCCAGCATCCGTATACGCGCGGCCTGATGTCCGCATTGCCGGATCCGCACAAGCCGGTGCGCCGCCTGGCGGTGCTCGACAGGGCCAAGCTTGATCTGGAGACCAGCCGATGATTTGCGTGCGTGATCTTGACGTCGTCTTTACCTCCGGCAAGACGGAAAACCATGTTGTCCGGCGGGTGAGCTTCGACGTTGGCAAGGGTGAGACGCTGGGGATCGTCGGCGAGTCCGGGTGCGGCAAGTCGACGGTGCTGCGTTGCCTCTCCGGCATGGAAAAAGGCTGGTCCGGGAGCATCGGCCTGGCCGGCAGAGCCGTCGGCAAAGTCCGCACGCAAGATGAATTGCGTCATGCCCAGATGGTGTTCCAGGACCCCTACGGCTCGCTGCATCCACGTCACCGTATCGGGACAGCTCTCTCTGAGCCATTGCGAGCCATGGGGCATGACGATGTCTGGACGAAGGTGGACAAGGCACTGCGACAGGTCGGCCTGCCGCCGGCCTTCGCCAATCGCTATCCGCACGAGCTTTCCGGCGGCCAGCGCCAGCGCGTGGCGATCGCCCGCGCGCTGATCCTGTCGCCGCCGATCCTGTTGCTCGATGAGCCGACCTCGGCGCTCGACGTTTCGATCCAGGCCGAGATCCTCAATCTCCTCGCCGATCAGCGTGACGAGCGTTCCCTGACCTATGTCCTCGTCAGCCATGATCTGGCCGTCATCGCCCATATGTGCGACCGGGTGCTGATCATGAAGGGCGGCATCTTCGTCGATGAGTTGACCAAGGCGGATTTGCAGGCAGGGATAACGCATGATGCCTATACCCGCGAGCTGTTCGAGGCGAGTTTCCTTTAACGCGGATTTAGGTGGCACTGACCGGCGCTGACAGCCTACTTGTCGGCGCCATTATAGTACTGGATTTCCAGTGAGTTCAATTCGATCGCCGGGACGCAGCGCAGGTTGACCGCCCGCGTGGGGGTGCCATTGGGGCTCGTGGCCATCGCGAATGGCTGCGTACCGCAATCGACGCAAAATTGATGATCGATCCGGTGGGTGTTGAATTTATAGCTGCGCAGCGAATCCTCGCCGCTGTCCAGCGTAAACTTCACCGTCGGGAAGAAGGCAAGCAGCATGCCCTTGCGACGGCAATATGAGCAGTTACAGCTGATTGCCTGGCCCGGCAGATCGGCGTCGACCGTGAACGCTACATTCCCGCAGTGACAACTTCCATGGAATGCCATTTTTTATCCTCCCGTTTCTCGAATCATTGCGCGGATATTCTGCAATATCCCATCGCAACATATCTCAATATTATCGAACACAGCATTACACTCGTCTTGCTATTCTAGGAGAGCCCCAATCTCTGGAATATGATCGTGTCACAAAAATCCGATGGCGGGACTCAGGTCCTGCTCTGCCTGCCCGGTGCCGATGTGAGCACCGCCAACAACGCCGTCTTTAGGCTCCATTGTTTCGCGGTGGCGGCAGCTGCTTTTCGATTGGCTCAGGTCATGGAAGCATCGGCGTGACATATCAGTATCCAGGTGAGATAATTTCGCGCGCGATAGACCGTGCGATGGGCACTCAAACGAAGGCAACGGCCTCCGAAATGGCAATGTTCGACCAACCTCATATTCTGATCGTCGAAGACGATACCGACATAGCGCATATGCTGGTCGAACTGGTGAAGAGCAATGGCTTCGAGGCGACGTCGGCGGCAAGCGGCGGGGAGATGGATCGCTTGCTGGTACGCCACAAGTTCGACCTGATCGTCCTCGACGGCATGCTTCCCGGAGAGGATGGCTTCAGCATCTGCCGGCGGCTGCGCTCGTCCCGATCGATTCCGATCCTGATGCTGACCGCGTTGCGGGAGGATGTCGATCGCATCCTGGGCCTTGAGCTCGGCGCCGACGATTATGTCACCAAGCCCTTCAATTCCCGCGAGCTGATGGCCCGTATCAAGAGCATCCTGCGGCGGGCATCACTTTCCCAGCAGCCGGAGGAGGACGTCGCGCCGATGACGTTCGCCGGTTGGCGCATCGATCCGAAAAGCCGGCAGCTCTTCGACGCAGAAGGTGCCGAGGTTTCCATGACGACCGCGGAATTCGACCTGCTGTGGGCATTTTGCAGCAATCCGAACAAGGTGCTGACGCGCGAACAGCTTCTGTCCATGACGCATGCCGGATCGGCAGGGCCGGTCGAACGCAGCATCGATGCCCATATCAGCCGCGTTCGCCAGAAGATCGAACCCAACCTCAAGGATCCGACCTTTATCAAGACGGTGCGTCTGGGAGGCTATCTGTTCGCCTCCAAGGTGGAGCGTCTGCCGTGATGGGTCTTCGCGCCGCCTCCATACGGACACAGATACTCGTATTGGCGACGTTGCTCATCATCCTGGTTTCCGTTGTGGCGACGCTTTCCGAGCCATTTATCTACGGCCGGCATGACAAGGGCGTTGCGATCGGCTTGCTGTCGGGGCGAATTGAGAGAGTACTGGACCAGTATCGACGCGCCAGTTCGCCCGATGAGGAGGAGGCCGCCTTAAAGTTTGGCGCAACAATAGGGATTTCAGCGGACAAAATATCGGCTAGTCAGATCCCATCAGAAGATCAGGCTGATGCTGCGTCGGACAACATCGTCGAGCGGGTAAGAGCGGTGCTCGAAATCGGTGTTTTCAAGGCAATCGAGAACGCCTTTGCTGATCGGTCGGCGGGGAATGTCCTGATCGTCAAGGTCGATACCGATCGTGCGCTGCTTTTCCACCTGCCTGTCTTCCCCAACTATCTGTGGCTCTTCCCGGCCATGGCGAGCGGAATTTTGAAGATTGTCATCCCGCTCGCGCTGATGGCTTATTTCAGTAGCTGGCTCATTACCCGGCCGGTGGTGCGGTTTGCCGCCGCCGCCGAGCGTGCGAGCATGGATGACAGCCTGGAAAAACCGTTCGTGGCTGACGGCGCCTCGGAAATGAGAAGCCTGGCCGCCTCGCTCAACGTGATGCGAAGCCGAATACTGGAGATGGTCGACAGTCGCACGCGCATGCTCAGCTCCATCAGCCATGATCTGAGAACACCGCTGACCCGTCTTCGGATGCGCGCCGAGCGTTGCGAGCAAACCGATCTTCAGCGTCAGATGCTCGCTGATATCGCCACTCTGGGCTCGATGATCGACGAGAGCCTGACGTTTCTGACAAACGCCTCCCATAGCGTGCCTTCGCGCAAGGTGGATATTTCAAGCCTGCTTCAGACGATCGCGACCGATTTCTCGGACACCGGCATCGAGGTGGGCTTCAAAGGCCCCCGCCGGCTTACCTGCATCTGCAAGTCGCAAGCCATTACCAGAGCAATTACCAATGTCGTCGAGAACGCCTCCCGCTACGCGACCGAGATTGAGATCGAGTTGCAAAGCGCCAGCAATGGTGGGGTTTTGATCAGGGTGAGCGACAATGGCCCTGGCTTGACGGATGCGCTCAAAGTGCGGGCTCTGGAGCCCTTCTTCAAGGCGGACAAAGCCCGAACGACGGGAATGGGTGGCGGCTTCGGCCTCGGCCTTCCGACTGCGGAAGGGATCGTCAGAAAGGGGCATGGCGGGACGCTCAAGCTGCTCGACCGCAAGCCCAACGGCTTGATCGTGGAGATCACCCTGCCGCCAACCCAGGACGAGACGACGGGACGTCTTGCGGGCGATCCGAAGAAGGTCCCGTCTGCGAGCTGAGCTTCCATTCTTCGCGGCCCACCTTCGGTCGGCTATCGCGCCTCCTATGTTCTCCCTTAAGCGGCGACAGACGCCTTAAAATCTCGCCGTCATCTTCGCGAACATTTCCATATATTAAAGAAAACACCGCAACACGCCGATTCAATAGAACAGGCTCTGGCAACACTCTGCCATATTTTCCAGGAGCCAAATCTTTGCTGAGAACACCCACCATCAGTGTCGCGCTGATCGCCCTGTGTGCGACGGTAGCCGGATGCACCACCGCCGATCCCACCGTTTATGCAGGCCTGGCTTCGGCACCGCAGCTTCAACCGAATCCGGACGATAAAGGCGGCCGCGTACCCTATCGGTATAAGGGCAATGTCGACTGGAGGCAGTACAACAAAATCATCGTCGATCCCGTTACTGTCTATAACGGTCCGGACAATCAGTTCGTGAAGATCGCCGACGAAGACAAATCGGTCCTTGCCGGCTACATGCAGGAACAATTCACGCAAAAGCTGCGGGCGCGCTTTGCCGTCGTCAGCAATCCCGGCCCCGGCACGCTCCGGCTCCATCTGACGCTGACAGGCGCCAAGGATACCACGCCGGTGCTGGGACCATTCTCGCATCTCGATGTCGGCGGGAATGCAATTAACGCCGTTCAGGCCGTTCGCGGTCGCGAAGGGACGATGGCGGGCTCGGTGAACTATGCCGTCGAAATCTACGATGCGCCGAGCAATCGTCTGCTCTCGGCCTATGTCGCCAAGCAATATCCGAATGCGATGAACGCTGGCGCGACCTTTTCCCGCTTGAAGGGCTCCAAGATCGGGATCGAGAAGGGTGCCGATGCGCTTCTCGAGCAGTTGTAGTAAAAAGCACAGCGATCGGCCCTGGTGCTGGCAAACGCGCTCTTGATATATGTTGGGAAACGCATTCTGCTTTGCGTTTCCCGATTTTAACCGAGTACCTTTGACTGTTCACTGCGTGATCTCAATCGGCGTCGAAAATCTCTGTCAGAACATCGAGAAGCCGGAGCACGTCCGGATGATCGCAGGAATAATATCTGAACTGCGCCTCGCTGCGAAATTTTATGATTCCCGATCGATGAAGGCGCGCCAGATGCCGGCTCAAGGCAGGCTGAGATATGCCGATTTTTCTGGCGAGGCCGTTTACGTCCTGTTCGCGGTCCGACAGGAGAACGCAAACCTGCAGCCTGCTCGGGTTGGCAAGCTGGCTGAGAAGATCTGCATGCCATGACAGGCGTTGGTCTCGTGTTGCGTGATCTGAATACATGGAACGATCGATTGTTAGGAACGAATCGGATGGGGGTTGCGGGAACCCCATGGTTCTCCAAGGATACACGCACTGGCTGTAAAGTTTTGTTCTGATTTGTTGCGATATGTTGCGTCCTGCGAGGTGCCTGCCGGCTTGGGCAGCTCCGACGAAGGACACGCGCCAGACCGTCGGCTGAATGTATCGATGTATCACCACGAAAGCCGCTTGCGACAAACTGTAACAAAAACGAACCGATTGCCTTGTTTTGGTCCGGCTTTTGACATCACGCTGCTAATTAGACCGGTTATCTCTGTGTCTAGCGAACAGGAGGTAGACATGACTTATAAAGAATTGACGATAGCCGATGTTCTCAACGATCCGTTGATCCGGCAGGTAATGCGCGCGGATCATGTGTCCCTGACCGGAATGACGAACCTGCTGCAGGATGCAGCGCATAGGCTGAAAAGTGCGAAGACATTGCGCGGCAAGGCGGAGATCGGCTTGCCGAGTGGCATGAATCCGATCGTGGCCACCGTGGCTTGCAATGAGGCGTGGCGGCCATATCAATCGTGTGGCCGTTGATGATCGCTTTCGCTGAAACCCAGCTTCCAAAAACTGACGGCGCGTGTATTCGCGCGTGAGAGGCCGAGATCCCTACGCCAATAGGTCCTGAGAGCCTGCGCCGTCGCTGATTCCGCTCCTACCCACAGGCCGAACGATACGTCGCTCGGCGGCTGGATGGCCTTCACGGCCTCTTCGAGTAATCGCGAGCGCCCGGCAGCCTCACCGTTTCTATGCAGCCATCTGATATTCACTCCGGCCGGGCCGGGAAGCACCTGCTCTTCGCCCTTGTCGGCCACCTCGATCAGGACAATGCCGTGTGCCGTCATAAACCCAAAGATTTTTCGATTTAAGCAAGAAGTTTACTGACCAGAAGATTCAACTCTGTTTGGGCTCCAATGCTGCGCAGTATTCCATAATCAGATGTGTCTGGCGCGTCAGTCGGGCGCAATGGATTCACAAAAACCTGAAACTCGCCTGCCTTGGATACTCCGATTCCAATCAAATCTATATTACCGCGTCTTGGCTCTGCGTGCGTCGGCAAGTTGCCGACATACAGTGACCCAGCAAGTACTTCAGGATGATCACCACTTCCTGGGGCAGAGAAGAATGCATCATGCAAGCCCTGTGTTACACCGTTGATCACAGCGCCACCGGACACATCGAAACCGTCAGCGGTCACTCGCAACCAATCAAGCGAGGCTACAACTGATTTGTCCGTAGGTTCAGCAAAGTTGTTGGTGCTCCACGCAAGTTCAAATCGCAACCAAAGATTTATGAAGTAGTCAGTATCGGGAGCGGCGCCGTTATCGCGAAAGCCGTGTAGACGAAAGCCAATTGCCCGCGGGACAGCAACCCAAAAGCCGTAGTGCCATTCGCTGACCCCTTGAGTGCTCGTATCGGGATGAAGGCCTACATTATCTGGTGAATCATGAAATCTGGTATCAATCATCTTCCATACGACCGATTGAAGAGTATTAGGGTCGATTGTAGCAAAGGGCGCGACGCGGGCTCCGGTGCGATCGGATGCAATCATTCCGTTCTCAAACTGGCACCATTCAATGACTGGGTCACTTGCTGACGCGGTCTTCATTCGATATTGATCCGTGACAGGGTAACCAAGTTCGCTGTTTTCAGAACCCATCGTTGCCCAAAGATCTTTGATCTGGCCACGAACTGACATGGGGCCTGTATGTTGCGTCCAATAGATGGATCCGCCGGTAAAGTGATTGAAACGTCCGATTAGGTCCGGTGTTGGTTCTTCGTCGGTTACGGGCAATCCGAGAAGACCGCCGGGACCGCCAAGTACATTGTACTTTGCTCGGATATCACCATGAACTTCATGGGCTCCGGTTTCGACGGAATAGTAGATATCCATATCCGAAAATCGACCGACATAGCCACCCGTAACACCCTCCACAACGCTTCCTACATTGGCGGTGGATAGCCCGAGACTTGCCGCTTTCTGAGTAATAGCATCCACTGCTTTTTGGAAAGAAATAAGCGAAACGAGTGCTCCTGAGGCCGATACTGACACCGTATCGCCGATGTGGTGAACGACTGTTTGACTGTTCAAGCGGGGATCGCCGGGCTCAAATAGGTGAGACACAGCATGAATGTAGCTCGTTCTCTGAGTTTGCAGGGATGAAGCTGCGCTGTGGTGCCATCCAAGATTGGTAATTTCATTGGGGTTTGTCATGATAGCCTCCCAGGTTTGATAGGCGTTGCTTATGGGTTCAACGGAACGTTCCGTTTCAGCGAGAATGGGTACGAGGTGGACGAACCGGGGGGCCAAGGAGGTGTCGGGTTCGGATTAACAGATGCTCCGCAATGTGGATCGTGATTTGGATTGCCCCAAGAACAAGGTGAGTTGGCCGGAGTAATAGACGCGCAGGTCAAAACACCATCACGGTTCGAGATGTCCTGATTGGAGCGCGCGCAAGCGGGGTAGTCCGCAATTGCAGAGGTACCCGCGCTATCGCCGCTAAGTGTGCGGCAGGTGGCACTCAGGTGAATGCCGTCAGCCGCAACATCCCAGCAGGTCTCCAAATATGAGCCGGACGGAATAGGAACCGGGCTGCGGTTGCAATGAAGGGTTCCGTCGATGTTGGCAATATTCCCCTGGCACCCGACGATTGCCAAACTTGTGGTAATCCAACCGCCGTTGATCGTTGCGCATCTCGCGTGAAGAACCTGATCCGAGTCTGTTCTGAGTTCATTGCAAGTCGACTGATACGTGCCCTGCGGGGGCGGTAAGCCCGCGCATTTGAGCTGACCATCATAATTGTAGATTTCACCGCCACAGCCGGTGTAGTTTAACTTCGTTTGGGCTGTCCAATCGCCATTGAAGTTCATGCACTCTGCGACGACTGACGTGCCATCTGCCGCAATGTCACGGCATGATTGCTGATAGCCGCCGGGCGGATTTGATGCGGCATTTAATGACGTGCTGTCCACGACCAAAGCCAAAATACAGCCAAGGCTCGCTATAAAACCAACGATAGCCGCATTCTTCGTTCCGGATGTGCTCATAACCAATCCTCCGCGAAGAAATGCGAACTGGATGATCTTTATATTCTGCGGATTATATCGTTTCCTTGAATGCCAAACATCCGCCGTTCGGCCTATACAGGCATATTTTTAAGAACGTGCTCATATAGTGCCGTGACGATCGTTGAGATCCCCTGTTGGTGCTGATATATTCTCTGTATAGTGCATTAGAAAAATTCAAAGTTCGAATTAAGCAGAGCCTTTGACGAGGATCACAAAAGTCTCGTCAACTCCTATACATAACAGGTCGAGAACGGTGTTAGTTGTGCCCAAGGGGAAATCATGGGAAACTACACGCTTAATGAAGCTAGAGTTGGTAACCTAATCAGCGCGATCTATGATGCAGCGGTGGATTTCAATCGCTGGCCGGATGCGTTGCGTCTCATCGCTGAAACCTGCGGCGCTCGCGCCGTTGTTCTGACGCGACAAGGCGATCGTTCGGCTCAGTCCTGGAGCATTGCTCCATTATGTGATCCAACATATTTCGAGAGTTATGCCAACCATTACCACCAGATCAACCCAATCTGGCATCGAATGACCGCTTCGCAGGCAGGCGCCGTGCAGACTGACGAAATGGTTATGTCAAAACGTGATTTTTGTCGAACAGAGTTTTACAACGACTTTCTGGTGCCGCAGCATCTTGGATCAATTCTCAATGCTGTCGTTTTGAAAGAGGATGGGCGACAGACCGCTCTGGCCGTACATAGAAAGGAAGAGTTTGGACCGGAGCACATCCAGCTTTTCCGTTGTCTTGTGCCGCATGTGAAACGAGCGGTTCAGTTAAATATTAAAATTGCACAAATGCAGATGCGGAGTGAAGCGTCCATCAAGGCTTTTGGACGAAGTATGCTAATTGTAAACAGAGCCGCCCGAGTGATTTTTGCTGATGAGCAGGCTGAACGCATTTGTGGATCATCTGGGTCGCTGCGGATATCGAATGGTAGACTTATTGCTGATACGATCGCAACTTCAGGGCTACTACATTCTCTGATTGCCAGTGCCGTGCTACGCGGCAACGATCATGCTACAGGTGGACATCTCTATCTTAAATCCGAACTGGAAGAAAAACCGCTATCATTGCTGATAGCTCCACTTCGTTCTGAACAAGCGCCCTTTTTTACGATAGAACGATCTGTGGCTGCAGTGTTTGTAGCTGACCCCAATCGCAACCCGCAACCGTTCAATTCCCAATTACAAAAACAGTTCGGATTGACTTCATCAGAGGTGTTGTTTGCTGTCGAACTCATGAAAGGGCACGGCATACAGTCGGCCGCTGATCACTTAGGAATTAAGAGGTCTACTGGACGCAGTCATCTTGCTCGAATTTTTGAAAAGACTGGTACTCATCGCCAAGCTGAATTGGTTGATTTAATGCACCGTAGTGATGACATGCAATACGTCCCCTATAGTCTTAGACCACCCCCGTGTTGAGTTCCGTCATGAATTGACCCGTTTTCCCGTTTGCAGCTGACCGCAGCCTATATGAACACGGTAAAGTATCGTAAGGGTTTTCGACAGTTTCGACGGGTCGCCGTGAAATGAAAATCAGGGTGAAAATGGCATGGAACTCAACAAACGGCACCGCAAAGTTAACCTGTCGGCGATAGGTCTGTGCGATCTTGCAGCATGATCCAAGTTGCTCGTGATCGCCTTTATCGCCGCCGCCGGTCTCCCGCTGAAGGGATCGCTAGTGCCATGTGGCGGCACCGTAAAATTAACGGGTTCTAATCGAAAGTCTCGCCCTCCGCCTTCGCTTATGTGGCCCGCAGGCGTGCGATTGGCCTGCCTCCTGGAAAATGATCCTTTTTGAAGTATGGCTTAAGAGCCGAAGGAGGGCATTGAAATGGCAGGCAGAAGACATGAGGCGGAAGAGATCGTCACAAAGCTTCCTCAGGTCGACGTGCTGACTGGGCAGAGCAAATCAATGGTCGAGGCGATTCGAGCGATAGGTGTAACGGAAGTTACATACTATCGCAGACGGGCAAACCACTTGAGCGCCGCATCGGCGATTGAACCGTCGTGAACGTAGCCTTCGCCCGTCTCGTCCTCATTGTCCGTGCCATTCCGTTCCACTCAGATCATCCCATCTTCAGTGCATCGCGGGTCCCTATTGCTGTCCTAGAATTGCCGCCCCAGCGTTGCGCTCCGGCAACAGCTTTGAGGACATCGGCACAAAAAGTGGGGGAAGGGGCCATAATGCGGTCGTCGTGGCCTTGCGGCCATCTGCGCCAAACGGAATTGACGGGCCAAGGCTTTGGAAATGTTGCTCTCCAGGTGACACAACGCTAATCGTTCTTCTCCACAGGCTCTCCGGGATACCAGCAAGATGAATTCGCACGTCAATGACCTCAATGGGCTCGTTCAGGAACTGTCGTCGCAGCAAGAGAAGCATTTGATCGAGGTTCGCCGTGATATCCACGCCCATCCCGAGACCGGCTTCGATGTCGTCAGGACGAGCGGTGTTGTTGCCCGCGAACTGGCTAGCCTCGGGATCGAGCATCAGACCGGCATCGGCCGTACCGGCGTCGTCGGTTTCATTAAGGGCGGCCGTCCGGGGCCGACCTTGCTCATTCGCGCGGACATGGACGCCTTGCCAATCCAGGAGCAGACCGGCCTGCCATTCGCCAGCCGCATCGAAGGCAAGATGCATGCCTGCGGCCACGACTTGCATACGGCGACGTTGATTGGTGTCGGCGCGATCCTCAAGGACATTGCTCCGCGTCTTAGCGGCAACGTCAAGCTGATGTTCCAGCCGGCCGAGGAAACCCAGGAAAGCGGCGCGGCGGCGATGATCGTCGACGGCGTGCTCGATGGCGTCGACTATGCGCTCGGTTTCCATAATCACCCGGACGAGCCGGTCGGGACATTCAGTTTCGTCCGGGGCATAGCAAACGGCTCCTCCGACGAGTTCGACATCACCATTCATGCCAAGTCCGGCCATGCCGCGCGCCCGCATGCGGCGATCGATCCGGTCGTCGCCACCGCACATCTCATCACCCAGTTGCAGGCAATCGTTTCGCGCGAGGTCGACCCGATGCGTCCGGCGGTGTTGACCATTGGCTCCATCCACGGCGGCAATACCCACAACATCATTCCGGATTCCGTTGTGCTCATGGGAACGGTGCGTTGCCAGGACGCGCAATCTCGCGACGTGATCGAGGCAGCCATTCGGCGTGTCTGCGAGGGTCTGGAGTCATCCATGCGTGTCCGCTGCGAGATCAATTATGTGCGCGGCGTGCCCTCGCTGATCAATGACGAGTATCTTCTGACGACCACCATGTCGGCGATCCGCGAGCATTATGGCGAGGTCGTCCTGGAGCGCGAGACAAGCCTTGGGGCGGAGGATTTCGCCCTGGTCGGCGCGAAGGTTCCCGCTTTTCAGCTTGGCGTCGGTGCGTCCCAGGAAGGCCGCGACGATCGCCTTCACAATTCCGACTACCAGCCCGATGAGCGGTGTATTGCAAACGGCGTCGTCGCGCTGTCTCTGGCGGCCGTAAAGCTCCTGGCTTAGCCGGCGGAGCATCCATTTGCGACGCTGGAGCAATTGCCGAGCCGATTTTGCATTTTGTTTCTTCCCGATCGTTGATTTTTAGGAGGAAATTGCGCGCTTGATGTTAGCCGATACCATAGGAAATATGCCACGCGGCCGCCGCGATGCGGAGCCGGAAGCTATCAGATGAAGAGGAACAGATTGTAATGCCGGGAGAAAAGACGATTTCGAACATCCTGCAGCCGACACGGCGCCGGTTCCTGCAAACCGCGGGTGCCCTCTCGGCGACGCTTTCGGCAGGCGGGCTTCTGCTTCCGGGCAGCGCCGCGGCGCAGGCGGAAACGCCGGTCAAGGGCGGGCATCTCGTGCTGGGGCTTGATACGGCCTCGAGCTCCGACAGGCTCGATCCGGCCTTCTACACTGAAGCCTACATGTACACGGTCGGCTTCCAGCTCTTCAACACCGTCGTCGAGCTCGGTCCCGACGGCAAGCTGATCGGCGCGCTCGCCGAAAGCTGGGAACCGGCAACACCCGATGGCAGCAAGTGGGTCTTCAAGCTGAAGAAGGGCATACAGTTCCACAATGGCAAGGAACTGACGGCTCAGGACGTCGTCTATTCGCTCAATCATCATCGCGGCGAAAAGAGCAATTCCGGGGGCAAGGGCCAGCTTCTGGCGGTGACCGACATCAGCGCCTCCGACACGCATGAAGTGACCGTGACGCTGAACTCGGGCAATGCCGACTTCCCCGCCGCTCTGGTCGACTACCATCTCGGCATCGGCCCCGATGGCGGCGACTTCGACAAGGGCGTTGGCACCGGCGCCTTCATCCTCGAAGATTTCCAGCCCGGCGTGCGTGCGCTCACCAAACGCAATCCGAACTACTGGGCATCGGATCGCGCCTTCGTTGATTCCGTCGAAACCATCGCCATGAGCGATGCGACAGCTCGCATGGCGGCGCTGTTGAGCGGTCAGGTGCACATCATTAACCGTGTCGAGCCGCGAGCCGTCAGCCGGCTCACCGCCCGTCCGGGCGTACAGATCCTGCGCTCGCAGGAAAACACCATGTACTGCTTCCCGATGCGCGTCGACACTGCTCCCTACAACAATCTCGACCTGCGCCTGGCGCTGAAATATGCGATCGACCGCGAGGAATTGCAGAAGAGCCTTCTCGTCGGTACCGGCGCCATCGGCAACGACAATCCGATCGCCTCGTGGAATCCCTATTTCGCCAAGGATATTCCGCAGCGCGCCTACGATCCCGAGAAGGCGTCCTTCCACTTCAAGAAGGCGGGTTCGCCGAGCGGCATCCAGATCAGCGCTTCCGACAACGGTTTCCCCGGCTCGGTCGACGCGGCGCAGCTCTATCAAGCCTCAGCCGCCAAGGCCGGCATCACCATCGATGTCGACCGCGTTCCCTCGGACGGCTATTGGGACGAGGTATGGCTGAAGAAGCCGTTCGTTGCCTCCAACTGGTCGGTACGCCCGACGGCCGACGCTATGCTGTCGCTGATCCTGCAGTCCGATGCACCGTGGAACGAGACCGCCTGGCGTGACCAGGCCTTCGACAAGCTGCTGGCGGCGGCGCGTGTCGAGCTGGACGAGACCAAGCGCAAGCAGATCTATCACGACCTGCAGGTGAAGCTGGTGGATGAAGGCGGCGAGATTATTCCGCTCTTCGTCGACAATCTGGCGGCTGCCAGCGACAAGGTCGGCGGCTATGTGCCGGTGCCGGGCGGCGGCGATCTCAGCGGTTACCGCATCGCCGAGCGCGCCTGGCTCAAGGCCTAACATACCAGCAATAGAATACCCATCGGTCCCCGGATTGCCATCCGGGGGCTCTTTTTTCCAGGTAGGGCCGCTAAACCGTTGCGCTGCGCTGTCATTCACGATAGCGGCCATGCGTGGAATTTTTCGGAACAGACAGATGAACAACCAGCCTCTGGCTGAGGAGATCCAGCTCGAAACGCAGGCATTGACGCCACCGGCACGCAAGTCGGCCGGCGGTCATCTCTTGCGCCTGCTTATCAAGCGTCTGGCCCTCGGTCTGGTGCTGTTATGGGCGGTCTCGCTTGTCATCTTTGCCGGAACCCAGATCCTCCCCGGCGATGTCGCAACCGCCATGCTCGGCCAGCAGGCAACGCCGGAGGCGGTCGCCAGCATCCGCAAGGAGCTTGGTCTGGAGAAGCCCGCGCCGCAGCGTTATGTCGAATGGTTGGGTGGCGCCGTGCGTGGCGACTTCGGGCGCAGCTACAGCAATCGCCAGGATATCGCCAAGAGCATCGCGCCGCGCTTGAAGAACACGCTTTATCTGGCGGCGATGGCGGCGATCGTTGCCGTGCCTTTGTCCATCCTGCTCGGAATCCTCTGCGTGCTTTACGTCGGAACCTGGGTCGACCGGACCATTGGCATCGTCACGCTCAGCGCCATATCGCTGCCGGAATTCTTCGCGGGCTATCTGCTGATCGCCTATTTTTCTGTGAGCCATTTCTGGCTTCCGAGCAGCGCCACGGTTTCCGACGCCATGCCCCTGGGGCAACGCCTCATCACCATGCTGCTTCCCTGCCTGACGCTGGTTCTGGCCGTCGTCGGACATATGATGCGGATGACGCGGGTGGCACTTCTGAACGTCATGGCATCCCCTTACATTGAGACGGCGTTCCTGAAAGGGCTGCCCGGCTGGCGCATTGTCTGGAAACATGCGCTGCCGAATGCCGTGTCGCCGATCGTCAATGTCGTGGCGCTCAATCTTGCCTATCTGATCGTCGGCGTGGTCGTTGTCGAGGTGATCTTCGTCTATCCCGGCATGGGCCAGTATCTCGTCGATCATGTCGCCAAGCGCGACGTGCCGGTCGTGCAGGCCGCCGGCCTGATTTTTGCCGCGGTCTATATCCTGCTGAACATTGTCGCCGACATGGTTGCGATCCTTGCCAATCCACGTTTGAGGCATCCGCGATGAGAAATCTGCCGCGTCTGACGCCCTTGGCGGTGATCGGCCTTGCCGGTCTCATTATCTTTCTCATCATGGCGGCATTGGCGCCCTGGATCGCACCGCATCCGGTCTCCCAAGTGGTCGGTGGCGTCTGGGACATGCCATCCGCCGACGCGCTGCTGGGCACGGACAATATCGGCCGCGACCTCTTCTCGCGCCTGCTCTGGGGCGCGCGCATCACCTTCGTCATCGCCGCCCTTGCGACCCTCCTTGCCTTCGTCATCGGCGTATCGCTCGGCTTCTACGCCGCCGTCCGCCGTGGCATCATCGATCAGGTGCTGTCGCGGCTGAACGATCTAGCGATGGCGATCCCAACGCTGATCTTGGCGCTGGTCGTGCTCGCCGTTCTGCCGAAAACCATGATCGTGCTGGTCTTCGTCATGGCCGGGCTTGATGCAACGCGGGTCTTCCGCGTCAGCCGGGCGCTTGCCAGCGATCTGGTCACTCTCGATTATGTCGAGGTGGCACGACTTCGCGGCGAGGGCTGGGGCTGGATCATCTTCCGGGAAATTCTGCCGAACGCTTTATCGCCGCTGCTTGCCGAATTCGGCCTGCGCTTCGCCTTCGCCATTCTCTTCCTGTCGACGCTCTCCTTCCTCGGCCTCGGCGTCCAGCCGCCGATTGCCGACTGGGGCAGCCTGGTGAAGGAGAACAAGGATGGGCTGGTCTTCGGCGTCTTTGCCGCCCTCATTCCCGGCGCTGCGATCGCCATCCTCGTCATCTGCGTCAATCTCGTCGTTGACTGGATGCTCCAGAAGACCACCAGCCTGAAAGGCGTTCGCCGCCATGGCTGATACCTTGCTCAAAGTCACCGATCTGGAGATCAAAGCCGGCAATCAGATCATCGTCGACAAGGTGTCGTTCACACTGGAAAAAAGCCGTGTTCTCGGCCTGATCGGTGAATCCGGGGCAGGGAAATCCACGATCGGCCTTGCCTCGCTCGGCTACAGCCGCGACGGCCTGCGCATTACCGGCGGTCATGCGGACCTGAACGGCACCGACATATTGGCCCTGCGGGGCCGCGACTCCAGGCGCCTGCGCGGCGCGGCGGTCACCTATGTTGCCCAGTCGGCCGCGGCAGCCTTCAATCCGGCCTATCCGCTGATCGAGCAGGTGATCGAAGCCACACTCTGGCACGGTCTCATGAACCGCAGCGACGCCATCGCGCGGGCAAAGGAGCTTTTTGCTCTGCTCGGCCTGCCCGATCCGCAGAATTTCGGCCACCGCTATCCGCATCAGGCGTCTGGCGGCCAGTTGCAGCGTGCGATGACGGCGATGGCGCTCTGCCCGCATCCTGAGCTGATCGTCTTCGACGAGCCGACGACCGCGCTCGACGTGACCACCCAGATCGAAGTCCTCGCCGCCATCAAGCAGGCGATCGAAAAGACCGGGACCTCCGCACTCTATATCTCGCATGATCTTGCCGTGGTGGCCCAGGTGGCCGACGAAATCCTGGTGCTGCGTCATGGCCGGATGGTCGAGCAGGGACCGGTCGATCGCATCTTCAATGCGCCGCAGGAAGACTATACCAAGCAGCTGGTCGCCATGCGCCAGTCCGAAAAGCCGGCCAAGCCGGTGACAGATGCGGAGGCTTTGCTCAGCATCAAGGACATAGAGGCGGGATACACGCCCGGCACAACAGTGCTCAAGGGCATCAGCCTGGACATCGGTCGCGGCGAAACGCTTGCAGTTGTCGGCGAATCCGGCTCGGGAAAGTCGACGCTGGCGCGTGTCGTCACCGGCCTGCTGCCGGCCTCCAAGGGTAGCCTGCGCTTCGATGGGCAGGCCCTGCCGGGCGACCTTGCCTCACGCGGACGCGACATCCTGCGCGATATCCAGATCATCAACCAGATACCCGATCTGGCGCTCAACCCGCGCCAGACCGTCGAGGCGATCCTCACCCGGCCGCTTGCCTTCTATTTCGGTCTTGGTGGCGCCGAGCTCGACCGGCGCGTGACGGCGCTCCTCGATCAGGTAGAACTCGCGCAGACCATGCGCGACCGCTATCCTTCGGAACTTTCCGGCGGCCAGAAGCAGCGCATCTGCATTGCGCGTGCGCTGGCCGCCGCGCCTAAGTTGATCATTTGCGACGAGCCGACATCGGCGCTCGATCCGCTGGTGGCCGAAGGCATTCTCGGTCTCCTGACGCGACTACAAAACGAGAGCGGCACATCCTATCTGTTCATCACGCATGATCTCGCTATCGTGCGCGCCATAGCCGATACGGTCGCCGTCATGCTGGATGGTAAAGTGGTGCGCTATGGCCGCAAGGGCGATGTGCTGGCGCCGCCGTTTGACCTTTATACGGAAAAGCTGATCGCATCGGTCCCGGAGATGCGTCCCGGCTGGCTGGACGAGGCCATCGCCAGGCGGACGCTCGGAAAAGCTGCTCGCTGATTGCTGCCGAAATTACGATTTAGTAGAAACAAGGAATGACACGATGACAAAGCGCGGACTTATCCTGGATGGCGGCACAGGCCGCGAACTCGAACGGATCGGCGCGCCTTTCCGTCAGCCGGAATGGTCGGCGCTGGCCTTGATGGAAGCTCCAGAATTCGTCCGCAAGGTCCATGACAATTACATCGAGGCCGGCACCGACGTCATCACCACCAACAGCTATGCCGTGGTGCCGTTCCATATTGGCGACGAGCGTTTCGAGGCCGATGGCGCCATGCTGGCCGCACGCGCCGGGCGCATAGCGCGCGAGGCGGCGGACGCATCGACGGATCGTAAGATTCTCGTTGCCGGTTCGCTGCCGCCGGTCTTCGGCTCCTACCAGCCGGATCTTTTCGATCCGAAGCGGGCAGGGCACTATCTCGACACGCTGGTCGGCGGCATGACGCCTTATGTGGATCTGTGGCTCGCCGAAACCCAGAGCAGCCTAGCTGAGGCGCGCGCCGCCCGCGAGGCAACGCTTTCGACCGGCAAGCCCCTCTGGGTCTCCTTCACCCTGCGCGACGATCTCGCTCCATCGGACATGCCGGAACCGCTGCTGCGCTCGAACGAGACCGTCAAGGCCGCCGCCGAACTCGTTGCCTCCTTCGGCGGTGAAGCCATGCTGTTCAATTGCAGCATGCCGGAAGTCATGGAAGCGGCGATCGAAGCGGCGCGTGCCACTTTCGCCGCCCTGGGTGCCGATATTCAGGTCGGCGTCTACGCCAATGCCTTCCCGTCGCAGCAGGACGACGAAGAGGCCAACGCCACGCTGACTGAGATCCGCAACGATCTCGATCCCGATAGTTACGGCCAGTGGGCCGGACGCTGGGCCGCCTCCGGCGCCAGCATCATCGGCGGCTGCTGCGGCATCGGCGTGGATCATATCCATGCGCTGTCGGGCCGCTATCGCTGCGTCTGATTTGGCGATCGTCTATGCGAGCGCTTGAGGCAAGGCCGGTCTGACCGGCCAAGCCTTAAAGCGCGCCGCTTCTGTTGAGCGAGATCGCGTAGACGCTCGTCGTCGCGGTGATGAAGAGCTTGTGCTTGCCGCGTCCGCCGAAGCAGATATTGGATACGGTTTCAGGAACCAGCAGCTTACCCATGATATGGCCGTCCGGTGCGATGCAATGGACGCCATCGCGTGCGGAGGACCAGAGATTGCCGTCGCTGTCCAGCCGCATACCATCGGCGCAGCCCGGTGAGATCACATGAAAGACCTCGCCGCCGGTCAGCCGCCAGTTTTCGCCGACATTGAAGACGCGGATGTGCTGCGGATCGTTGCTGTGCATGCGGCCGGTATCGGCGACGTAAAGCTTCTTTTCGTCCGGACTGAAGGCAAGTCCGTTCGGGCAATTGAAGTCGGTCAGCACGGCCGATATCGAACCTGAGATATCGACGCGATAGACGTTGCAGGGCGATTCCTGTTCGCTTTTATAGCCTTCGTAATCGGTGGCGATGCCGTAATGCGGGTCGGTGAACCAGATGGCGCCATCCGAGGCGACGATGACATCGTTGGGCGAATTCAGCCGCTTGCCCTGATAACTGTCGGCGATCACCGTGATCGAACCATCATACTCCGTCCGGGTGACGCGACGGCCACCGTGTTCGCAGCTTATAAGGCGTCCCTGCCGGTCGCGCGTGTGGCCATTGGAGAAATTCGACGGTTCGCGAAAGATGCTGGTGCCGAGGCCTGGTATCCAGCGCATGATGCGGTTGTTGGGGATATCGGAAAACAGCAGGCAATTCTGGTCGCCGAACCAGACGGGTCCCTCCACCCAATCGAAGCCGGTCGCAATCTGCTTCACGGGAGCATTGCCGAGAACGAATTGGCCGAAAGCCGGATCCACGATTTCGAAGAACGACATTTTGACATTACCTCCCATAATGTTGCATCCTGTTATCGATAACATAATCGGATGCGTCCGCAAGCGGGAGGATAATGCATGAGCCATATTGTGGCGTCGAGCGTCTTGAGCGACGAGGGAGTGATGGCGCTGCTGAGTGCAGCGATCGGCGAGGCCGCTGCAATGGGGCAGCCGCAATGCATCGTCATTGTCGATGCGAGCGGCGTAACGCTGACGTCTTTCCGCATGCGCGGATCGCGTTTCCTGTCATTGAAAAGTGCGCTCGCCAAGGCACGCACGGCAGCTTCCATCGGAGCGCCGAGCCATTCCGTTCCGGAGCACGCCAAGCTCCTGCTGGCGGCTGCGACCCAGGGCGAGGCAACGGGTCTTCGGGGTGGGCTTCCCATCCGCATCGCCGGCACGCTTGTCGGCGGGATCGGCGTCGGGTCCGGCTCGGGAGAGCAAGACGAGGCGGTTGCCCTTGTTGCGCTGAAAGCAATCGGGGCGGATCTGGACTGAAAATCCTAGTCATTTGCGAACAGGGCCTGCCGGCAAATCATCCTTGCCGGCAGGCCCTGTTCATTTGATGCGTCAGGCAAAGACGATCTGAGCTTTCATCGCCCGGCTGCGATCCGAGGCGATCTCGAAGGCGCTGATGGCGTCATTCAGCGGTACGGAATGGGTGATCAACGGCTTTACGTCGATGAGGCCCTTGCGCATGAGGTCGACGCCGAAGGCGAATTCCTCGTGGAAACGGAACGAGCCGCGCAGGTCCAGTTCCTTTGCGGTGATGGCCAGCATCGGCAGCGTCATATCGCCACCGATACCCAGTTGCACGATGATGCCGCGCGGCCGGAGCGCGGCGATGCCGCCGATGAGGGCAGGGGCGGCGCCTGAGCACTCATAGAGCACGTCAAAGGTGCCCTTGTCGGCCGAATAGGCAGCGAGTGCTTCCGGGTCTTCCTTGGTATTGATGACCCTGTCGGCGCCGGCCTGTTTTGCAAGGGAAAGGGTGAAATCTGACAGATCGGTCGCGACGATTTCCACGGCACCGGCGCGACGGGCGGCGAGGATCGACAGTACGCCGATCGGTCCGCAGCCGGTGACGAGGACGCGCTTGCCGAGCAGCTCGCCGGCGCGCTTCGTTGCGTGCAGGGTGACGGCCAGCGGTTCGGCCATCGCGGCTTCACCAGCCGTCAGGCCGTCGGCGGGAACGCACTGGATGGCATCGGCGACCAGCGTTTCGCGGAATGCGCCCTGAATATGCGGGAAGGGCATGGCGCTGCCATAGAAGCGCATATTCAGGCACTGATTGTGCAGGCCTTGCTGGCAATAGCGGCAGGTCCGGCAGGGACGCGACGGGGAAACGGCGACGAGCTGGCCGACCTCGAGCCCTTCGACGCCGGCACCAAGCGCCGTAACCGTCGCGCTGACTTCGTGGCCGAGGATCATCGGCTGCTTCAGGCGGACGGCGCCGAAGCCGCCGTGATTGTAATAGTGAAGGTCGCTGCCGCAAACTCCGCCGGTGGCGAGCTTCAGCTTGACCTCTCCCGCACCCGGCTCTTCCTCCGGATAGTCCTCGATCCGCAAGTCCTTGGCGGCGTGAGCGACGATGGCCTTCATGTCTTTCTCCTTAGAGCAAATCCAGGAAAAGTGCGCAGCGGTTTTCCGTCCGGATTTGCGTAAAAACAATAAGTTAGAGCGTATCAGCGGTTCCGTTAAGTGCTGATACGCTCTAAAGAACGGGTGTCAGCAACGGCTGGCCGGCAAAGTGGGCGGCGAGATTGTCGCGGACGAGCTGTCCCATGGCCTTGCGGGTCTCGATAGTACCCGAGGCGTGATGGGGCTGCAAAAGAACATTGTCCAGCGCCAGAAAGCGCTCGTTGAGTTTCGGTTCGCCTTCGAAGACGTCGAGCGCCGCCGAGCCGAGCTTGCCTGTTTCCAGCGCATCCAGCAGCGCGTCTTCGTCGATGTTGGAGGCGCGCGATATATTGATCAGCATGCCTTCCGGACCGAGCGCTTCGATTACCTCTTTTCCGACAATGTGACGGGTCGCGGCAGAAGCCGCTAGCGTCACGAACAGGAAATCGGATTGCTCCGCCAGCTTTACCGGATCGGCCACGAATTCCATGTCGGTCGCATAGCTCTTTGCCTCAACGTCGGAATAGGCGATCTTCATGTCGAAGCCCTTCAGGCGCTTGGCAACCTCGAAGCCGATGCGGCCAAGGCCGAGCACGCCGGCGCGGCGTCCCCAGACACGGCGCTTCAGCGGATAAAGCCCCTTCTGCGCCCAGCTTCCGTCACGCACCCATGTTTCGGCGCCGAGCATGCCGCGCGACTGGCAGAGCATCATGGCGATGCCCAGATCTGCGACATCATTTGTGAGTACGTCGGGCGTGTTCGTCACGCGGATGCCCCGTTCGCGGCAGGCCTGGAGATCGACCGCGTCGAAGCCGACGCCGTAAACCGAGATCACTTCGAGCTTGGGGCAGGCCTCGATCATGGCGCGATTGGCCCCGAGTTCGCCGCGGGTGGCGATCGCCTTTATCGAGGGGCCAACGTCCGCCAGAAGAGCCGTCTTGTCCTCGGATTCGAAATAACGATGAACGCGAAACGCCGCGTCCAGAGGCTCCTGATCCCATTGCGGATAGGGTCCGATCTGTAGGATTATCGGCTTGTCCATCTTTTTGCATCCTCCCTTGACATCGAATGTTATCGATAACATAAACAACAGGAACGGCATTTGTCGAGATAAAAAACGGAGGAAACGATGTCTCTTGGCCTCTTCGATCTGAAAGGGCGGCGCGCTCTTGTAACGGGTTCGTCCCAGGGCATCGGGCTTGCGCTTGCCAAGGGATTGGCCGCAGCGGGCGCGGAATTGGTGCTTAACGGCCGCGATGCGGAAAAGCTCGCGAGGACCGCGGCGTTGTTCGAAGGCAAGGTTCACACGCTGCCTTTCGACGCGACCGATCACGAAGCTGTCCGCAATGCTGTCGATGCTTTTGAGGCGGGGACCGGCGCCATCGATATTCTCGTCAACAATGCGGGAATGCAGTTTCGCTCGCCGCTGGAAGAATTTCCCGCCGATGCATTCGAGCGGCTGCTTCGCACCAATATATCGAGCGTCTTCAACGTCGGTCAGGCCGCCGCCCGCCATATGATCAAGCGCGGCGCCGGCAAGATCATCAACATCGCCAGCGTCCAGACCGCACTGGCACGCCCCTCGATTGCTCCCTACACCGCGACCAAGGGCGCCGTCGGCAATCTCACCAAGGGCATGGCGACGGATTGGGCCAAGTATGGGCTGCAATGCAATGCCATCGCGCCGGGCTATTTCGATACGCCGCTGAATGCCGCGCTCGTTGCCGACGCCGATTTCTCGGCATGGCTTGAGAAGCGCACTCCGGCCGGTCGCTGGGGACGTGTCGAGGAACTGGTCGGCGCCTGCGTCTTCCTGGCCTCCGATGCCTCCTCCTTCGTCAACGGGCATGTGCTTTACGTCGACGGCGGGATCACGGCGTCGCTTTAAAAAGATGGAGCATGCCGTGGGCGGTTTCGGCTGCGGCAAACTCTTGGTCGGCGCGATGAGGGCGCGCAGGCCATGACGACAAATATGGATCACCGTTCGTAACGGGCGCCGTGATTGATGTCGCGGCATTGGAGGAGGAGCAGCCATGAGCAACAAGGTGGCGCTGATCGGCGCGGGCGCAATGGGCGGAGCCATCGGCACGCGCCTTGCCGAGACCGGCAATAGCCTGACGGTCTTCGATCTCGACAAGGAGAAGGTGGCGGCACTGACGGCCAAGGGCGCGAGCGCTGCACCCAGCGCGGCGCAAGCGGCTGCCGTGTCCGACTATGTCATTCTCAGCCTGAACTCTCCGAACATCGTGCGAGCCGCTGTGTTCGGTGTTGGCGGTGTCGCCGAAGGCGCCAGACCCGGCACCTTGATTATCGATATGTCCTCCATCGATCCCGACGCCACCAAGGCATTGGCCGCGGACGCGGCGGCAAAGGGTCTGCGCTGGGTGGATAGCCCGCTGTCTGGCGGCGCTCCGAAGGCGCTGATCGGCCAGCTGACACTGATGGCCGGGGGCAGCGAGCAGGATGTCGCCGACGCGCATCAGGTGCTCAAGCATGTCGCTTCGAATTATACCCATATGGGACCATCGGGTGCTGGTCAGACCACGAAGCTGATCAATCAGGTGCTCTGCGCGCTGAATTTCCTCGCGGTTGCGGAGGCGACGCAGCTGGCGCTCGATGCCGGCGTGGATGCCGCCAAGATCCCGCAGGCGCTCAAGGGCGGGCGGGCCGACAGCGCGCTCCTGCAGGAATATATGCCGCGCTACGTGACCAGGGATTATCGCCGCACGGGCCGGATCGACAACATGGTCAAGGATCTGAACGGCGCGCAGGATCTTGCCCGGCGCACCAACACGGCCATGCCGCTGACCGCCGTCTGCGCCGAAGTTCACCGCATGCTGACCGCCGCCGGCCTCGGCGGCGAGGATCAGGCGGCGCTGATGGAATTCTTCAAGGGACCGAACAAGGAGATCGCCGGATGATTACCAGATACGCATTATTCGAAGGCAAGGTCAGGGACGGCGAGACGGAAGCGTTCCGCGCGGCGGTCATGGAGACCATTCTGCCGAAATGGAAACAGTTTCCCGGCGCTCTCGATGTTCGGGTGTCTTTCGCCGAGGCCCGCGACGAAGGCGCTCCAGAATATCCGATGATCCTTGCCATCAATTATCCGGATACGGCCACAGTCGAGGCGGCGCTTGCAAGTCCCGCTCGAGCCGAGGCGCGCGCTGCGACGGAAGCGGTGCTCTCGCGGTTTTTCGAGGGCCGCATCCATCATCATGTAACGGTTGCGAATGAATTCGTGCTGTAAGCCTCTTGCCGCGACGTCTGTTCGGCGGGAGCCAAATCCCGTCTTCTCGTCTTAGGATATACAAAGGGCGCATACTTGCTATTTAGAGGCGATGCATATTACTCTCGTGGTAACGATAACATAGGCTGTCGATGAGCAATATTCGCAAGCCGCCGACCATGGCTGACATTGCCCGCGTCATGGGGGTCTCCCCCATGACCGTGTCACGCGCCTTCAAGGCGGACAGTCTGGTCAGCACGGAGACCAGGGAGGCGATTCTCAAGGCCGCTGAGGATCTGGGCTATGTCTTCGACAGCACGGCATCCAATTTCCGCTCGCAAAAGTCGGATTTCGTCGCCGTCACCATTCCCTCTATCAACAACGCCAATTTCGCGGATACCGTCGGCGGACTTGCCGATACGCTCGCCGCGCGCAACATGCAAATCCTGCTGGGTTACACCAATTATGACATGCAGGAGGAGGAGCGGCTCATCGAGCAGCTTCTGCGCCGCAAGCCGCAGGCAATCGTCGTGACCGGCGGCAAGCATACGCCGCGTGCGCGCCGCCTGCTGGAGACGGTCAACATCCCGGTGATCGAGACCTGGGACATCCCGGCCGAACCTATCGGGCATTATGTCGGCTTTTCCAATGCCGGCGCCGTTCGCCAGATGGTGGATCACTTCGTCAGCGCCGGCCATCGTCGCATTGCCTTTATCGGCGGCGATGTCGGGCGTGATACACGCGGCAGTGAGCGTCGGGCCGGGTTCATTGCCGCAATGGAGGCGCATGGGCTCGATGCATCCCGATTGATCGCCGCCGGAGTGCCGCCCATTTCGATGCGCGAAGGCGCCAACGCCATGGCAAGGCTGATCGAAATCCATCCGGATACGCAGGCGGTCGTCTGCGTGTCGGATCTCGCGGCCTATGGCGCACTCACCGAATGTCGCCGGCTTGGCGTTGCCGTGCCGGAGCGTTTTGCGATCGGCGGCTTCGGCAATTATGAAATCGGCGAGGTCTGCGTGCCGACGCTGACGACGATCAATGCTTTCGCGCGCGCGATTGGCGAAAAGACCGCCCGGCTGATCCTGGATATCCTGGATGTGGGATCGACCGTCGAAGATGTTAGGATCACGCCCGAGCTGATCGTGCGCGACAGCAGCCGCTAGGCTTTGCTGTCGGCCAAATGCAAAAGCGCGGCCCGAAGGCCGCGCCGGTTTTCATATCAATAAGGGATCACTTGCCCCAGATTTTCTGGTACTGATCCTTGTAGCCATTGCCGGGATCGAAGGTGTTCTTCGGGCCTCCGTCCGTTTCGACATTGTCGGCTGTCACCACATGCAGAGGCGACAGATAGCCGGACCATTTTTCTCCAGAGAAAGCCCGGTTGAGTTCGTCGACCAACTGCCAGCCTTGCAGGTTCAGCGGCTCGGCGACCGTCACCTTCTGATACTGGCCGGCGCGGATTCGCGCATAGGCGGATTCCGAACCGTCACCGGCGGCCACATTGATCGGCGCGTCCGTGCCGCCCTTGCCGGCGGATGCAAGCGATGGGCCCATGAAGTCGAAATAGAGGTCGTTGATAGCCAGCGAATGGGTCCAGCTATCGCCGTACTTCTGCAGAAGCGAGGTGGTGAGCTGCGGCATGCGCTGCGAAGTCTCCGCAATCGGCGTGTCGACATATTCCAGCACCTTGCCGCCGAGACGCTCGATCTCGGCCTTCATCCTGTCGGCCTTGGCGATGGCGATGGCATAGGTCGAGTCGGTGAAGATGATGACGCCGGGCTTGCCCTTGGCGTCGACAAAGGCCCAGTCGGCGGCAGCCTTCGACACTTCCATCGCGTCGGTGCTGACATTGGCGAACAGACCGTTCTTGTCGTCCGGGCCGATGACCGGGCCGGCGTGCCAGGCAACCAGCGGGATTTTCGCGGCTTTTGCCTGTTCCAGCGCCGGCGCCTGTTCGACCGCGTCGAAGCCGTCGATGATGATACCGTCGGGCTTCAAGGCCATGGCCTGGCCGAACGCCGCGGTTCGCCCCCCGATCGAGCCCGCGCCATCCAGAACCTTGACCTGCCAGCCGATCGCCTTGGCCGCTTCCTCGACGCCGTTGCTGACGCCGAGAATGCCGCCGTTCTTCAGGTCGCCGGCCAGCACGACGATCGTCTTGCCGGCTTGCGCCTTGGGACCGGTGGTGGGACCGTCCCATTTGGTGACCGGCGAGGCATATTTATCGACGACGGCCTTCGCGTCAGTCAGCGGATCAGCATAGGCGTGGCTTGCGCATAGCATCAACAGGCCCGTGGTTGCCTGCAGGAAATATCTGCGTTTCATTGTCTGTCTCCTCCCTTTGGTAATCAAAACACTATGATCTTCACTATTCCGCTGCCTTGGCGGGCAGTTGCGGCTTTTGCGCCGGCGCCATTCGGCCGGCGAGACTGCGTCGGCGCTGGGCATAGCCCGCAATCCCGATGGCGACGAGCAGGGTCACGCCGTTGAACAGAGGTTCCACATAGAAGGAGCCACCGATCTGCTGGATGCCGGCGATGCCGACGGCCAGGATGATGACGCCGATCATGGTTCCCCAGACATTGACGCGGCCGGGCTTGATGGTGGTGGAGCCGAGGAAGGCTCCGACGAGCGCCGGCAGAAGATATTCCAGCCCGACGCTGGCCTGGCCGATCCTGAGCTTCGAGGCGAGCAGGACGCCGGCCACGGCGGCAAGCGTGCCCGAGGTGACGAAGGCGCCGATAACGAAGCGGCGGACCGGAATACCGTTAAGGGCAGCCGCCTTCGGATTGGCGCCGATGGCGTAGACGTAACGGCCGATCGGTGTGTATTCGAGTATGATCCACATCACGAAAGCCAAGACCAGGACATAGAGACCGGTAATCGGCAGGCCGAAGATCATGGTTCCGTTGAGGGCGTAGAAGCCCTGCGGCAGCATGCCGACCACTTGCCGTCCGCCGGTGTGCCAAAGGGCGATGGCGTAGAGCACGGTGCCGGTGCCGAGCGTCGCGATGAAGCTGTCGATCTTGGCGATTTCGACCAGCAGCCCGTTCAGGAATCCGGTCAGCGCTCCGAGTGCGAGAACGATCAGGACGGCGACGGGCCATGGCAGGCCGAACATGGTCTGCAGGCTGATCGCCAGCACATGCCAGAGCACGATGCCGTAGCCGATCGTCAGGTCGATGCGCCCGGCCGCCATCGGGATCATCGCGGCCAGCGACAGGATGGCGATGATGGTCTTGTCCGAGATGATCGAACGCAGATTGAGCAGCGTCGGAAAGGTCTGCGGCAGCAGGATGGAAAATAAGAGGATCAGGAAGGCGGTCAGGATGACGAGGCCGTAGACCGGCAGCAGCCGCTGGATTTTTTGGCCGAAGCTCATTCCCGCCAGTTCGGCCCGGGTGGGTTCGAGCGCATTGGATTCGATCGATTGCATGGGGGTTCCTCTCCGATTTAGGCGGCTTCGGATGCAGATGCGGCGGCGATGACCGCCGGTGTCGTCAGCTCGGGGCCGCTCAGTTCCCGCACGATTTGACCGCGTGAGAACACCAGGGCGCGATGGCAGATATGGGCGATTTCCTCGAAGTCGGTGGAGACGACGAGCACGGCAAGCCCTTCCTCCACCGCCTCGGCGATCAGCTTGTAGATGTCCGCCTTGGCGCCGACATCGACGCCGGCTGTCGGGTCCTCGGCGATCAGCAGCTTGCGGCCGGTGGCAAGCCATCGGCCGACCACGACCTTTTGCTGATTGCCCCCGGACAAGGCTTCGATCGCAAGTGCCTGATCATTGGGTCTGAGGCCAACCCGGCTGCCGAGCGAATAGGCCATGTCGGCCTCGCGCTGTGGCGGCAGGAAGGACAGCATGCCCCGCCCGGATGCGCCGGGATTGAGGAAGGTGTTTTCCCTGAGGCTGAGCGACATGGCGACCGACTCCTCCGTGCGGTCCCTTGCGATCAGGCCGATGCCTGCAGCCATGGCGGCGACGGGGCTGGAAAGATCGGGCTCCGCATCGTTCAGCCGGACGGTTCCGCTCGATGGCTCACAACCGAACAGCGCGCGTCCGATCAATTCCTGGCCGGCGCCTCGGAGCCCAACGAGACCGAGCAGCTCTCCCTGCCGGATATCGAAGGACACCGGACCGGCGCCGCGGCAGGCGAGATCCTTGACGGTGACGATGGCGGGACCGGCGGTTCGTTCCGCCTTGACGAAAAGCTGGTCGGCCTTGCGCCCGACGATCATGCGGATCAGCTCGTCCGGCGTGGTGTCGGCGACCGGCTTCTGCCCCACGAGTTGCCCGTCGCGCAACACGGCGACACGGTCTGCGATCCTGAAGATTTCGTCCAGCCGGTGCGAAACGTAGATCATCGCCACACCGCGCTCCTTGAGCGGGCGGATGGCGGCAAACAGCTTTTCGACCTCATCGGCGGGCAGGCTTGCTGTGGGTTCATCGAGAACGAGAACGTCCGCTTCGACGGCAAGCGCACGAGCAATCGCCACCAGGGATTTTTCGGTTCGCGTCAGCTCCTGGACCCGCGTCGAGGGATCGAAATCGCATCCGACGAGCTTCAGGGCCTCCGCCGTACGCCGCTCGGTTGCCCGCCAGTCGATCAGCTTGCCACGCAGCGAATAGCCCTGCGCCAGACCGACATTTTCACCAACGGTCATCCATTCGATCAGCCCGAGATCCTGATGGATGAAGGCGACCGGCTGCCGCTGATTAGGTTTCGGCGGGCGGTGCTGATACGGCTTGCCGCGGAACAGGATTTGGCCGCCATCCGGCTTGTAGATGCCCGCGAGTGTCTTGATGAGAGTGGATTTACCCGCGCCGTTCTCGCCGAGAAGCGCCAGGATTTCTCCGGGCTTCAGATCCAGCGAGACATTCGACAGGGCGCGCGTTCCACCAAATTCCTTGGTGATGTCGCAAAACTCGAGCAGCTTTCCGTCGTCCATCCCGCTCCTCCCAAAGCTTCGATGAGAGAAGGCTATGTTATCGATAACATTCCGTCAAGAGGCTCCGACTGACAACGCTGTTTCATTGACGGGACGGCGTCGCTTTCGCCCGCATGCTGATCGTCAGTCGTTCTTTTCTGCGTATTGAGGTTATTTACAGCGTATATCGGATAAGAAAGATGTGCTGGAAGATATACTTTCGACTTAAAGCATTGGTGCGGCTTAAATAGAAATTTCTTACATATTATGAATGAAAATATGAGGGCGTCATCGTCTTATGGTGAAGTCGGCAAGATGATATTGAGAAATCTTTAGGCCGGCAGACTAAATTGCCTGAATGATTTTTAGGCGTTGGTGCCTCATTGTGGCCAATACTTTCGTAGATTGAGTGATGTTTAAATCGGTCGTGCATTAACGCCGTCTATGGTTTAGTATTATTTATTGGGAAACCGCGATCCGCGGCCTGCCTTTTTGTCGTTTGGTGGCCCTTCGGGTCCGCTCCCAGGAATTGCCGGTTCAGGAGCTTTGATGAGGTACGCTACTCAATCCGTTTTCAAGATTGTGAAAGCCGATGCCGATGAAATGTCGGAGCACTATGCCAGGACCTTGTCGCCCGCAAAGGTGGAGCCCCTTCGGCAACATTCGCTGATCTCGGTGGAGGACCGCCATTTTTCTGTTGGGCGCTACAGCATCTGGAACGGAAATTGCCAATCCGGAATGCAGGTGACGCTTTCGCAGGCGCCGGATGCCTATGCCCTCTACTTGCCGTCCTCCGGGTTGATGGAGATAGACACGGGTGGCAAGCGGCTCATTTCCGAGCCGACCACCGCTCTTCTCGGTGACATGTCACGTTTTGAGAAGCTGACGCTCCACGAGGGACGCAGCCATATGGGTGTGGCCTTCGAAAAATCTGCAATGATCCAGCAATTGAGCGAATTGCTGGATGCCCCCGTCATCGGCGGCATCGATTTTGCCGACACGATCGACCTGGCAACGGCAAAAGGCGCGCGGGTAGCGGCGCTCAGTCATCTTGTCTGGAGCTGCTTGAGCGTCGAGGAGGCGGACCAGCCCTCGTCTGCGTTCGTCGAGCGTCTTTTACAGGCGATGATGATCGCGCTGCTGGAAACAGTCCCCAACAATTATTCGGCGCGGCTGATCAAGCCAATCTCCCCGGCAATCCCAAAGCGCCTGAAGAGGGCGATCGAATACATGCACAGCAATGTTTCGTCGCCGATGGGTGTCGCCGATATTGCACGGGAAGCCGGTACAAGCGTGCGCGCATTGCAGGCTGCTTTCCAGCAGTTCAAGGATACCACGCCGCTGAATTACCTTCGGACGATCCGCCTGGAGGGTGCTCGTAAAACTCTGACGGATCCGGCTATCTCCCTGTCGGTTGCCGAAGTTGCTCGGAACTGGGGATTTTCTCATATGGGGCGGTTCGCTGCGCTCTATCACCAATCTTTTGGTGAAATGCCGTCGAGCACGGCAAAAATGGGAAGAGGCGGGTGTAAGTAACGGACTGCGAGCAGCGCTCTTGAAGCAATGCGATCAGGATCCGACCGTTGGGTCGAGCTCCGGGGACAGTATTCAACAAGCGCAGATTTTATACCGAACACGCAGGAAAGAGGGCCGAGCGCAATTGCGATCAGATGATTGCATTGAAGTTTGCCGCGCGGTGCACACTCTATACAGCGGATGCTGTCGTCGGTGGCTACTGCTCCCAACGACAGCATCACCCGCCCGTCGACACCCCAACTTCGATGGGCGGGATTTATTTGTCAGGCTGTCGTCTTCCGTATTCAGCAACCGTTGATGGTTCGCAAAGCCGAATTCTTCCACGTTTTATGAGACCGGTGAGCAATCCGCCGTGCCCCTGTGCCGTGCGCTATGGAGAGAAGATCGAGCGGTCCTCGCGCAGTTCGCTTTATCCATATCGCGTCGTTTACATCCTGAGCGCGAGTACAAAATCGCGATCCCGGACCGGTAGAGCGCCATCTTAAATAATTCTTAGCCATATCGCATCTGATTACCCAGATATTCCAGCGAGTTATTGTTCTTGCTGCAATCTCATAAAGGTATTTTCCGATGCGATTTACGATTAAAGCTACTCTTCTTAGTCTGTTTGGAGTCCTTGCCACTATTTCCGTTGTGCAGGGTTTGGTTTCTGTGAGCAGACTATCCCTGATCAGCGAAGCAACCAGCTCGATCGCCGATAATACGGTCCCATCCGTGCTGGTGCTCGGCCAGCTGAATGCGGATTACGGAGATTTGCGTGTCGAACATGAGGGCTATCTTCTCACACGCGGGGATGCCCAACAGCCCATTCTCGCGGAGATGACGGAGACGCGGGCGCAAATTGCCAAGGATTTGCAGGTTTACTCGCCCATGGTTGCGAGTGACAAAGAGCGCAGCATCTATCAGAAGTTCCTGGATGCGGATACGGAGTATCAGCGGATTTGGGAGCGTGCCAAGGTCCTGAAGGACGGTGGCAACGATAGCGAGGCTACTGCCCTGCTGCTGGGCGATGGCAAGAGGGCGTATGACAAGGCCGGCAACATAATCCAGGAGGACGTGGATCAGAACGTCGCCGACAACAAGGTTAGCCTGGATGCGACGAATGCTGCGGTCGCATCGAGCTTGAGCGCCGCCTATATCGCCCTTTGCATTGCTATTGTCGGCGCGGTCGGTGCCATGATCCTGACATTGCGGCGCGTCATTTCTCCCCTCGGCCGGATCACCGGCTACATGAACCGGCTTAGCAACGGCAATACGGCGGACGCGGTGCCGGATCGTGACCGACTGGACGAGATCGGCGAGATGGCCGGTGCCATCGAGGTATTCCGTCAGGCCGCAATTGAAAACAAACGGCTGGAAGAAGAGGCCGAGGCAAACCGTCGTCGTGCGGAACAAGATCGGATTTCCGCGCAGGAAATGGCAGAGGCGGATGCCGCCGAACGGCTCAAAATTGCAACCTCCGGCCTTGCCGCGGGGCTGAAGCGGTTGGCCGCTGGCGACCTCGCTTTCCAGCTTACCGATGCGTTCGCGGCCGATTTCGAGACGTTGAGGCATGATTTCAATGCCTCGGTTCGGCAATTGAATGAGACGCTGACAGCGATTTCGCAGGCAACGGCAACGATCGACGGCAATTCGCTCGAGATCAGCCAGGGGGCGAGCGATCTGTCGAGACGCACTGAACAGCAGGCCGCCTCGCTCGAAGAAACGGCAGCGGCGCTTGACCAGATCACGAACAATGTCGGTAACTCCGCTCATCGAGCCGACGAGGCGCGCGCCGTCGCTAACGAAGCCAATGTCAGCGCGAAGCGGTCCGGAGAGGTAGTGGCGAACGCCGTCGACGCCATGAGCCGCATTGAGCAATCCTCAAACCAGATCTCCAACATCATCGGCGTCATTGATGAAATTGCCTTCCAAACCAATCTCCTGGCGCTCAATGCCGGCGTCGAGGCAGCTCGTGCCGGCGAGGCGGGCAAGGGCTTTGCGGTTGTCGCCCAGGAAGTGCGTGAACTGGCGCAGCGCTCGGCCCAGGCGGCCAAGGAGATCAAGGCCTTGATCCGCTCGTCCTCGGTCGAGGTTGCCGGCGGCGTTCGCCTTGTCAGCGAAACCGGCGACGCCCTCCGGATCATCGAGGCGCATGTCGAGACCATAAACCGCCACATGGAAGCAATCGCCATTTCCGCCAAGGAACAGTCGATCGGGCTTTCGGAGGTCAACATCGCCGTCAACCAGATGGATCAGGTCACCCAGCAGAATGCGGCAATGGTCGAAGAGACGACTGCCGCAAGCGCCACCCTGGCTGCGGAGGCGGTCAATCTGCGTGGTCTCGTGGCTCAGTTCATGCTGGAGAATGGCACCGCACGCCAGAACCAGGTAACAGCGCTACGGGCGGCGGAAAGCCGATTGGCAGCTCCGGATCGCTCGGTCAAGGCGAGTTACGGAACTGCCCGGCGGTATGGCTGAGACGCCTCTCGGCGAAGAGTAGTGATCCGGCCATGGCCTCCATATCACCCTTTGATGTGGAGGCCGTGGCCCCAAAAGCACCCTCAAATGTCAAAAAAGTATCAGTTCTTGGTGCAGGGCGTAGTAGCGGTTCATGACATCCACGCGTAACTTCTGATTATCAGATCGAGCTGCGTCTCTGGGAGGAGGTGCGACGAGACAATGATCGAAAGTGAAGGGAGGTGTGCAGGATGAACCCCGATTTGGAAGTGGTCGCTATCGGCAGCGGCGAATCCTTCAAGGCCTGGGAGCATGGCTATCCCTACCGCACCGTCCGTTGGCATTTTCATCCCGAATACGAGATCCATCATGTGGTCGCCACCACCGGGCAATATTTCGTCGGAGACTTCATCGGTGAATTCGAGCCCGGCAATCTGATCCTGACGGGGCCGAACCTGCCGCACAACTGGGTCAGCGACGTGCCGCCCGGCACCTGCTTGCCGTTGCGCTGTCGTGTGCTGCAATTTTCCGAATTCTTCCTGGCGGACGCGACCAAGATCTTTCCGGAGCTTTCCGCCTGCGCCGGCATCCTGGAAATGAGCCGCCGCGGCGCGCTCTTCACGCCTGAGACCGCCGCTGTTGTCGGCCCGATCCTCGGCGATCTGGTCGAGGCACAGGGCATCCGCCGCATCGAGCTCTTCATGAATGTGCTGAATGCACTGAGTTCGGCGCAGGGCACCCGGACGCTTGCGAGCGCGCTTTATCATCCCGATCCGTCCGGCTTCATGTCGGCGGGGGTCAACAAGGCGCTTTCCTATATCAACACGCATTTGACCGAGCCATTCAGCGAGAGCGATCTGGCCGAGCTGACCGGGCAAAGTCCGAGCTCGTTTTCCCGCAGCTTCCGCCGGCATACCGGCATGGCGCTG
>DASVPC010000270.1:0-12006 GCA_036383055.1 Rhizobium sp. | reverse complement strand
CCGCCTGCTTCCACCCCCTTTCGGCTAATCAGGAACGGAGCCTCGTCCATGGCTGAGCAAACGCTTCTGAAGGTCGAGCACCTCACCACCGAATTCGAGCTTCCCTCGAAATCCTTCTTCAAACCACCGCTGATCCTGACGGCGGTCAACGATGTCAGTTTCGAGCTGAAGACCGGGCGCACGCTCGGCATTGTTGGCGAATCTGGCTGTGGCAAGTCCACGCTCGGCCGCTCCATCCTGCGGCTGATCAAGGCGCAAAAGGGCCGCATCATGTGGCAGGGCGGCAATCTGCTGGATCTGTCCGAAGAGGAAATGCGCGCCGCCCGCCGCGACATGCAGATCATCTTCCAGGATCCGATCGCCTCGCTCGACCCGCGCATGACCGTCGGTGACATCATCGCCGAGCCGCTGACGGTCTTCGAGCCGAAGCTGTCGAAAGCACAGCGGCAGGACCGCGTGCGTGAAATCATGGCGGCGGTCGGCCTGGTGCCGGAAATGATCAACCGTTATCCGCACGAATTCTCCGGCGGACAGGCACAGCGCATCGGCATCGCCCGTGCCGTCATCACCCGGCCGAAACTCATCGTCTGCGACGAGCCGGTCTCCGCCCTCGACGTCTCGATCCAGGGCCAGGTCATCACGCTTCTGCGCAAGCTGCGCAAGGAGTTCGGCCTGACGCTGATCTTCATAAGCCACGACCTTTCCGTGGTGCGCCTGATCTCGGATGACGTGCTCGTGCTCTACCTCGGCAAGGTGGTGGAAGCGGGTTCTGCCGCCACCGTTTTCGACCATCCGGCACATCCCTATACGCAGGCGCTGTTCTCGGCGGCGCCGATCCCGGATCCGAAGCTGGCGCGCGCCCGCGAGCGCATCCGCCTGCAGGGCGACCCGCCCTCTCCGCTCAACCCGCCGCCCGGCTGCGTCTTCTCGCCGCGCTGCTGGAAGGCGACGGATATCTGTCGGACGAAGGCACCGCCGACCGAGCAGGTGCGCCCCGGCCACACCGCGGCGTGCTATCATATGGACCTGCGGTAAGACTGCGAAAGTGGACGGCGGAGCCCGCCGTCCACCTTGCCCAAGCGGTCCCATGCGGGTATGCAGCAAGCAGGCAAACTGCGGGAGGCAAGTCTTGGGCGGGCGTTTTCTATCGATCGGCGAATGCATGGTGGAGCTGTCGCAGGCCAAGGACGGTCACCTGCGCAAGGGCTTTGCCGGCGATACCTTCAACACCGCCTGGTATGCCCGCGCCTGCCTGCCGCAAGATTGGTCGATCGATTATTTCACCGCGCTCGGCGATGACGCCATGTCCGACGAGATGCTCGCATTCATGAGCGCACACGGCATCGGCACGGCGAATATCCGCCGTCTTCGCGGCAAGACGCCCGGCCTTTACATGATCAACCTCAAGGATGGCGAACGTTCCTTCAGCTACTGGCGCGACAGCTCCGCCGCCCGCCAGCTCGCCGCTGACGGCGATGCCCTGCGCACGGCGATCGAAGCGTCCGACGTCCTCTATTTTTCCGGTATCACCCTGGCGATCCTGCCGCATGAGGATGCCGAGACCCTACTCGCCGAACTCCGCCGCGCCAAGGCTATCGGCAAATTGGTGGCCTTCGACCCCAATATCCGCCCTCGCCTCTGGTCGAGCCTCGACGCCATGCACACGCTGATCGGCGAAGGCGCTCGCGCCGCGACGCTGGTCATGCCGAGCTTCGACGATGAAGCGGCACATTTCGGCGATGACTCGATTGCCGGCACCATCCGCCGCTACCGGCAACACGGCGCCAACATGGTCGTCGTCAAGAACGGGCCTGAAGGCGCGACCATCGGCACCGACGCCGGCGAGACGCTGGTTCCGGCGGTGAAAGTCGCCAAGGTCGTCGACACCACCAGCGCCGGCGACAGCTTCAACGGCGGCTTCCTCGCCCATTATCTGGAGCATCACGATCCTATCGCCGCCGCTCGTTTCGCCGCCGAGATCGCCGCGAAGGTCATTCAGGAACACGGCGCCCTGGTGCCTCCGCAAAAGCTCCAGCTGGCCGGCTGAGCGCTGTAATATTTCCATCATGGACAACCCGCACAATAGAACAGGCGCGGGAATCACCTCTGTTGCACCGCATTTGGTTGTACCGGCACCATGAGGGTGCGGTGCGGATGGAACGTTTTGGACATGTTGCAACGTTTGTCGGACATCGATCACGAGATATGGGATCAGGCTGCAACTCCGGTTGCAGTGCCCGAACGCCTGCTCATCGTCAGCGATGCTTGGCACCCGCAGGTGAACGGCGTCGTCCGCTCGATCGAAAACACCAATCGCGAGCTGGCGCGCATGGGTGTCGACGTGACCATGATCACCCCGGAAGGCTTCCGCAACATTCCCTGCCCGACCTATCCGGAAATCCGCCTGTCGATCGCAAGCTACCGCAAGGTTGCCGCCAGGATCGAAGCAGCCCGACCAACCTATGTGCATATCGCCACGGAAGGCCCGCTCGGACTGACGGCCAGGCGTTGGTGCCTGAAGAACGGCATGCCGTTTTCGACGAGCTACCACACCCGCTTCCCTGAATATGTCGCGGCCCGGCTGCCGATCCCGCAGAGCTGGCTCTATGCCTTCGTCAAGTGGTTCCACAATGCCGGCTTCGGCTGCATGGTCGCAACACCGAGCCTTGCCTACGAGCTCAAACAGAAGGGCATCAGCAATTTGCTGCCCTGGAGCCGCGGCATCGATTCCACACTGTTTCGTCCGCAGCCGCTGGAGGAAAATCCCTTCGGCCTGCCTCGCCCGATCTTCATGACCGTCGGTCGCGTGGCGCTGGAAAAGAACCTGCCGGCGTTCCTTGATCTCGACTTGCCTGGCTCAAAGGTCGTTGTCGGTGACGGCCCTGCGCGCGCCGAGTTGCAGAAACTCTATCCGAAGGTGCATTTCCTCGGTTCGAAGTTCGGCGAGGCCCTCGCACACGCCTATTCGCAGGCCGACGTCTTCGTGTTTCCGTCGAAGACCGACACATTCGGCAATGCCATCCTCGAGGCGCTGGCAAGCAGCGTCCCCGTCGCCGCCTATCCCGTCACCGGCCCCGCCGACATTCTTGCAGGCGATGAAGCGGCTGGCGTCGTCAATGATGACCTTGGGGAAGCCTGCCGCGCCGCCCTCTCCTCCTCCCGGGAAGCAGCCCGCACCCTCGCGCTCAACTATTCCTGGGAAGCCGCCACGACCCAATTCATCGGCAATGTTCGCATCGCCAACCATCGCGGCCGGACGTTGGTTCGCAAACACTAGGCTTCCGTTATTCACCGTAGACCGGCGGCCATTGTTGCGCGCCGTGCAAGATGCGGATCAGCTCAATATTTTCCTCGACCCGGTAGACGACGAGGAACGAGGTCCGTGTTACGATTAGCTCCCGCGTGCCCGGTGAGCGACCAATGCGACCGGAATGAGGGAAATCCCTGAGCCGCTCGACTTGGGCCTCGATTTCATCCCACATGCCCAACGCCGCCGTCAGGTTATCTTGCGCGATATAGTCGACAATCTTCTCCAGATCGGCCCGGTAGGTCTCGGTGCGAAAAAGCAGCATCTATCGGAGCCAGAACCTAACGGCTCTCCTCCGCCGCGCGGCGCAATAGATCGGCCCGCATGCGTGCAGATATGCCTTTCCACTCTTCCTCGGGAATCACGCGATTCGTCCCATCCTTGATACCGTCGAGCGCCTCCTGTACCTGCGCCCGAAACCACGTATCGTATGCCGCCGCTTCCTGCTGCTGGCGGAGCCGCTCCGCCTGGTCGGGGCGCTTGCGCTCGATCGCTTCGGGATCGTAGTCGACGGTATCGATTTCAAAACGTGGCATGCCCAACTCCTCGCGCACGAAGGAAACAGCAGTATTCAGGTTCCGCCAGAGCCGCGGCTGATGCGAGCGTTGCGCGGCGACAACTCGTTCGACTATGCCATAGCGCACAAGAACGGCCCAGCCGCCGGGCTGGCCGACGACCACGGCCCCCTGGATCGCGTGCGCCTCGGCGAGACTCTTTACGGCCTTGCCATCGATAATTTCTGTGAGCTTACCCGCGTGGATCATCGTCACCTCATGAACTTTGAGTGAGCATGACTGGATTATTGAGTAATTACACACGAAAGTCGAGGAAGAATGTAAAGATAAGCGACATCAGCTGAAATTCAGCAACCATTTCTCGAGAAATCGGGAACCATGCATGGCAGTCATGCATTTTTATGGTTACGATTGTTTATCGCACGACTTAAATAGACTCCCTTACGGAGCGTTAGAGATGACCGACGATCTATTGAAATTGGATAACTTCATATGCTTCGCCCTCTATTCGGCGAACCATGCAATGAACCGGCTGTACAAACCCATGCTCGACGAGCTGAACCTCACCTACCCGCAATATCTCGTCATGGTGACGCTGTGGGAAGAGGATGGTCAGACCGTCGGCGGCATCGGCGAGAAGCTGTTTCTTGAATCAAGCACGCTGACGCCGCTGCTGAAGCGTCTCGAAACGGCAGGCTTCATCCAGCGCACTCGCAGCAAGGAAGATGAACGGCAGGTGCTGATCCGCCTGACGAGCGAGGGGACGGCCCTGAAGACGAAAGCCGCCGCCATTCCCCCTTGCATCCTTGATGCGTCAAACACAACCGCAGCCGAGCTGACGCGATTGAAGGCGGAAATCGTCACGCTGCGCGAAGCGCTGAACAAGAGCGCGGCCTGATCCTTCAGGCCGTCACCGCTTCTTCTTCGTCTCGTAGGGATTTTCCGATGTACGGAAATGGATGCGGATCGGCACGCCCGGCATGGCGAAATCCGCGCGCAGACCGTTGATGAGATAACGCACGTAGGATTCCGGCAGCGAATCCGAGCGCGTGCAGGAAATCATGAAGGCCGGCGGACGTGCCTTGACCTGTGTCATGTATTTCAGCTTGATGCGCCGTCCGGAAACAGCGGGTGGCGGATGCTGAACCTGCTGCGTTTCCAGCCAGCGATTGAGCTTGGCGGTGGCGATGCGCTTGTTCCAGACCTTGTCGGTGTCGACGATCGACTGCATCAGCCGGTCCAGGCCCTCGCCCGTCTGGCCAGCGATCGGCACAGCGCGGATTCCGCGAGCCTGCGGCAGCAAACGGTCTGTCTTTTCGCGCAGATCCGCAAGTACGGCCTGACGATCCTCGATCATGTCCCACTTGTTGAAGGCAAGCACAGCGGCGCGGCCTTCGCGGATGACCAGATCGACGATCTGCAGATCCTGCTTCTCAAAGGGAATGGTGGCGTCGAAAACAATGACCACCGTCTCGGCAAAACGGATGGCACGCAGGGTATCGGCGACGGAAAGCTTTTCCAGCTTCTCGGTCACCCGGGCCTTGCGGCGCATGCCGGCGGTATCGAACATCTTCACGGTGCGGCCACGCCAAGACCAGTCGACCGAGATGGAATCGCGCGTGATGCCGGCTTCCGGACCGGTCAGCAGCCTGTCTTCTCCGAGAAAGCGATTGATCAGCGTCGACTTGCCGGCATTCGGGCGGCCGACGATGGCGACGCGCAGCGGCCGGGTCTCGTCATAGGCGGGCTCTTCGTCGATCTCCTCGCCGTCTTCACCGACGGCGGAACGCGGAATGCTGACATTCGTCTCCGCTTCGTCATCCCTGGCCGGAAAAGCCTGATCATGGCCGATCGCCTCGACGATCGCGTCGCGCAGATCCATCATTCCCTGGCCATGTTCGGCCGAGATCGGGCAAGGGTCGCCGAGACCCAGCGTATAGGCATCGTAAAAGCCGCTGTCGGAACCGCGCGCTTCGGATTTGTTGGCAACCAGCACGACGGGGCGGCCGCGCTTGCGCAGCATCTCGGCCAGCGTCTTGTCGACATGCGTCAAGCCCATCTTGGCATCGACCACGAACAGCGTCAGGTCGGCCTCATCGATCGCCAGCTCCGTCTGGGCGCGCATACGGCCCTCGAGCGTCTCTTCGTCCGCTTCTTCGAGACCGGCCGTGTCGACAATGCGGAAACGCAGGTCGATCAGCTTGGCCTCGCCGGGACGACGGTCCCGCGTGACGCCCGGCGTATCATCGACGAGCGCCAGCTTCTTGCCAACCAGACGGTTGAAAAGGGTGGACTTGCCGACATTCGGGCGACCGACGATCGCAACCGTGAAACTCATTTAATGATTTACCCTTCAGCCGTTTGCAGCCGGAGCCTTGCCGGAAGCAGTGATGAGGTCAAGCAGCATTTGGGCACGGTTGCCGACATTGCGCGGGCTCTGGGGATCGTCGACGATCGCCTGGAACCACTGCCGCGCCTTGGCGAAATCGCCCGCCTTGTAGGCGGCAAGGCCCAAGACGTCGCGCGCTGAATGCCGGAACGTATTGGCGGGCACCGCCAGTTCCTGCGCCTCGGCCGCGACCTGATCATAGGTGCCGGTATCGACCAGCAGATAGGCGGCGCGCAGGCGAGCCGCATCCCGGATAACCGTCGGAAGACCCGTTTCCTTGCCGATCGCCGAGAAAGCAGCGACGGCACCGGCGATATCGCCCTTCTGAGCCTGCAACGTGGCGGCGCGCATGCGCGCCAGGAGCGGATAGGAACCGCTGCCATCCTTCTCGATGGCGGCAAGGGCTGCCAGCGCCTCGTCCGTCTTGTTCTGATCGGCCAGCGTCAGCGCGGAAATGAACTGATCGCCGCTGTTACCGGCCTGCTGCCCGGACCAGTAGCGATAGCCACTATAGGCGGCGGTGCCGGCAACGATAAGCACGGCAGCGCCGATGATAAGCCGGCCAAAACGGCGCCATACGAACCGCAATTGGTCCGAACGCAGTTCCTCGTTCACCTCGCGGATGAAGCTGTCGTCATTGAATGCCATTCTCGTCTCCGGCCCAGGCCAAATTATTCCAAAAGAGCTTATGGGGTTGTGCGCCTTCTACCCCATTTTGCGGCCGTTGTAAGGGGGAACGGCAGAAATCATCACATAACGAGCGGCGAAACCCCGATAATCCACGCATGCAGCTTCCAAATGATCAATCCCCAGGCGACCACGCCGATGACGACAGCATAGAGATCGTATTTGGCCGACACGAACGGGCGCAGCACGATTTCGCCGGCACGCTCGCGCTTCTTCAGCGAAATCCGGAGAATGGCACCCCAGGCGAGGAAGGCAACAAACAGCAGCATGGCGGCGCCGTCGCCATTGGATAGCAGATGCGCCAAGGCCCAGATCTTCACCGACAGCACCATCGGATGCTTCGTCCTGACCGCGATATGCCCCGCCGGCAACAGCGAGGCGACAAGACAGATCAGCGCAAACAGCATCAGCAGGATCGTGATGTGGCTCATCCAGAATGGCGGCGACCAGATCGGCGTCATATCGCGCGCTTGCCCGAAGCCATAGATCAGGAGAATCAAGGTGAGGACGCTGGCGACCGAATAGCCGATCTTCCAGCCGGACTCGCCAAGGCTGGAGATCATCGAGCGGCGGAATTCCGGCGCGACGACGCGGATCAGGTGGAGACCGAGGAAGAGAACGATGCCGAGAATGAGCAATGACATGAGGAAATCCTGTTTTGCCGTTGTAACGACATCAGTATCGATTATGGCGAAAATTACCAGCGCCACCGTAGCTTTGCCGCATTTACGGCAGAGGAAGCGACGGAACGGGGACATGATCCCGAACCTGTGAAGCGGCTTTCGGATGAAGGCGTGCTCAATCCAATCATCGTGGTGCCTATGTTTCGTTTTGTCTCCTTTGCGTCCCTCGCCCTTTCCTTGGCTCTTCCCGTTGCGGCACAGGCCGATGAGAAGCCGAAGCAACTGGTGATGATCTCCTTCGACGGCGCGCACGACAACGCGCTATGGACGAAGAGCCGCGAGATCGCCTCGCGCAACGGCGCACATTTCACCTATTTCCTCTCCTGCACCTTTCTGATGAACCGCGCCCAGGCGAAAGCCTACCAGGCACCGGGACAGCGGGCCGGCAAGTCCAATGTCGGCTTTGCAAAGAGCGAGGACGACGTGCGGACCCGCATCGCCAATATCTGGGGCGCACATCTGGAGGGCCACGATATTTCCAGCCATGCCTGCGGCCATTTCGACGGCAAGACGTGGAGCGCGGCCGACTGGAAACAGGATTTCATGAGCGCCCGCGTGGCGCTGCGCGACGCCTGGAAGAATGTCGGCCTGGCGGACAAGGAACCGCAAGGCTGGGAAGATTTCGCCACCCACGACGTCAAGGGTTTTCGCGCGCCGTATCTCTCCACCAGCGACGGGCTGGTGCCGGCGGAAAAGGCGATGGGCTTTCGGTATGACGCCAGCCTCGTCACCAAGGGTCCGGCGCTGCCGCAGGTGGTCGACGGCCTCTATCGCTTCGGCCTGCCGCTCATCCCCGAAGGTCCCGAGAACCGTCTGGTGATCGGCATGGACTACAATCTCTATGTCCGCCATTCCAAGGGCGTCGAGGACAAGGCCAATTCCAAGACGTATGAGGACCGTACCTTCGCCGCTTTCGAAGCCGCCTTCGACAAGCAGTATAACGGCGACCGCATCCCGCTACAGCTCGGCTTCCACTTCGTCGAAATGAACGACGGCGCCTATTGGCGTGCCCTCGACCGCTTCGTCAGCGATGTCTGCCACAGGGACGGCGTCGCCTGCGTCAGCTATTCGGAAGCGATCCCGCTGATTGCGGCACGCGGCAAGCCGCAGCAGGGGTGAGGCGCAATCCAGTAAAGCTGGAGCAATCGACCCGAGCCAAAGCAAAGTGCCGGCGGTGCGGCAAACACAGAGCTTCTTTCGCCAGTCTAATTGCGGCATGAGACCCTGACCGGAATGAGGTTACGCGCTATCGTCGAGACATGAAAAAGGCCCCGTTTCCGGAGCCTCGTTTCATCAGCCATCGACATGAGCGACGTTGGGATCACGCTCTAGATAGCGCTGATCGATTGTCGGCAGCGGCGTATCATCAATCGCCGCCTCGAACGCCCGCAGGCGCTTGTAGATCGACAATAACTCGATGATCGTCGTCCATGAACTGACGAGATACTGGAACGAACCACGCACCTGGTCGAAGACGTTGGTGATCTGCGTCATCAAGCCGAGCGTCAGCTTACCGGCAACAATCGAGGGAACCAACACGACGAAGCTGAATATATTGTCCGCCTGAGAGTAGAAAATCCGCGCCACATTGAAATAGGTATAATGGAAATAGATGCGGAAATAATTGCGACGCACATTGGCGAAGAGCTCTGCGACCGTAGGCGGCGACGCGCGATCCGCATGATCTTCCCCGTAGACGAGCTCTTTGCGATAGGATGCTTCCACTCGCTGATTGAGGAATTGCAGGCCCGGCAGTTTGATGCCGACCGCAGCAAGGAAAACTGTTCCGAAGATCGACCAGAAGATCGCAGCCCAGACGAGCGCATGTGGAATATTGCCGACGAGCGGTAGCTCCGTGATGTTCGATCCAAGACGGAAGAGTACCGGCAGGAAAGCAATCAGCGTCATGATGGAGCCGATAAAGCTCACGCCGAGGGATTCAACCGTCTGGGAGAAGCGCATCGTATCATCTTGTACACGCTGTGATGCGCCTTCTACATGCCGCAGCTTCGGCCAATTGGCCATATAGTAGTCATTCATCGCGGTGCGCCAGCGAAAGACCCAGTGGCTGACGAAAAACAGATTGAACACGCCGACAGTGATGGCCACAAAGGCGATACCGGCAAACACGAGCATGCTGAGATAAAACTCGGAAGCCGGCACTGAACCGACGGTCGTCAGCGCCTTCTGAACAAGATTGTAGAATGGGCCATACCACGCATTAACGGCAACGCTGACCTGCACCGAGAAATAGGTATTGAAGATGATCAGGGCCGTACCGAGCACCGACCAATACTGCCAAGGGTGCGGGCTGTAGCGGAACCAGAAGAGCGTAAACAGCGCTACGGCGACGATGTAATAGATGTAAAACCAAATAAACGGCGCCGACCAGAACACCGAAACGCCCACCGGAGCGTCCTGTCCGTCCGCCGCCGGTGGCAGGCCGATGTAGGCACCCGCTTGTTCACCGCCGAAGTACCAAAGAAATATGGCGGCGAGCGACCAGACAGCGGCCGAGATGAAAAAGGCTTTCGGCTTGGGGAAGAATGATAAAAACACGGGAAGCGCAGCTTTCTTGATTGGGTTTTCGAACCGCAATGACGTCAGTTTACGGCGAGCCTAGGGCAGTTCGCCAAGAGCGGCAACCGGCCTCGTCGGATTCTTACGCAGATGTAATCGCTTATCCCGTGATCGTGACGCGATTGTTCAGCCAGCCATAGGCAGCTCCCCCGCTCCGCCGCACGCCCCATCCATCCCCATGCAGCAAAAAGATCAGCGTCCCCTTGCAAGAAATTATCTTACGATATATATCTTACGACATGACGAACGATACAAAATCACATCACCCCAATAGGAGACACACAATGAAAGGCTTTAGAGATCACATGTTCGGCGATAGCTTTGACACCGTCGAGGCATATATCCTACGACATGACGAACGCCGCGATTCTCGCGGCAGGCATGGGAGAGAGTTCATGAGAGGCTTCAAGGGCGGTATGTTCGGCGGCGGGTTTCGCACCGGCCGTAAATTCGACGCCGCCGATCTGCAGCTCATCATCCTCGCTTTGCTTTCCGAGCAACCCCGGCACGGCTATGAACTGATCAAGACGCTGGAAGAGCGCTCCGGCGGTTTCTACGTACCAAGCCCGGGCGTCATCTACCCGGCCCTCACCTACCTGGAAGAAACCGGCCTGGCCGAAGTCGAGGCGAGCGGCACGAAGAAGCTCTACCGCATCACCGAAAGCGGCCAGAAGCGGGTCGAAGAGAACCGCGAGCTGGTCGAGGCGACGCTCGCCAAGCTGGGTGCCATCGGCGAGCGGATGGCGCATGTCAAACGGGCTTTTGACGGCGAGAATACCAGCGACGATGAAGGCCGTGACGGCCCATTCGGCCGCGAGGCCGGCGACGTTCACCGCGCACGCCACCTGTTGCACACGGCAATGCGCTCGAAATTCCCGTGGAGCAAGACTGAGGGCGCCCGCATCGCGGCGATCCTCGAACGGGCAGCCGCCGACATCATCCGCGGCGAGACGAAGACGGAAGACTGAGCAATTCCAGGAATTGCACATGGCGGTTTTCCATCCGGAACTGCGTCAAACAAAAGGCTGGGGCGCGAAAACGCTCCAGCCTTTCAGCTATCCGCCCCAACCCTTCAGCTATCGGCAAGCGTCAGGATCATCGGCCCGTTGCGGGTCGCAACGACGGTGTGTTCGAACTGGACCGTCGGCGCGCGCGGATCGCCATAAAGCGTCCAGGCATCGTCGCCACCTTCCGCCCAGGTAGCGCCGAGCGACAGAAACGGCTCGACAGTGAACACCAGACCATCCTGCATGATCCGGGTCTCGTCAGGATCCGCCCAGGTGGAGACCTCCGCCGGCTCCTCATGCAGCGAACGGCCGATGCCGTGACTGGCGAGATTGGCGACCAGCGTATAGCGGTTCTTCTGCGCGAAAGCGCCGACGGCGTGGCCGATCTTGGAGAAAGGCGCGCCGCTGCGCACCTGGTTCAGGCCGACCCAGAGCGCCCGCTTGCCATCCCGGCAAAGACGCTCGATCTTCGGCTTGACCGGCGGCACGGCGAAAGACGAACCAGTGTCGGAAAAGAAGCCGTCCTTCTCGGCGGAGACGTCGAGATTGACGAGATCGCCGGCCTGGATCACCCGCGGACCGGGAATGCCGTGCGCCACTTCTTCATTGACGCTGATGCAGGTCGCGCCCGGAAACCTGTAGACAAGCTCCGGCGCCGAACGCGCGCCGGCGTCTTCCAGCACCTTGCGGCCAATGGCGTCGAGCTCCAGCGTCGTGATACCCGGCTCCAGCGCCGCTGCCATCGCCTGCAGTGCGTTGGCGCAGATGCGGCCGATCTCTTTCAGCTGGGTCAGTTCGTCGTCGTTCGAGATGATCATCCACGGCTTCCGGCTGGCTC
>DASVPC010000269.1:0-30848 GCA_036383055.1 Rhizobium sp. | reverse complement strand
CACCAGACGGTTATATTTCCCATAGACCTGCACACTCCACTCGGGCGTGATCGTATAGGTCGCAGCCACCGTGAAGCCGACCGATTTCAGGCCGCCGCCGGCGTCGAAGGCGCGGACATGGCCGTTTCTCGCGGCTTGGCCGGCGGAGATGCCGAAGTTGCTGCGCATGTAGGTCGAGTTTGCCAGCGACATGCGCGGTCCGGCCGACAGGACCAGTTTGTCGCCAACCGGCTGAAACCAATCGAGCGCCAGATCGGCGACCAGGCCGTCACCGCCCCAAAGGGACTGGCGCACTTCCGTGCGGAACCGAAGCTGATTTTCCATCAGCCAATATTGGGCGAAACCGCCGGCATCGAAGTTCCAGCGCACCCTGCGCTCGCTCTGCAGATGCAGATTGTTGAGATCCAGGCGGTCATCCCTCAAGCCGACGACGGGACCGATTTCGAGGCTACCAAGGTCGAAGAGCGTACAGTCGAAATTGTCGTCCGGGGCGCTGTATTCAGTGGCCTCACCGAAGCGGTAAAAGTCGAAAGACGGCAAGGCGCTGAAGGAATAATGCTTCGAGCCTTCATAATTGGGGCTGTATTCCACCGCGGCGCCAAGCGTCACGACCCAGGTGTCCGAGGCGGACTTAGCCGCCTCCTGCGCCATGGACGACGTCGCCGGCAGAGCCATAAATGTCAGTAAGATGATGGTTACGCGCGAACGATGTCTCGAATGCCTGGCGCGGGTTGCGCAGAACGCGTCGCAGTTCATGTCAGCCTTCATTGATCAACTCTCGGAAACACGATCTTTATCCGCAAGCCGGGTTTGGAATTTTCCATCAGGATTCGCGCGCCGTGAAGGTCGGCGATGGCCCTTACCAGGCTGAGCCCGAGCCCACTGCCGGGCGATGTACGGCTTTTTTCCAGCCTGTAGAGGCGGCGGAAGACATTGCCGTGTTCCCGTTCGGGAATGCCGGGACCGTTGTCCTCGACCCATGTCGTGATCATCTCGGCATCTGCCTCACTCCGGATCACGATATCGGTTCCTGCGGGGCAGTGGCGAATGGCGTTTTCGATAAGATTGGCATACATCTGGGTCAGCAGTTCGCGATCGCCCAAAATAATCTCGCCGGGCTGGTCCAGGCTGCTTTTGAGCCGCTGGCCGTTATCTTCGGCGACACTGGAATAGATATCGGCAAGAGATTGCAGGATATCGCCGAGGTCGACCTTGCCAAATCTCGATTTACGCGCCCCGGCCTCAATCTGGGCAATCCGCAACAGCGCCTCGAAAGTTTCATTGATCCGGTCTGCCTCAGCGCTTGCAGCTTCGAGCTCAGCGATGACCACCTGCCCGCTCTCCTGCTTGGCGAGCGCCTCGTCGACGGTCATCTTGAGGCGGTTGAGCGGGGATTTCAGGTCGTGGGCTATATCGGCGCTGACCTGCCGCATGCCCTCGACGGTGGCCGCAAGGCGCGCAAGGGCGTCGTTGATGTCATGGGACAGCAGATCGACATCATCGCCACGCCCGACAATCGGAATCCGGGCATTCAGGTCTCCCCGCGCCACATGCTCCATCGTGCTTCGCACGGCGCCAAAACGCTGTTGTACGCGCAACGCAATCAATCCGCCGCCGGAAACCGCCAGCAGCAGGACGATGATGGAGGCCCAGCCGAAGCTTTGCAGCATGATCGCTTCGATGTTTTCGGTCTCCCGTCGGCTGAGACCGACGGTCAGGCGATTTCCATCGACGGCGCCGGAGAAAATCCGATATTGCCGGTCATCGGGCAATTGCATCTCATCGCCATCGATGCTGCTCCAGCCCTCCGGAAACTTGAGGTCGGGGATATTGCCGGCAAGAACCTTTCCCGAGGGATCGACGAGCGAGAACACACGCTGGCGGTCGCCGGCCGCCTTGATATAGGTCTGTACCGTATCGAGCAGGTCCGTGATGTCCTGATCGCCATAGGCAGCAGCGATCACCGCAAAAGTCTCCTGAATGGTCTGATCCTGGCGCTGCTGGAGTTCCCATCGGACAAGCTGATAGACGATCATGCCCGTGACGATGAAGGCGCTGATGAACATCAGCGAGAAGATCAGCGCCAGGCGAAACGATGAGCTGCGCAGAATGTTATCGCGGCGCATGCAACGAATAACCGGTATTTCTGATCGTATGCAGGAGCTGAACGTCGAAGGGCTTGTCGATCTTTCCGCGCAGCCGGCTGATATGCGTTTCGACCACGCTGGTCTTCGGATCGAAATGGAAATCCCAGACGCGCTCGAGGAGCATCGTGCGGGTGAGAACCCTGCCCTCGTTGCGGGCGAGCACCTCCAAAAGCGTGAATTCGCGCGGTTGCAGTTCGATCTCGACCCCTGCCCTGGTGACGCGGCGCTTCATCATGTCCATCGTCAGGTCGGCGACCTGCAGCACAGTCTTCTCAGCGACCGCAGGCGGGCGGCGGGCAAGCGCGTTGACGCGCGCCAGGAGTTCGGAAAACGCAAACGGCTTGACGAGGTAGTCGTCGGCTCCTGCTTCCAGGCCTTCCACCCGGTCGTCGATACCGGCGATCGCGCTCAGGAAAAGCGTCGGCGTCTTGACGCCGGCGGCGCGCATCGAGCGCACGATCGACAGGCCGTCGAGACCTGGCAGCATTCGGTCGACGACATAAACATCATAGGTCTCGCGGATGGCATGGAAAAGTCCGTCCTGCCCGTCCGGCAATACATCGCATACATGACCCGCTTCACGCAGGCCGCGCGCGATGAAATCCGCCGTTTTGATGTCGTCCTCTATGAGCAGTATACGCATAAGACAATCCGTTCCCCATGCCGGCAGTGAAATGACATCGCTTTGAAGCGAGCCCGTCCCTCACCATCCAGTTTAGCAAGTCCTGGTAAGTCAGGATAGGAGATGCAACCGAAGAGATCTTCTTGATATCCAATATATCCCGGCCGACCTCTGGCCCCCTTGCTCGATGGCCGGAGACAAATCCGGCTTTACGATCAAACCTTCGCCACAGCCTTGCCGGCACCTTACCCATCTGTAAAGTCTCGGTATTCCCTCGGGAAACGGCCGATCTATCTCGAATTTGCCGCTTCACGGCCCATGTTGGCGCGACGGACCAGCTCATAGGCATGCGAGACGGCATTGGTGCGTGGGCGCGACAGACTGTTGAGCGCCAGATAGACGACGGGGGTGGTCAAGAGAGTAAGGACCTGCGACACGATCAACCCACCGACGATCGCGATCCCGAGCGGAACCCTAAGCTCGGCACCCGCTCCCGTCCCAAGCGCCAGCGGCAAGGCGCCGAGAAGGGCGGCAAGGGTCGTCATCATGATAGGCCTGAAGCGAAGCAGGCAAGCCTGGCGGATGGCTTCCACCGGTGGCAATCCCTGGTTCCGTTCCGCCTCCAGCGCGAAGTCAATCATCATGATCGCATTCTTCTTGACGATGCCGATCAGGAGAATGATGCCGATCATACCCATGATGGAAAGATCCTGCCCGCATAGTCTCAGCGCCACAAGTGCGCCGAGACCGGCGGACGGCAGTGTCGATATGATCGTCAACGGATGAATCGCGCTCTCATAGAGTACGCCGAGAACGATGTAGACGGCGATCACAGCGGCCAGAATGAGCCACGGCTGGCTGCTCAGCGAATCCTGGAAGGCCTGCGCCGTCCCCTGGAAGGAGCCAATGATCGTGATCGGCATGCCCGCGGCCTGCTCGGCGCCATGGATGGCCGTTACCGCGTCGCTGAGGGCAATGCCCGGTTTCAGGTTGAACGACAATGTCGTTGCGGGCATCGAGCCCTGATGGTTGATCGAGACGGGCATGACGCCGGTCTTCAGCGAACCCAGCAGGCTGAGCGGCACCAGCTTCTGTGTGGTGGCCGACCTGACGTAGAGATGGCCGAGCGCCTCCGGTGACAGGGCAAACCGCGGGTCGAGCTCCATCACCACATGATATTGGCTGACCTGCGTAAACAGTGTTGCCACTTGCCTCTGCCCGAAGGCGTCATAAAGCGTTTCGTCAATTGCTTGGATGCTGATGCCCAGTCGCGCCGCAGTCGCGCGATCGATGTCCAGCGTCAGGCTGCTTGCAGCCTTCTGCTTGTCCGATATCACGTCCTGAAGCTGCGGCAGGGCCGCCAGCGCCTTCGTCATCACCGCTGCCCATTTGTCGAGCTCGGCGGGATCCGGACCCTGCAGCGTGTACTGATATTGAGAGGCAGCCGACCGCCCGCCAACCTGGATGTCCTGGCGGACCTGCATGCCGAATGTCAGGCCCTCGAGACCGGAGACCGCCTTCTTCAGCCGCGCCATCACTTCCGGCGCCGGGCTTCGCTGGCCGAACGGCTTGAGATTGATCTGCATCTGGCCGATGCTGGCCGACGGGCTGGGGTTGATCCAATAGGCGGCATTGTCGACGGCGGGGTCGGCCATGACGATCTTTCCAAGTGCCTGCATCCGCTCGGACATGTTGTCGAACGAGATGTCCGTCGCGGCCTGCGCCTGGCCCTGAATGAAGCCTGTGTCCTGCTGCGGCAGGAAGCCCTTCGGGACCACTACATAGAGCCATAATGTGGCTCCGAGCGTCGCGATGGTGATGGCCAGTGTGATCAGGCGGTAACGCAGGACGATGTCGAGGCCGTAGCCATAACCTCGCGTGCAGGCATCGAAAAACGCTTCGGACCAGCGATAAAGGCGGCCGCGCGGCCGCCCGTGCTCATGCTTGATAAGCCAGGCACAGAGCATCGGCGTAACGGTAAGCGACACCACGCCGGAAATCAGGATGGCGACGCTCACCGTCACCGCGAATTCGCGGAAGAGGCGTCCGACGATGCCACCCATCAGCAGAATGGGAATGAAGACGGCGATCAGCGAGACGGTCATGGAGACAATGGTGAAGCTGACTTCGCCGGCCCCCTCGATGGCGGCCCGCAGTTTGGGCTTTCCCTCTTCGATGTGGCGGACGATGTTTTCGATGACGACGATCGCATCGTCCACGACGAAACCGACGGCGATGGTCAACCCCATCAGCGAGAGGTTATCCAGGCTATAGCCCAGCAGATACATGACGGCGAAGGTGCCGACCAGGGAAAGCGGAATGGTGACGGCCGGAATGAGCGTGGCCCACATGTTCCGCAAGAAGCAGAAAATAACCATCACGACCAGCGCAATCGTGATGAGCATGGTGATCTGGACGTCACGGATGGAGGCGTCGATGATCTGCGTGCGATCACCCACGACCGAGAGCTTGATGCCGGCAGGAAGAGAGGCTTGCAGCATGGGAAGCCGATCCTTGATGGTCCGGATCGTATCGAGGACGTTCGAACCGGCCATCTTGTGAACGTCGATCATCACGGACCGGTTCATCTGCAGCCAGGCGGCCTGGTTCGAGTCCAGCGGCGCCGTCAGCACGGTGCCGATATCCTGGACAAGGATCGGCGCGCCGTTGCGATAGGCGATGACCATCGATTTATAGGCCGGTACGTCGACGATCTGATCGGTGGCGTCGAGCACCATCGTCCGCCCGCCGCCGCTGACCGATCCTTTCGGCGCGTTCAACGTCTGTTGTCCGATCGCGGTGCGGACATCTTCCATGGTGAGGCCGCGCGAGGCTACCTTGTCGGGATCGAGACGCACCCGGATCGCCGGACGTTCCGGCCCGTGGAAATCCACCAGCCCGACACCGTCCATCTGGGAGATCTGCTGCGCGATGATGTCTTCGGCATAATGGTCGAGCTCGGTCAGCGGCAGCCTGTCCGAGGTCAAGGCCAGGGTTAGGACCGTCGCCTCGGCCGGATTGGCCTTGTGAAAGGCCGGCGCGCTTGGGAGATCCTTTGGAAGCTGGCCGCTGGCCGCGCTGATTGCCGCCTGCACATCCTGTGCGGCACTGTCTATGTTGCGGTTCAGGTCGAACTGCATGGTGACGTTGGTGCGGCCCGAGGAACTGACCGAGGTCATCTGCGACACGCCGGCAATCGTCGAAAGCTGATTTTCCAGCGGCGTTGCGACCGATGTCGCCATGGTGACGGCGCTGGCACCGGGAAGCGTGGTTTCGATCTGGATCGTCGGGAAATCGACCTGCGGCAGCGATGCGACTGGCAGCATCATATAGGCAACGGTGCCGAGAAGCAGGACCCCGAGCGCAAGCAGACAGGTTCCGACCCGACGCCGGATGAAGATCTCCGAAAGGCTCATTGGCCCTGATCTCCAGCGGCAGCCATATGCGGCGTCGAAGGTCGCGCCTTGACCAGCGTGCCGTCCGTCAATCTCGACTGGCCCGAGGTCACCACGATATCTCCCGGCTTCGGGCCGGACAGAAGAGTCGTCACGCCAGCGGCGACCGGACCGGTTTTCACCGAGACCGTGGCGACCGTGCTGTCCGGCTTCACGATAAAGACATAGGGACCTGTCTGACCATTCTGGATGGCGGCGGACGGTACGACGGTCGAACCTCGATCAGTCCTCAGAATGATACGGGCGCTCACCAGCTCTCCGGGCCAGAGCGCCAGATCGTCGTTGGGAAAGACGGCCTTGAGCTTAACCATGCCAGTACTGGTGTCGACCTGACTGTCGATAACCGACAATCTTCCGTCCGCCAGATGGCGGACGTCGTCCCGGCTGTCCACCGCAACGGAAAGAGCACTCTGCGCCTGGCCGGAAACCAGATCGGGCAACTCGTCCTGCGGCAAGGAGAAAAGAACCGCGATCGGCTGCATCTGCGTGATGGTAACGATCCCGGTGGCGTCATTGGCATGGACGATCGCGCCCTGCTCCATCTGACGCAAACCTGCGCGGCCGCTGATTGGGGCGGTGACGGTCGCAAAGCTGAGGTTCAGCTTGGCGGTCTCGATCGCAGCCTGTTCGCCGGCGGCCGTCGCCTCCATGATCGCGACTTGCGCCGTGGCGGTATCGGCGGTTTGCGTCGTGCCGCTTCCCGTCGTCGTCAGCTTCTTGGCGCGCGCCTCGTCGATCTTGGCAACGTTGAGCTGAGCGATATCCTTCTGATAGGCGGCCTGCGCCTGGTCGATGGCCGCCTCATAGGGCCGGGGGTCGATCTCGGCGATGACATCGCCCGCCTTGACATTCTGTCCTTCGGTGAACAGCACCTTCTGCAGTTGCCCATCGACCCGGACTTTTACGTCCACGGCCGTGAGCGGCGTGACATATCCGAGGCCGGACCGTTCGATCGGAACATCCTGTGTTGAAACGGATGCGGTTTCGACCGGCACCGATGCGGGAGCGGACGAGCTAGCCTGTGGTGCGGATTGGCCTTTGTTTGCGGGCAACGCGAAGAAGATGGCTGCTCCGGCAGCCGCGATGCAGGCAACGGCTCCAAAGGCGATCTTACCGCCACCTGATGTCGTGTCGGGTCTTACAAGATCCGGGCCGTCCATGTTCATTCTCCATTGCCTGGCCGTTAAGGGCCATCCTTATGATTTCAAAAATCTTTCATGTCGCGGCCTAGCGTTGAGACGCTGCGGAACATGGCTGACGGCATTCAAGAGGGTTTGACGCTCCTCCCATCATCGTGACCTCTGATTGCGACAGACGACTGCGGGAAGAGTGAATACCGCAATGTCATTTCACCAACCTGAAGCGCAGCAGAATTCCGGCCCGAAAAAGAAAGCGTGTTGCCTCAAACCACACACGGTATGGGTAGATGCCGAGGCGACGCCACCATGGCAGCCGATATTGCCGGCGTCCCTGCTGGATCTGCGTCGGGAAATTGGTCAACTGGTCGACCGGAACAGGAGTGACGAAAACCGACCGCAATCCGGCAAGATGTTCAAGATCGTAGGCGAGATCGTAAGGCAGCCTCATCGGCACCAGTTTCTCGACCATCCATCTGGCTGCACGCCTGTTGATGATGTAGGCGCCGGACCCTTTCTCCCGCGTCAACGCGACGGCAAGCGACCTCTTCTGCGTAATGTCCAGAAAGGGATATTTCCGACCGGTGTTGACTGTCGAGAGACGCAGGATGTCCCATGTCGCCGCCGCGTTCAGCGAGGCACGCAGCAGATCGCCGAAATCTTCCGGAAAGATCAGGTCGTCCTCAAGAATGAGGGCATGTGGTTCGCTCGAGGCGAGGAAACGTTTCGCGCACTCGATATGGCTGAGATAACAGCCCACTTCGGATGGATTTGCCTGCCTTCCATGGCATCTGCGGTATGCCGCCGCGTCAAATTCCGGGATCGGGAAAACGATGTTCCTGCCGTCTACCGCCGAAACTCGCTCGAATGACAGCCCCGCGCGGGACAATTCCTCGCTCATGAAGGCGAGACGATCCTCGGCGCGGTCGAGATTGATGAGATAGGTCTTCAGTCTAAGGATGACCGGATCCGACCAATGCATATCGGGAGGGTTTTCGACGGGAAGGTTTTCGAGATTGGCGGATCTGTTCAGACGAAGGCTGCCAGCGTTCATGATATTCTTTCCGAAGCCGCTCTATTTCCTTTTGCACGAAGCCCTGCCGCCGCCTCGTCTCGGGGGGAGAGACATGAAGGCGGACGGCAAGGCTTGATGTTTGTATCGAGGGAACATCGCCGGTCTTTTTCCGAAACCATACGGTTTCGTAAGCAGCACCGATCCGGTTACGGCGCCGTCTTTGGAGGACAATGCCGCATGACCGGCAGCAGGTCAGATTTCTCCGGGGGCATCGAACTCTTCTTCCTCCTCCTCCGGTTTCTGAGCAGCAGTCATGTAGATCACCAGGCTGATGATCGCCGACAGGAAGAGCATGCTGGTAATGATCGTGCCAAAACCCAAGCCGCCATACTCGAGCGGCTGCGACAGCAGATCGCCGAACGAGGCACCGAGAGGCCGTGTCAGGATATAGGCCAGCCAGAAGGCCAGGATGGCGTTCAGTCTGAAGACATAATAGGCGATCGCGATCACCGCGATGATGCCTCCGAAGAGGAGGCCCGTGGTGAGATAGCCAAGGGCGAAGACTTCCGCCACCAGGTCGCCCACGGCGGTTCCGAGTGCGAAGGTGAAGAGGATGGCCAGCCAATAGAAGGCTTCTCTGCGTGTCGTGAAGATGGAGTGGATCGACAGCGTCTTCTCGGCCGCGTACCAGACCGCGAAAGTCACGGCGAGTGCGATGGTGAAGCCGATGGCCGTTGTCTGGAGCGCGACGCCAAGATTATCGACGAGATTGTCGGTCACCAACGTGCCGACGATGCTGATCAGAACCACAGCCGCCCAATAGTAAGGCGGGACATAGCGCCTTTGCGCGAACTGAAACATCAAGGCCACGATCAGCACCGCCGTCATCAGCAAGGATGTGGCGGTCAGGCCAAGACCGAGATTGACCGCAAGATAGTCCGCAGCCGTCTCACCCATGGTCACGGCCATCAGCTTGATCAGCCAGAATTCGACAGTGACCTCGGGGACCCGGTTCTGTTGAACCGGGTCCGTTTGAATATGAGTCATAGGATGTCTCCAGTTCGCTGGGGCCTATTTGCCCATGATCTTCATCGCGTCGGCCAGAAACTTGTCCGAGCGAACGTCGTCGTCGGCATTGCAGCGCTCGATGGCCTTGGCCTCGAGGTCGTTGACCTTGGCCATGTCGGCGTCGCTGAGCTTGGCGGTTGCCTTGGCGGCACGCATGGTCTTCAGCGTATCTTCGCAAGGGGCGGCCGCTGCGGCATGGGCTTGGGGGACGATGGATCCAAGGCTTGCGATGGCGGTGATAAATGTGGCGGCGATAAGCTTTTTCATCGGAGAGTCCTTCGTGTTTTCGCAGACAATCGTCGAGGCTGGCAGCCCGATCGATCGGCCAGCAAGATCGTTCTTGCCGGTGGGCCAGTGATCTAGCGCAGCGCTCCTACAACGGCCTTGCCGCCAGGATACGATTTCGTAAGGTTCGAGATGCCGAAGGTCGTGCCGATGCGAGCGAGGTTCGCTATTGTTCCTTCACAGCAAGATTTCCGATCCGGCCGATGCAGGATTACGGTGAAAAAGTAGACCGTTGTCTGTGGTCGACGGCTGCATGACGGCGTGTCCGGTCTCACGGGGTTACGCATCCGTATGATCCAGGCAATCTGCCAGAAAATTTGAGCATTTAGCTTGGGTTCGTCGCCTCTGTATGCCCTTCGGGATCAAGGGCAAAGAGGTAGCGGCTTTGCCGTGCTGGCGCCGGTAAGGTCCTTGGTGAAACAATCAACTCGAACTGGATCAAGAAGATGAAGAGATCAGTCGTCATCGCCGCAGCAATCGTTGCGATTGCATCATCAACGGGAGCCCTCGCTCAGGGCATTACCGGCACGATCAGGAGTGTCGATAGAAAAGCCGACACGATTACGCTGATGAGCGGGGAAGTGCTGAGACTGCCGGAGCAGATCGAAGTGGAACGCTTCAGGGCCGGCGAGAAGGTCAAGGTCCACTACTTCACCTCGAAAACCGGCAGAGCGACGGTATCAAGCATCCATACCCTCATGTAGGACAACCCACCTTGAACGGCATAGTCCCTTGAGCTGCAACGGGCTGAGGGGGCTTTGCCGATCCCGGATGATCGTCGCTGTCTTGACGCCCGGCATTTTTCGTGAGCCGCCCCCCGGTTGCGCGCACCTCACAAAGATAAGCCTTTGGTTACTTTAGTATAGTATAATGCAATATATAATTCAGGTGCATGTCAGCAAAGAACGGCATGGATCAGGCAGGTCAGCGAGCCGGGGATAGACGTGCGAATACTATTGGTCGAGGACGATGCGATCTTGGGGAATGCCTTGCGCGATCATGTCGCCGCCGAAGGCTGGGACATCGACTGGGTGGTCGATCTCCACGCGGCAATGCGTGCGGTGAACACGGCTTCCTATTCGTTGACCCTTCTCGACCCTGGCTTGCCTGACGGCTGCGGGCTGGAACTGCTGAAGCATTTGCAGACACGTTCATTTGCGACATCCGCGATCATTATCTCCGCGGGCGATCACGTCGCCGACAGACAGAGGAGCCGCCAACTCGGCGCAGCCGACTATCTGGTCAAGCCGTTCGGTCTTGACGAACTGACCTCCCGCATCAGGACCGTCCTCGGCTCCAACTGTCCGCCATCCCCGGCGATTGCTTTTACGAACCATCCCACGGATGCGATCGGCGCGGCTCTCTCGCCGCCGGAAGATCCCATTGTCACCCTGACAACGAAGGTGAATACAAGATGGCAGTGGCTGCGGTCACGCAAAGCGAAACTGGCCGGCCTCGTGACCGCAACACTAGCCGCTCCGGCCGCGGCGTTCGGCATATATCTCGCCGTGCTGCATTGGGACGGCAATTTTCATACCGTCATCCCCGGTGAACTCTATCGCTCCGCTCAACTTTCGCCGACGCAGATCGAGACTTACGTACGCGAGAACGGCATTCGCTCGATCGTCAATCTGCGTGGCAAGAACGTGAAACATGATTGGTACAATCAGGAGGTCAAAACGGCGCAGCGCCTGGGCATCGAACATATCGACTTCAAAATGTCGGCACGGAAAATCATGACGCCCGACAGGGCAGATCAACTGGTCGATATCCTACGCTCGGCGCCAAAGCCCATCCTTATCCACTGTCAGGCAGGCGCAGACAGAACCGGTCTTGTCGCCGTCATATACAGTCAGGAAATTGCCGGCATCAGTGCGAAGGTCGCCGCACAGCAGCTCTCCATCACCTATGGCCATATTGGCATCCCCTATCTGTCGAAAACATACGCGATGGACGAGAGCCTGCAGAATTTGCAGAAGCATTTCAGCCAATATGATTGATAGATTCGTATGTTGTCCGAAGCGCATTTTCAAATAATGATGCGTGTGATTTCACCATAAGGCGTGCGATTTGGCGCCAGCTTTCCAAAGCTGCGGCCCGCAATTCGCGATGATGGGCAAATGGAATGTCGTGGCGGGTAACGTGAAATAAGTTGGCGATCGGCCCGCGGGTGGAACGAAACGTTGAAGCTGCCTCGCAGGCTGAGCGGAAACCGGAAATTGAGCCACACCGCATGGGCCATCGCTTCTGTCGGAAATCGATGACGACGATAAAGCGGATCAGAGGGCAAATCTGGTCATACGCCAGATCCCACATCTTGATCGCTACCTGGTTGATGCTACCGCGCTTGCATGTGCACTGCCAAGCCGACCGTATTTGGACCTAGCCCTTTGTCGAGGCTTTGAAGAGGTTCTCGAATTCCGCGAGGTCGCCTGGCGCGACATCCGAGACTGCCCAGAAGACAAGGCCGCCATCTGACCATCGTATCATGTTGTAACCGTCACGCACCGTCGTCGTCTGCACAGCCGGTGCCGCAGGCCAGATGAAGAGATTGATGATGTGGCCGTGGCGCCGGTAGATCAGCGCCGCAACGGAGCGCTCGCCGATATAATCGACGCGGCCGCCCATCAACGGGAAGCCATCCTTGGAGAGATCGCTGACCGGTGGCGAGAAGTCGATCTTTCCGTTGAACCAAGGTTTCACCGTATGTTGATCGGATGTCAGTACATCCGTCAGATGATCGGCCATCATCGAGCGAACATGGCTTGCCAAAAGCTGGTCCTGTAAAAGCACGGTCTGCGACGGCACATTCGCAAACAGCATGGCGCTTACCGCCAGCGCCGCGAGCGAAGGCACAAAACTCCAGTGCCGCGCGAAATCAAGGACACGACGCCAAGCCGGTATGTGCCGTGATAGTGGGCTGGAGGAAGCCATCTCTTGTTCGAAAGACAGCATCGACAGGACATGCGAGCGTAGCGCCTCCGGTGGCCGCCATTTGACGTCTTCCTGGTCGATGATCCTTCTCACGGCTCGGATACCTTCCATCTCCGCTCGGCAACCGGCGCAGGTGGCGAGATGATCCGCCAATTGCGCAGCATGGGCGGAATCAAGCTCGGCGTCGATGAAGCCATGCAGCATGACGCTCCATTCCGGGCAGCCTTTCTGAGGTGTTTCGTTCATTCTGAGGCTCCGCTCTTGCTGCAAGCGTCCCATGCATTGCCAAATTCGCGCCGTGCCCTGGCGAGCCGCGACATCACCGTGCCGATCGGCGCATCTATGATCTCGGCGATCTGCCGATAGGAGAGATCCTCGATATCGCGCAGGACGAGGATCTCTCGCATCGCCTCAGGGAGTCCGCTGATGACAATTCGCACGCGCTGCCGCTCGCTTTGACGGATCGTCGCCATCTCTGGCGTATCCTCCTCGGAAGCGATCTCGCGCTCCCCGGTTTCGTCAAGGTCGCTGCCTTCGTCGCCCAGATGTCGTTCGAACCTGGTCTTGCGGCGGTCCTGCTGGCGCCAGACGTGGCAGCAGTTCCGCACGATGGCAAAGAGCCAAGCGCGCGGATCGCCACCACGATAGCCGTCGAAATTGCGGTAGGCGCGCAGGAACGCCTCCTGGACGATATCCTGCGCAGCATCGGCATCGCGGCTGAGGAAACGGGCAAAATTATAAGCCGCATCGAGATGCGGAACGATCGTCTCCTGAAACGGCTGCATGAGCTCACGCCGCACCTTGGCATCGCTCGCCGATGCCGCCTGCTCGCCATGCGCCTTCGCTGGAGCCATCAGGTGAAAAAGCCGCGCCGCGCCGCTCAGGACCGCGAAGAGCGGCGATGGCCGCGTGTGAGCCCGATACGGGGTCAGCAGCAACGTATCGCTTGATCCGAGGGAATAAGCGATCTGAGCGTTTGTCATCATCTTCCCCACCTCATCAGCAGCCGAATTTAGGCGTGAGATCCGCGTACACGCAATGCGGCCCTTGCTATCTAGACCGCCGATCACATCGTTTTATTCCAAACCTGCGCCAATTTATTTGCATGATCGAGGATGCCGGTCATGAACGATAGAAATTCCAAAATCTTCTCAAAGGCTTGAAGAAATTAACGCCTTGGATCGGGAATAAACGCCGTCCGCCGTCGATCTAGTCCATTAGCGGGGACATCTGAACAAAACAGTCTTCGCCACCGGAACGCTATCCACAAGAGGAGACATATTCATGTTTACTATGTCACGTCGCGCGATGCTGGGGTCGGCGGCCGCGGCCGCGGCCTTCGGCCTGTCGTCGAAGCTCGAATTCGTCATCCCGGCGCTCGCCGCAACATCGCTGGAGCCGACGGTCGGCTTCTACAAATACCAGGTTGGCGATGTCGAAGTCACGGCGATTTATGACGGCATCTGGAAGAAGCCGCATGATCCGACCTTCATCAAAAACGCCTCGATCGAGGACACCAAGCAGGCACTTTCGAAGGCAGGCCTCACCACCGAGTTCATGCCGATCCCGCTGACGGTGGTCGTCCTGAGACTCGGCGATCGCCTGATCATGATGGATGCCGGCTCCGGCGTCGGCCAATGGCAAGCGAATGCCACCCATCTGCCAGCAAATATGGCGGCCGCCGGCATCGACTACAAGAAGATCGACACGATCATGATCTCGCATTTCCACCCCGATCATGTCTGGGGATTGATGGAAAAGGGAACGAACGATCCGGTCTTCCCGAATGCCGAACTCATCGTCAACGCCAAGGAGTATAATTGGTGGACGGAGGACGGCCGTGTCGAGAAGCTTGCGGAGGGCCGCAAGCAGGCAGGAAAGCGCATTGCCGATGTCTTCCCGAAATGGAAGAACTGGAAGCTCGTTGATGACGGAACAGAGGTCGCCCCCGGCATCCAGCTTCTCGCAGCCCCCGGCCACACGCCGGGTCACTCGACCTACCTTGTTGCTTCCGGCAGCAAGCAGCTACTCGTCTCGGCCGATATCATGTACGTGCCGGCGCTGCTTGCCCCTCATCCTGACTGGGAAGGCAGCTATGACCAGGATGGGCCGATGGCCGTCGGCACTCGCCGCCGTCTCATCGACCGTATCATCGCCGACAACATCGCCATCTGCGGCTCACACTTCCCTTTCCCCGGCTCGGGCACCTTCGTCAAGGACGGAAGCGCCTATGCCTTCACCCCGACAATCCAGGCCTGAGCGGCCGGCAGGAGATCACGAAGATGAAAATTATCATGACGAAGTATGCACTTCTCGGCTTCATCGGCCTTTGTGCCATAGTCGCCGGATTTTCCGCCGTGACGGCATTTCCGGCCTTTGCCGTCGACAACATGCAATCGGCCGACGCTCCCGATTTGACCTCGGTGCGCGCCAAGATCGCTACCAAGGATTATGCCGGCGCGCTGGCAGAGCTTCGCGGTCTGGCCGAAGATAACCAGCAAGCCGACGTCTATAATCTGATGGGATACACGCTGCGCAAGACCGGCGACTACAAGACGTCGCTCACCTACTACACCAAGGCGCTGGAGCTTCAGCCCGACCACAAGGCGGCGCGCGAATATCTCGGCGAACTCTATGTCGAGACGGGCGAGATAGCCAAGGCGGAGGAACAGGTGTCGACACTGAAGCAGCTTTGCCCGAGCGGCTGCGAAGAGCTCGAAGACCTGCAAAAGGCAATTGCCGCCAAGAATGGCAAATGACGACGATATGAGCGCGGAAGCGGGCGGACAAACCGCCCGCTTCCGCAGATAGGAGAAAATGATGGATACCGTCTCAAACCGGCCGGCTCTAGCCGATCTCGTTCTCTTCCTGGGCAGATTGCTGTTGGCCTTCATCTTCCTGCATGAAGGCACATCGCTTGCGGCAAATATGACGGCGACAATTGCCACCTTCGCCAAACTCAGCCTCTCGGCGCCGGTGGCAATTGCCACGATTGCTCTTCAGATCGGCGCTGGCCTTTGTCTGGCGATAGGCCTGCTCAGCCGGCTCGGCGCAGTAACGCTCGCCTTCTTCTGCGTGGCGACCGCCCTCCTCTTCCACACCAACTTCACCAGTCAGAACGAACTGCTGCATTTCGAGAAGGATCTCGCAATTGCTGGCGGCATGCTGGTGCTCGCAGCATCGGGGGCTGGACGGATATCCATCGCTCAATTGATCAAAAGCCGGGCGAAGACGATTCCGTCATGGCTCGCAGCCGTGCTCTAGAGCTGCACTGACGCGACGATTGGCACACAAGGTACCATCACAAATTCCAGTAAAGGCGTTTAAGTCAAAGCGCGGCGCTCGGCTTAAAGCACTAAAACTGTGTATGAGATAGAGCAATGTAATATGCCCGCTCTCATGGAACAGCCGCTGTTAATGATTTGAAGAACCGCCGTTATTTCGTTGAGCCGGCAAGCTTTTCGATGACGGAGGCAAATGCTGGAACGCTACCGCGCCAATTGGAACACCCCGGAGCCGAAAGAGGCACCCAGCCGCCAGCGCTTGGCCAATGTCCGGATCATTGTCCGGCCCAACATAGCGACGTGTCCTACCCCCTGTTCGTCAGATAGATCGAAATACCAGTATCGGCGACCCTTGACAGTTACAGGTGTGAAGCGCCCCTCTGACGAGCTTCAGTTAGATTAAGTATGGGAAAAGATGGATATTGATTTAAGGTATTTGGATATCCTGTAACCCTTAGATTCGAGCTTTCGATCTCGTCGCTCCGACGCAAGCCGCGAATGGCTGCTCTCGAAAGGGTAGCGCTCCGGTGTCGGTCGGTTGGCACTCTTATAGAATTCTCTACTCATCATTGAACAAGTCTGGTGAGCACCGGTTTGCTTGCGTAGTCGATGAGGTTCAGCACATCTTCTCCAAGCGTCCTCCGTAGAACCTTCAGCAATTCGCGCTGGTGGCTCGGCGAAGGCATTGCCCAGTCAACACGTCTTCTAAACCGAAGGTCTATCTCTGCTGTTCGTATAGCTTGGCAAATGATGATCAGTCTCCAGAGACAAATTACGCAGCCAGCAGCGTACTAACCAACCGGGCCGTGCGTGGGGCAAGGGTCAATCCTATATGCCCGTGGCCGAAGGCGAAAATGATGTCCCTGCCGCCTTTCGACGGCCGGATGACTGGCACGGAATCCGGCATCGAAGGACGAAACCCGAACCAGATGCGGCTCGGCGTACCAAGCTCGGGAAAGAAGCGGCGCGCATTCCTTGCCAGGGCTTGCGTCAGCCGCGGGTTCGCTGGAGCGGAAAGCCCGCCAAGCTCCACCAGGCCGGCAACGCGCAGCCGGTCTTGCATCGGACAAAAGTAAAAGCCATGCGCCGTCGGGCAAACCGGCCGCTCGACTGGCAGCTCCGGCATATCATACTCGACATGGTAGCCACGCTCGGTATCGAGCTGCACGGGGTCACCAACCTGTGCAGCCAGCTTGCGCGAATGAGCGCCGGCAGCAATGACCACGGTGCGGGCATGCACTTCGTACGGCGGCGCCACGAGGCGAACGCCATTTCGCTCACGCGCTATGGCGGTAACCGAGGCTTGGACGAACTCGACGCCCGCCTGCTGCACCGCCGAAGACAAGAGATGCATCACCTTGCCCGGATCGCTCAAATTGATGGCTTGCGGAAAGAAAAGGCCGCCGCCGTCGACGCCCGGGAGCCGTGGTTCAAGCTGCAGCACTTCGCCGGCCGACAGCAGCTCTTGCGAAACACCGTGGCGACGGCGCAGTTCTATGTCCGCGCTAGCTGCCTGGAACGCCTTGCGCGTATGATAAAGATAAAGGCAGCCCTTTGCGGACAGGAAGTGCGAGGCCCCGATCTCCGCAGCGAACTCTGTCCAAGCTGACGAGGCGTCGGAAACGAGTTCGGCAATGCGGCCGGCATTTTTCAGGTAGCGGCGCGGCAGAGACTCGTAGGCAAACCGCGCCAACCAAGGAAATAACGTCGGCAATGCCGAGGTTCTGATCGCCAACGGACTGTCTGGATCAAGGAGCAACGACAGGAAGTTTCGAAGCACCGCCGGGGTTCCAACCGGTATGATCGCATAGTCCGCGACGGTTCCGGCATTCCCGTAGGAAGCGCCGGAGCCAGGTTCATTCGGCTCTATGACAATAACGTCGCGCCCATCGGCGCGAAGCCGAAGGGCAATCGCCAAACCGATGACGCCACCACCAATGATGGCGATATCTGTCGAAATCCTGTTCATCTCGCCCATGCAATTTCAAGAGAAAAACAATCGATAGCGCACCCGGAACCGAGGGTTGCGATCAGGTTCAAGGAAGCAAAGGAAACGTATGGTGCGCCGGCCCGATGTCTTCATGGAAGGGCCGTGGTCGGCGCGTTGACGGACTCCGCTCTCAAGCCGGTTTTGCATACCTCGCGACATAGGCTGCCGTTCGAGGCTCCCGAGGCCTGTCGAGCACATCCGCGGCCGGTCCCTGTTCGATAATCCGGCCGCCGTCGATGAAGACAACCCAGTCCGATACTTCTCGGGCGAACGGCAATTCATGCGTGACGATGATCATCGTCATACCGTCACCGGCAAGCTCTCGCATGACGCGCAGCACCTCGCCGGTCGATTCCGGGTCGAGCGCGGAGGTCGGCTCGTCGAACAACAGCACGGTCGGTGCCAGCGCAAGCGCACGCGCTATGGCGACACGCTGCTGCTCGCCGCCCGACATCTGTTCCGGATAAGCCATCGCCCGATGCGCCAGGCCGACCCGCGTCAGCAACCGCACGGCCTGCTCGACCGCCTCACGCTCCTTTACCGCGGCGGCATGCATTTGCGCCAGCACGACATTCTCCACCGCCGTCAGATGCGGAAACAGGTTGAAGCGCTGGAACACCATGCCGACGCGTTGGCGCAGCCTGGCGAGGTCCTTGCAGGTCACTACTCCCTTTGAAAAAATCGCTTCGCCGTTTATTTCGAGGGAGCCATCGTCGGGCTGCTCGAGCAGATTGACGCAACGCATAAGGGTCGTCTTGCCGCCCCCACTTTGACCGATGATGCTGACGATCCGGCCGGATGGCACATCCAGATCTATGCCGCCAAGCACCGGTCTTCCGTCGAAGGATTTTCGGAGCCCCCTGATCTTGATGGCCGAGGGATTATTGGACGGCGCCGCGACGCCAGCGGCGTCAACTATCACATGCCTCATCCGCTTAGTCCCCCGTTTTGAATCAAGAGTTTGGCCAGGCTGAGCCGCCGCCGGCGTCCGAACGACAGGGGCACGCCCGCGTGAATCGTACGCTCGAGCCATAGGAGGCATTGCGAAACGGGGTAGCAGACCACGAAATAGATCGCCGCGATCACAAGATAGACTTCAAGCGCGCGAAACGTCTCCGAGGCGATCAATTGCGCCCTGGTCATCAGCTCCGCCGCCGAGATGGTTACCAGCAACGACGTCGACTTGAGCAGATCGACAAACATCGTATTGGTGCCCGGCAGCGCGAGGCGAAGCGCCTGCGGCAGGATGACATGGCCAAAGGTCGTTACACGCCCGAGACCCAGCGCATGCGCCGCCTCGTTCTGGCCCGAATGAATGCCGGCAATGGCTGCGCGAAAAATCTCCGACAGATAGGCCGCGTAGAACAGTACCAGGCTGAGCACGCCGGCGACAAATACGCTGAATTTGATGCCCACCGACGGCAAGCCAAAATACGTAACGAAGATGATGGCAAGCAGCGGTACGTTCTTGAAGAGTTCCGTATAGATGGTGGCAGGCAGGCGCACGGCGCGCAAGCGATTGAGGCGCATCAAGGCGAGCACGAGGCCCAGGGCCGCAGCCCCCATGAAGCTGGCGATCGTATAGGCAAGGGTCCGCAAAAGACCCTCGCCGAGATTGCCTGCATATTCACCCCAGGGAACTTGAAACATGTCAGCAAGAGATTGCCAAAGGTTCATGTCCACTCTCCCGGAACTCAAGGGGCAATCGATGGCGGCGACCAGGTCTGGGGACGGTCGACCCCACGGCGTTCGGCTGCCATTTCCGGCGATGGAACCAGGAATTGCTTGGGATCGCCGCCCCATTTCGTCACGAGCGTGGCAAGCGAGCCGTCCTTGTACATCGCGTCGATCTGGTCCGAGATCGCCTTGGCGAGCTTCGGAGCCTGTTTGGGTAGGTAGAAACCGGTCATATACGGCTGGAAATACTTATAGTCCGGATGCGCGGCGACCTGTTCAGCAGTCGGGGCCTCCAGGTACGCGACCTGGAACTTCATGTCAGGCCGCTGCTTCTGCTGATAGATGATCAGCAGCGGATCGAGAAAACCGACATCGAGTCTCCCTGACGACAGGTCCTGGAAGACGCTGTCGGCCGTCGGATAGGTGCGCGGATCGGCCTTGGGAACTTCGGCTATCGATTTGGCCCAAACATATCCGGTGACCGTGCCGAGCGCCTTGCCCTCGAGGCTTTTGACGTCCGGATAAGAGGCCGCACCATGGACGGCCATGGCGGGCGGGGAATAGTAGGGCGGATCGGTGAACAGCCCCACCTTCTGGCGCGCATCGGACCAGGCGATGCCGCCGATGGTAATGTCTGCTCGCTGCGACTGAACAGCAGCCAGCATGCCCGGAAAATCGGTCACCGTGGCCTCGATCTTGAGGCCGAGCTTCTTGGCGGCCGCATCAAGAATGTCGCTGTCGAGCCCGACAAGCTTGTCATCCTTCAGCGCCGTGTAGGGCATGTAAGGCTCGATCGCGACCTGGAGCACGCCCGGCTTCAGCGTTTCGAGATCCTCGGCCTGCACGGCTTCGGTTGCCGCCAACACCCCAAGCCCGAAAGCAAGAACTGCCGCGACACAGCGTTTGAACGAGGAATACGGGAAAATACGGTTGTCAATCATTGCTCACCCTCCTTATATTTTTGTAATATATTACAGAGTACATTATCGATATATGCTGTCAAGTGATTCAGCAATAAGCGAATCGGATCACTCTCAGAACGGGGACGATGTGGATGGACACCTGGATGTCGGAAGAAATGCTCGGCGACCCGGAAGCGGCGTTGACTCTGGCTGAGCGCACCTATTTGCAGCTGCGTGAAGACATTATCACCGTGCAATTGCCACCGGGCACTATTCTGCGTGAGAATGACGTGATGCGTCGCCTTGACGTCGGCCGTACGCCGGTGCGCGAGGCCCTGCTCCGGTTGCAACGGGACGGCTTCGTGGATGTCAATCCGCGCCGCGGCACGTTCGTCAGCAGGATCGACATCAGCGACCTCACCGCAATCTATGAAGCCAGGGCGCGCATCGAATCCTGGGCAACCCGGCTAGCCGCCGAACGTCTGCGTGAGCCCGAACGCCGCGAAGCCCGCGAGTTGATCGAGGCGCTGAAAGCCCTTTCTCTGCCCACGGAACTTGACGCCCTGCTCGCGCTCGACCGGCGCATCCACCGCTTTATCTATCGAAGCGCCAAGAATCGGTATCTGTTCGACACGCTCGACCACTACCACAATCTCTCGCTTCGGATTCTTTATGTGGCCATGAGGCGATTTCCGGAGCTGACGCCGGAACTCGATAAAGTCGTGCAGGAACAGATACTCATGCTAGAAGCCGTCTGCCGCGGAGATGCCGACGCCGCTGAACGGATCGCTTTGCACCATGTCCTCAGTTTCGAGCAGGAAGTCCGCAAGGTCATCTGATTGGCCACCTTGAAGGGAGCGGAACCGGCGGCATAAAATACTTTCAAGCGAAATTAGGCAATTATACTGCCGTGATCATTTGCAAGCACGAATGATCACAATCGCCTTCTACACACAGGACTGGACCGGACGCCCTAATCCGCCACCTAGCTCGATATCCTGTGAAGCCGCTCGCGAAGTTGTTCGCTGGTTTGGATGATGACGCCAAGCTCGCTGAGAGATTGGGCAACAACGCCCACGAGATCGGTGTTCGCCGGCGCCAGCGTGCCATTGGGCAGTGACATATTATTCTCGAAACCGACACGCACGTTACCGCCAAGCAGAGCTCCGGCAGACACACACGCGGCTTCATAACGGCCGAAGGCACAGACGCTCCAATGGGCAAACCGTGGCATCTCGGCCGCCAGAAACGGCAACAGATCCTGCGGCTGAGACAATTGATCGACGGTATAGCGGCCCAGCACGAACAGAGTTGGTATGTCATTCCACGGGACAAGTCCGCGGCGCATCATGTCCGTAAGACGGAGAGCTTCTGCCGGATCGTAGAGAATGATCTGCGGCAGGACCCGCTCCTGTTTCATCCACGATAGCAGGTCCGCAAACTCCGATTCATATGTTTCATCCGGAACGAGCTCGCGAAGCGCGAGGGAAGCCGCTTCCGGTTTCACGGCCTTGACGACCGCTATCTGCTCATGCGGTCGATATTGTCCGAGTGCTTCGCTGGTGATCTGAACAATGATCCGGTCGCCCGCCTCTGCTTCGACAGCGGCAATAACGGCACGATATGCGTCGGCATCCAGCAGGTGCGAACCATCTGGCTTGCGGACATGCACATGGATCATGGCGGCACCGGCGTCGAGGCATTCGGCCGCCGTTCTCGCCAGCTCGGCTGGCGTCAATGGCATGGCCGGATGATCAGCCTTCGTGCGGCGGCCCCCGTTCGGGGCAACGGCTATTGCAATCGAATTTAAAGCAGTCTTTGCATTCATCTTAGTCAGCTTGCCCAATAATGATCCATATAGATCATTTTATTGCACAATGAAACATACGTTGCAATTTAAATCGAAAACAGATAGGTAACGACCATGAACCAGGGACCTTTGGCAGAACCGATCATCAAGGCCTTCGACGGCATGTCAGCCCAGCTGCAAGCGGCCGCGCGTTATGTGCTCGATCATCCGAGCGATGTTGCCCTGCTGTCCATGCGCGAACAAGCCCGCCAAGCCGGGGTGCAGCCGGCGACGATGACCCGGCTTGCGAAGCATCTTGGCCTGGCTGGCTACGACAACATCCGCGATCTCTATGCCGAAGCGATGCGCGGCGGGGACGTCGGCTTTGCGGGCAAGGCCGGAGCCCAGGCATTGAACCAGAAGCTGAAGGGTGATCACGCGCTTGCGGCGGAAATGCTGAACTCGATCGGCGGGCAGATCGCCCGGCTTGCCGAACCGCGGTCCCTCGATCGGATCGTCAATGCCGCGTCGACCTTGGCAAAGGCTCGCCGCATCTATTGTCTCGGCCTGCGCGCCAGTCACTCCATCGCCTGGCATCTTTCCTACATTCTGACACTGATCGGCGAAAAGTCGACCATGCTCGATGGCATCGCCGGGACAGGCGCGGATGCGATCGGCACGGCAACGGCGGAAGACGTTTTGCTCGTCGCAAGCGTTCTGCCCTACACTCGTGCGACGATCGAAATTGCCGAATACGCTCAAAGTCGCGGCATCAAGGTCGTGGCCATCACCGACAGTGAAGTCGCGCCGCTCGCACAATTCGCGGCGGCGACGATCCTGGTCTCGACCGATGGCCCATCTTTCTTCCACACCATGTCACCCGCCTTTGCCGTTGCCGAAGTTCTGGGCGCGCTGCTCGCGGGTCATGGGGGAGAAGAGGCCGTCCAGGCACTTCGCCGTTTCGACGAGCAGCTGGCCTCATTCAACGTTCACCTAAAGCCAAGAAACACGAAGAGATAGCTATGACGCACCTTCTCCACCGGGCCATTCACGCTCAGCTTCCCGTTGCCGTCGCCGGCAAGGGCATCGAACTCTTCGATGCCGACGGAAAGGCCTATATCGACGCGTCCGGTGGCGCTGCCGTATCCTGCCTCGGGCATGGCCATCCCGATGTGATCAAGGCGCTGCATGAGCAGCTGGACAAGATGGCCTATGCACATACCGGCTTCTTCACCAGCGAAGTGGCGGAGAAGCTGGCCGATCGGCTTATCGAGGATGCGCCCGCCGGGCTGGATCATGTCTATCTCGTCAGCGGTGGCTCGGAAGCGGTTGAAGCAGCGTTGAAGATGGCGCGGCAATATTTCGTGGAAAAAGGCGAGACGCAGCGGCGTCACGTCATCGCGCGCCGCCAAAGCTACCACGGCAATACGCTGGGCGCGCTTGCCACCGGCGGCAACGAATGGCGCCGGTCGCAATTCAAGCCGCTGCTGATCGAGACGCATCATATCGATCCCTGCTACGCCTATCGCTTCCAGACAGAGGGCGAGAGCGACGAAGCATATGCAGCCCGCGCCGCACAGCAGCTTGAAGACAAGATTCTGGAACTTGGTGGCGACCAGGTAATCGCGTTCGTCGCCGAAACTGTCGTCGGTGCCACGATCGGCGCCGTTCCGCCGATCGCCGACTATTTCAAGCGTATCCGGGCGATCTGCGACAAATACGGCGTTCTGCTGATCCTTGACGAGGTGATGTGCGGGATGGGTCGCACCGGCACATTGCACGCCTGCGAGCAGGACGGCATCGCACCGGACCTGATGACCATCGCCAAGGGGCTCGGCGGCGGATACCAGCCGGTCGGGGCAGTGCTTTTGTCCGGCGCGATCTTCGAAGCCTTCGCCAGCGGCTCCGGCTTCTTCCAACATGGCCACACCTACATGGGCCATCCGATGGCCGCCGCCGCCGGCCTTGCCGTGCAGGAGATCCTGAAGCGCGACGGCTTGCTCGCCAACGTCGTCGAAATGGGCAGCCATCTTGAAGCAAGGCTCAGCGAGCGTTTTGGCAACCACTATCACGTCGGCGACATCCGGGGACGCGGCCTGTTCCAGGGTATCGAACTCGTCCACGACCGGTCAACAAAGACACCCTTCGACCCGGCGCTGAAACTCAATGCGCGCGTCAAGAAGGAAGCCATGGCTCGCGGGCTGATGGTCTATCCGATGGGCGGAACGATCGACGGGAAGACGGGCGATCACGTCCTGATGGCGCCGCCCTTCATCGTGAACAAGCAGAATATCGATACCATCGTCGAACGTCTCGGCGATGCCGTGGATGCATCCATCGCGTCCATCCGGTGAGGTGACGCGCAAAAAAGGCGCGCGCCCAGAGACGTAATCCAGAGAGGACTATAACAGCCATGATGAACATCATCAGGGGCCTCGCGGCCTCATGCCTTCTGCTGACCTGCGCAATCCAATCAGCCACGGCTGCCGATCTCGGCCCGACGCTTCAAAAGATCAAGGACACCGGGACGATCACGATCGGGAATCGTGAAAGTTCGGTTCCGCTTTCCTATCTCGACGACAGCCAGACGCCCATCGGTTTCTCCATCGATCTGTGCAGCCTGGTCGTCGACAAGCTGAAGACCGATCTCGCCCTGCCGGGTCTCAAGGTCGTCTATCAGCCAGTGAACTCTTCCAATCGCATTCCGCTCGTTGAAAACGGCACGGTCGATATCGAATGCGGCTCGACCGCCAATACCGTGCCGCGTCAGGCCCAGGTGGCGTTTTCGGTCACGACCTTCGCCCCGCAGTTCAAATGGATTTCGCTTGCCAGCCAAGGGTTGAAAACAACCGAAGATCTGAAGGGCAAGACCATCGCCGTGACGCAGGGCACGAATACCGCGCAATTCGTCGCCAAGCTCAACGCAGACAAGGGCCTCGGCATGAATATCCTTCAAGGCAAGGATCATGCGGAATCCTTCCTTCTGGTCCAGACCGGCCGCGCCGCAGCCTTCATGGAAGACGATATTCTTCTTGCCGGCCTCAAGGCGAACGCCAAAGATCCATCGGCTCTCACCTTCCTCGCGGACGCCTTTCCAAGCGATCCCTACGGCCTGATGCTCTCCAAGAACGATCCGTCGTTCAAGAAACTGGTCGACGAAGCTCTGATCGCGGCGATGCAATCCGGTGTCTACGACAAGCTCTACACCAAATGGTTCGAAAGCAAGATCCCGCCGAAGAACATCAATCTGGAATTCCCCATGTCCGACAAGTTGAAAGCGCTGGTGAAAGCGCCGAACGACAAAGCCAACGGCCAATGATGCCATGGGCGGAGCGGGCAATTTGACCGCTCCGCCACCAAGAAAAAGAAAAGGGGAAGCTATGTCACTTCTGTTTGAAACGACTCCTGACGGGGCCGGCCGATACATCGACTGGCTTCTCAACGGTCTTACCTGGACGCTCTCGCTCGCAATCGGCGCCTGGCTGATCGCGCTTGTCGTGGGCACCGCGATCGGGATTCTCAGAACATTGCCGGGCCGCTTTACTCCGGGCCTGGGACGAATCTATGTGGAACTCTTCCGCAACATTCCGCTGCTGGTGCAGATGTTCCTTTGGTATTTCGTCTTGCCGGAATTATTGCCCTCGTCGCTTGGAAACGCAATGAAGCAGATGGCGCCGCCCTGGGGCAGCTTCATTCCCGCGCTCCTCTGCCTCGGCCTGTTTACGTCGGCCCGCATCGCCGAGCAGGTACGCTCCGGCCTCCAGGCCCTCCCGGCCGGTCAGACGCAGGCTGCCTTTGCTCTCGGTTTCAATCGTCCGGCATTGTACTACCTTGTCCTGCTGCCGCAGGCGTTCCGCATCATTCTGCCGACGCTGACCAATGAATTCATGACGATCTTCAAGAACACCTCGGTTGCGCTCACGATCGGGCTTGTCGAACTGACCGCAACCGCCCGTGAGATCAACGAGAATACCTTCCGCACGTTCGAGGCCTTCGGCATCGTCACGATCGCCTATTTCCTCATTGCGCTGTGCGCCTGGCAGATCATGAGCCTGGTCGAACGTTTCATGCAAACTCCCGGTCTGTCGGGAGGACGCAAACCATGAGCTCGCTCGACTTTTCCGTGGTTCTCACCGCTTGGCCTTACCTTTTGCAGGGCTTCTGGTTCACCGTTCAGATCACGCTGGTCGGTTTCGTCGGCGGTATTGTGTTCGGTTCGCTGCTGGCCGTGGCGCGCCTGTCGCCGAACCGGGTCATATCGACCCTTGCAACCGGCTACGTAACGATCATGCGTTCCCTGCCGCTGATCCTCGTCATCTTCTGGGTATTTTTCCTGGTTCCCTGGGCGATCGGCTGGATCACGGGCAGCGGCCGGCCGGTTCCGGTGGGCGCCTCGCTGACGGTCTTCACCACCTTCGTTCTTTTCGAAGCGGCCTATTTCTCGGAGATCGTTCGTTCGGGCCTGCGATCGATTTCACCGGGCCAGTTTTCCGCATCGGAAGCGCTCGGCTTCAGCAAGCTCCAGTCCTACGCCTACATCATTTTCCCGCAGGCGATGCGCAACGTCCTGCCGATCCTCGTTACCCAAACGATCATTCTGTTTCAGGACACCTCCCTCGTCTACGTGATCTCGGCCACAGACTTCCTGGGAGCAGCCACGAAAATTGCCCAGCGCGACTTCCGCCTGGTGGAAATGTATCTGACGGTCGGCGTGATCTATTTCGTTTTCTGCTTCGCCGCTTCGCAACTTGTCAAAATCCTGCAAGATCGCCTGACCTATGGAGTGCGTCCATGATCGAACTGAATGCTGTCAGCAAGAGTTACGGGACTTTCGAAGTCCTGAAACAGTGCTCGGCGACCATCGCGCGGGGCGAGGTCGTGGTCATTTGCGGACCGTCCGGCTCGGGCAAGAGCACACTCGTCAAGACCATCAACGGCCTCGAAGGGATCAGCAGCGGCGAAATCGTCATCGCCGGCCTTCGCATCACGCCGGTGACCAAAAACGTCGCCGAACTGCGCAAATACACCGGTATGGTGTTCCAGCACTTCGAGCTTTTCCCGCATTTGACCGTGCTCACCAATGTGATGACCGCACAGACCAAAGTGTTGCGACGGCCAAAGGCGATGGCGGAAGCCAAGGCAGTCTCGCTTCTGAAGCGCGTCGGACTTGCAGATCATCTCCGCAAATATCCCGCCCAGCTTTCGGGAGGACAACAGCAGCGCGTCACGATCGCCCGCGCCCTGGCGCTTGATCCCGAAGTCATGTTGTTCGACGAACCGACGTCGGCCCTCGACCCGGAGATGGTGAATGAGGTGCTGGATGTGATGACCGAGCTTGCCGGCCAAGGAATGACCATGGTGTGCGTGACCCACGAGATGGGATTTGCACACCGCGTCGCTGACCGGGTGTTCTTCATGGACGCAGGCGAAATCGTGGAAACCGCATCGGCGCAGGTATTCTTTGAAAATCCGCAGAGCGAGCGGGCGAAATCCTTTCTCGCCAAGATCCTGTCCCACTGACGGGGCACCTCCGCAAGACGGTATATTCCGATCTGACTACTGAGAAGCATCCGATATCTGATCGGTATTCGAACCTCAGTTGCTGCGCGTCGCAAGAATCCTGCCGTTGATCGGCGCTGTAATAATTTGTGATCTATTTGTTTCCCGATTAAAAATTATGATCCACATGGATCAATTTTGATCGGCGTGGATATTTTCTGAGCACGCCTCACCGACCGCGATTCTGCGTCAAGATTTCCGCGCCGCGCTAACCAGTTGGAATCGCAAGCAACCACCGAGCCTGTTGATCTTCAGGCATCCGATCAAGTGTCTCCCTCATCTGTGAGCAGAACCTCGCTTTTGGACACCCGGCACACGTTCTCGACACAGGTACGCAAATTTCAAATGCGACAAACCCATAAAAGCATTATATATTTGCGCACGCAGACTAAAAGCAAACGCCACATGCATTTGTCAAAAAAGGGGAACTCACATGAAACTGAGATTTGAATACCTGCTTGGAGCCGCCCTTGCGGCGACAATCGCATTCTCGCTTCCCGCACGGGCCGCCGATCTGATCGTTGCTACCGATACGGCTTTCGTTCCGTTCGAATTCAAGGAAGGCGACAAGTATGTTGGCTTCGACATCGACCTTTGGGATGCTGTCGCCAAGGACATTGGCGTTAGCTACACGCTGCAGCCGATGGACTTCAACGGCATTATTCCCGCCCTTCAGACCAAACAGGTCGATGTCGGTCTTGCCGGCATCACGATCAAGGACGAGCGCAAGAAGGTCATCGATTTCTCGGATGGCTATTATGACAGCGGCTTCCTGCTGATGGTTCCGACGGACAGCCCTATCAAGGGACCTGAGGATCTCAAGGGCAAGACGCTTGCCGTCAAGACCGGGACGTCTGCAACCGATTACGCGAAGGAAAACTTCAAGGATACGGAGCTTCGCCTCTTCCCCAACAGCGACAATGCCTATCTGGAAGTGGCGACAGGCCGGGCCGACGCCGCGATGCACGACACGCCGAACGTGCTCTACTACATCAAGACCAACGGCCAGGGTAAAGTGAAGACAGTCGGCGCCCAGATGATGGCGCAGCAGTATGGCATGGCATTCCCGAAGGGCAGCGGGCTTGTCGCCAAGGTCAACGCCTCTCTGGCCAAGCTGAAGACCGACGGCACCTATAACACCATCTACAAAAAATGGTTCGGCACCGAACCGCCGAAGAGCTGATCTCCGAACGAGATTATCAGCGCCGGCTTTGCTGGCGCTCCTTCCTCGCATGGAGATGATATCTATGGAATTCGACTGGTCCGTCGTCTGGCAGGCATTGCCGGAACTGTTCAAGGGCGCACAGCTTACCGTCATGATCGCGCTTGCCGGGCTTGTCGGTGGCCTCATTATCGGCATCATCGCCGGCCTGATGCGTGCCTATGGCAATATCGTCCTGAACGGCCTCGCCCTGATATATGTCGAGCTCATTCGCGGCACGCCGATCGTCGTGCAGGTGATGTTCATCTATTTCGCACTGCCGCTGGTCGCCGATATCAGGATCAATCCGATGACGGCGGCAATCACGTCGATCGTCGTCAACGCGGGCGCCTATATCGCGGAAATCGTCCGGGGATCGTTTCTGTCCATCCACAAAGGGTTGAAGGAAGCTGGTCTCGCGCTGGGCCTGCCGCTCTGGAAGGTGCTGTTCTACGTCATCGGACCGCTGGCCTTCCGGCGCATGATCCCGGCGCTCGGAAATCAGTTCATCGTCAGTTTGAAGGACACATCCCTGTTCATCGTCATCGGTGTCGGTGAACTGACCCGCCAGGGCCAGGAGATCATGGCGGCGAACTTCCGCGCCGTCGAAATCTGGTCGGCCGTTGCCGTGTTCTATCTAATCATGACCGGAGCGCTGACCCTCATGCTGCGCGTAACCGAGAAGAGGATGCGGATCCTATGAGCCTCGTCGAATTCAAAAAAGTTACCAAGAACTTCGGACCGGTTTCGGTCTTGAAAGATATCGACCTCAAGATCGGCAAGGGCGAAGTCGTCGTGCTGATCGGCCCGTCGGGATCGGGAAAGTCCACCCTGCTACGCTGCATAAACGCGCTTGAGGAGATCAGCGGCGGTGACCTGATCGTCGATGCAATAAGCGTGCGCGAAAGCCGTTCCAGGGTCCGACTGATCCGGCAGGAAGCCGGGATGGTATTTCAGCAGTTCAATCTGTTCCCGCAGATGACTGCGCTCGAGAATGTTGCGTTCGGTCCGCGCAGGGTCCGCAATCTCGGCAAAGCGGAAGCAACCGAGCAGGCATCAGAGCTGCTTGCGAAGGTCGGTCTCGCCGATCGCGGCCATCATTATCCATCGGAGCTATCCGGCGGGCAGCAACAACGTGTCGCCATTGCCCGCGCGCTGGCGGTGAAACCCAAGCTGATGCTGTTCGACGAGCCGACCTCGGCGCTCGACCCGGAACTGCGTCATGAGGTGCTGCGCGTCATGCAGTCGCTGGCCGAAGAGGGCATGACGATGATCGTGGTGACGCACGAGATCGGTTTCGCCCGCCAGGTCGGAACAAGGCTGATCTTCATGGAGAACGGCGATATTGCCGTTGACGGCGATCCCGCCGTTCTTCTCGACACCCCCGAAAATCCCCGTCTCCGCGAGTTCCTGCAGCATGTCCACTGACACCGGCTATCGCCTTTCCAGCCTCACCCTGAGGGGAAGCCACTACGATATCGGTCAAGGTCTCGGGCGCCACGGCGCTGCCCTCGTTCACGATCATCTCGTGAAGACCTATGCCTGGGCAACGGTGATGGCATTCAAGCACGACGACCGAGTACGGATGGCAAGAGCGCTGGTCGAACAGCGCTACTCGCACTATTGGCAGGAACTTTCCGGCCTGGCGGACGGAGTGGGGTTGCCCCTCGACGACGTCTTTGCGTGGAACTGCAGAGGCGACCTCTGGGCGATGGCACCGGACGGCTGCACCACCGTCCAGATGCCGGGCCCATTCCCGGTCGTCGCCCATAACGAGGACGGTG
>DASVPC010000268.1:0-50953 GCA_036383055.1 Rhizobium sp. | reverse complement strand
CCGACATGCCAGAGACCCAGCCGTCCCGGCAGCTCCTGCAGGCTCGATTGGGCACCCGGCGCGACCACCTCGACGACATCGGGCACGAAGACGAAATCCTTGAGCGCCGTCGTCGCCACATTGCCGCTCGCCAGCAGATCCGACGCTGTAATCGCTTTCAGATAATCGAGATTGGTTTCGATGCCGGAAATGGCGCTGCCTTCAAGCGCCTTGCCAAGCGCCTCGATCGCACTGGCGCGATCCTCGGCCTTGACGATCACCTTGGCGAGCATGGGATCGTAATAGGGGCTGACCTCGGTGCCCGTCTCGATCCAGCCGTCGACACGCACGTTTTCCGGAAAGACGACCTCGGTCAGCAGTCCCGCGCTCGGCCTGAATCCCGCATGCGGCATTTCGGCATAGATGCGCGCCTCAATGGCGGCACCACTGGGAACGAGAGTCTCGTTGCCGGTGAGCACGTCTTCGCCAGCGGCCTGGCGGATCATCCATTCGACCAGATTGATGCCGAAGACGGCTTCGGTGACCGGATGTTCGACCTGAAGACGGGTGTTGACCTCAAGGAAATAGAATTCCTCGCGCGCCGGATCATAGATGAATTCGACCGTTCCCGCCGACCGGTAGTGGGCGGAGGTGCCGAGCGCGACGGCTGCGGCATGCAGGCTGGTCCGAACCGTGTCCGACAATCCCGGCGCCGGGGTTTCCTCAATCACCTTCTGGTTCCGGCGCTGCAATGAGCAATCGCGTTCGCCAAGCGCGATCACCCGGCCATTGCCGTCGCCGAAGATCTGCACTTCGACGTGGCGGGCTTTGGCGACAAAGCGCTCGAGATAGACGCGCGCGTCGCCGAAGCTTGCGCGCGCGGTGCGCTGCACGCTCTCGAAGACCGACTTCAGGCTTTCGGGGTCTTCGCAGAGCTGCATGCCGATGCCGCCGCCGCCGGCGGTCGATTTCAGCATCACCGGATAGCCGATGTCGGTCGCGGCCGAGAGTGCCGCATCACTCGTCTCCAGCAGTCCGCTGCCGGGCAGCAGCGGCACGCCGCTTTCGCGCGCCAGTTCGCGGGCTGTATGCTTCAGCCCGAAAGCGGCAATGTTGTCGGGCGTCGGGCCGATGAAGGCGATGTCCTCTTTCGCCAGCCGCTCGGCAAAGCCGATATTTTCCGAAAGGAAGCCATAGCCCGGATGCACGGCCTCGGCGCCGGTCGCCTTGCAGGCGGCGATGACAGCGTCAACGTCGAGATAGCTTTCAGACGCCGGCGCCGGGCCAAGCCTTACCGCCTCGTCCGCCATCAGCACCGCCTTGGAAAAGCGATCGGCATCGGAATAGACGGCGACGGAGGCGATGCCCATGCGCTGCAATGTCTTGATGATCCGGACGGCGATTTCACCCCGGTTTGCGATCAGAACCTTCTTGAACATGTCAGGCCTCGCTATCCCAGACCAGTACCCGGACCGGTGTCGGATCGAAACCGTTGCAGGGATTGTTGATCTGCGGGCAATTGGAGATGACGAGCAACACGTCCATCTCCGCCTTCAGCTCGACATAGTCACCTGGCGCGGAGATCCCGTCGACGATCGTCATCTCGCCGCTCGGCTCGATCGGCACGTTCATGAAGAAGTTGATGTTGGGGACGACATCGCGCTTGCTCATGCCATGCTTGGAGACTTCGAGAACGAAATTGTCCCGGCAGGCATGCAGATATCTGGTGCCGTGACCGAAGCGCACCGTGTTGCTCTCGCAGGAGCAGGCGCCGGCCGAGGTATCGTGCCGCCCGCAACTGTCGGCGGTCATGGTCAGCATCACCCGGCCTTCATTGGAGATGACCTTCGTGCCGGTCGAGATATAGGCCGCGCCCTGTTCGCGCATTGTATCCTGGTTGGAATAGCGCTCGGAGACATCCGCCGCATTGTAGAACAGCGTGTCGATCGCCTGTTGGCCGTATGTATCCTCGATGCGGACCGTCTGGCCCTTTTTGATCACCGTCGAGAATGGCGCCTCGGCCGGGATATAATGGTCCTGCGCGGTGTTTTCGAGCGTGCGGCCCGGAGCTGTCTGGATGAAATCACTCATGGTCTTGCTCCCTCTCACATCGTCGCTAGCGTGTTGTTTTCAAAACCGCGCACAGCTTCGGCGGTCGCGGTTCGGCAAAGGTCGTCGGCCGCAGGCACGATTGCCGCGATGCGGGTGACGGTCACCGGGTTCGGCTGATAGGTGGGGTCGGGATCGAGCGGGTGCGGGCAGTTGGAAAAGCCGACGATCATGTCCATCTCGGCGCGCAGCTCGACATAGTCGTGCCCATGCAACAGCTCCGGCTTCCACAGGAATGCGCCGTCCTGATCGACCCGAACCGGGGCAAAGAGCGCCAGCACAGAGGGAATATCGCGCTTGTCGAGCCCGGCTTTGGTGGCAAGCAGGATCAGGTTGTCGCGGGTGTTGCGCTTTTCCTCGCCGTACTTTGCTGCGTTCGACGCAAAGGTGGAGCCGCCCATGAGGCCATCATGGGCGCCGGAGCTATCTTCCGTCACCGACAACATCACCCGGCCCATGTCGGAGAAGATCACCCGGCCTTTGCCGAGCGCGGTGGTCCACTGCATCTTCACCGTATCGGGCAGGTTCAGTCGCTCGCTGGTGTCGGCAGCGCTCCAGGCGACGAGGGAAGCCGTCGAGAAGCCATGGTCGAGGCTGACGCGGAATACTTCGTTCTTCCTGATATGGGTCGACCAGTACCAGCCACCCGGGATGACTTCGCGGTGGATGATCCTGTCGGCTGCGATTTCGGGTGCCGGCAGCGGGCTTGCCTCCGGGAGTGCCTTGGGCGCGAAGTCGAGCCCCTTTCTCTGATGCTCCTCATAGCGCGCGCGGTTGGCGGCTATGTCTTCCGGCGAACGTCTGACATGTGTCATGGCTGGGTTTCTCCCGACGAAGCCAGGTCGTCCCGGCGATGCCCCAGGGAAACAACCGGGCCGTCCCGGTCGGGGCTGAAGATCGATGGCTCGCCGGCAAGGCGCGGCGGCCAGATGGAAATGTCCTTGGTGATGGTCGCGCCGTAGCGCTCCTTCTCCTCCGGCCGGTCGCGGCGGCGTTCGAAGGCGATGACCCGGCTTGCAAGCGTGAAGGCCTCGCGCATGTCATGGGTGACCATGACGACGGTCATCTGCGTTTCATTCCAGAGCCGTTTCATCAGCGTATGGATCTCGGCGCGGATGCCCGGATCGAGCGCGCCGAAGGGTTCGTCGAGCAGCAGCACCTTCGGTTTCATGATCAGCGTCTGGGCAAGCGCCAGGCGCTGCTGCATGCCGCCGGAAAGCTGCGCCGGATATTTGTCCTCCGCGCCGGCAAGGCCGATTTCGCCGATCAGCTGCCGCGCTTCGGCAATCGCATTGCGCCGTGCCGCACCGAAGAGCTTCGCCTTGTGGCGCGCGCCGGAGAATTCCTTGCCGAGCAGCACATTGCCGAGCACGGTCAAATGCGGAAAGACGGAATAGCGCTGGAAGACGACGCCGCGATCAGGACCAGGCTCGGCCGGCAGAAGCTCGCTGTCGAGCAGGATTTGCCCTCTTGTTGGTTGCTCCTGACCGAGCAGCATGCGCAGGAATGTCGACTTGCCGCAGCCGGAGGGGCCGACAAGGGCGACGAAGGCGCGCGAGGCGACGGTCAGCGAGATGTCCTCAAGCACGATCTGGTCGCCATATTCCTTCCAGACATTTTCGATCCTGAGCTCGCTCATGCACGCTTCTCCAGTTCCGACCAGGGGAAGACGGCGATGCGGATGCGATCGAGGATGTAGTTCGTGAGCACGGCAAGCAACGTGATCCAGACGACATAGGGAAAGATGATATCCATCGAGAGATAGCGGCGGACGAGGAAGATGCGGTAGCCGAGACCGGAATCCGACGAGATCGCTTCCGCCGCGATCAGGAACAGCCAGGCGGGGCCGAGTTGTAATCTGAGGCAGGTGATCAGCCGCGGCAGGATCTGCGGCAGCACGACGCGCAGGGCGATCTGCCAGGAGGAGCCGCCGAGCGTCTCAGCCTTGACGATCTGTTCGCGCGGCAATTCCAGCGCCTTCAGCGCCAGGTCGCGGATCATCGTCGGCGCGACGCCGATTACGATGAGGGCGATCTTGGAGGTCTCACCGAGACCCATGACGATGAAGAGGATCGGCAACAGAGCCAAGGGCGGCACCATGGAGATGACGGCGACGAAGGGGGCGAGCAGCGCCCTGAGATAGGGCAGCATGCCGATGAGCATGCCGATCAAAAGCGCTGTCAGCGTGGAGATGCCGAGGCCGGCAAAGAGCCGGATCAGGCTCGCCCAGGTGTCCGACCAGAGCAGATATTCGCCGGTGCGCTGATCGGCGACGAAGGCCATGCGGTCGATCGCCTGGACGAAGCCGGAGAGATTGGGCAGGAGCTTGTCATTGGCGTTCTCCGCCAGCCGCGCCGTCGATCCGAAGACATAGGCGATGATGATGAGGGCGAAGGGCAGCAGCATCAGGGCAAATTGCGCGCCCCGGCTCGGCTTGGTGTTGATCCAGCGCATGAGGAAAGCTCCGCTGATGAAGGGATGACGCGGCGCGGTTTGCCCGCGCCGCCGGTCGAACTTCGTTCAGAGCGCGCCGTCAGCGGCTGCCTTCATGTAGGTCTCGGTGAAGCGCAGCTTGACGTTGCCGCTGTCGCCGAGGACCTTGCCATCCGGCATTTCGATGCCGATGACATCGGCAGATGGGGCACCACTGCCAAGCAGGCCCTTCTGGAACAGGAAGTTGCGCACCAGATCCATCGTCTTCGGAAGGCTCGGCGATGCGGTGAAGGCAACGGCATCGGCAGGTTTGTCGAAGAGCTTCGTCGCGGCGATCTGCGCTTCGAAGCCCTTGAGATCGGTGCCGGACGCCGATCCCATCGTCTCGCGGGCCGCTTTGCCGTCCGCCGTGTCCGCCTTCATCAGTGCCGCCGTCTCATACCAGATGCCGGCCAGCGCCTTGCCGAAGTTTGGATTGTCCTTGAGCACGTTGGTATTGGCGACCATCAGGTCGATGATCTCGCCCGGTACCTGCGAGCTGTCGAACACCTTCTTGGCGGAGGGCTCCTCAAGAATGGTCGAGACCAGCGGATTCCAGGTGACGACGGCGGAGACGTCGGGCGTCTTGTAGGCGGCGACCATGTCGGCGTCGGAGGTGTTGACGACCTTCACGTCGCGCTCGCTGAGCTTGATGCTATCGAGCGCGCGGGCGAGCAGGTAGTGCGAGACGGAATATTCGACCAGATTGACGTTCTGGCCCTTGATGTCGGCAAGGCTCGCCTTGTCCTTGAGGATGACAGCGTCGTTGCCGTTCGAAAAGTCGCCGACAATGACGGCGGTGGTATCGACGCCACCGGCAGCGGGAATGGAAAGGCCGTCCATATTGGTGAGCGTCACGGCATCGAAGGCGCCGGCCGTGTATTGGTTCATCGACTCGACGTAGTCGTTGAACTGGGTAACGTCGATCTTGATGCCGTATTTGTCGGCCCATTTCTTGACGATGCCGTGGTCGCTCGCATAGCCCCAGGGCATCCAGCCGACATAGATCGACCAGGCAACCTTGAACTCGGTCTTCTGTGCTGCATCGGCGGAGGTGCCGAAGCCGAGCATCAGCGAGGCGGTCAAGGCGGTAATGGAAAGAAGCTTCGAAAAAGTCTGCATTGAAATTCCCCTTTTGCTTTTTATCAAAAAGGGATCGGCAAAGACCATCGCGCCGCCAATCCCTTGGCTTACGAGGTCTCCCGGGCTTTTGTCCCGCCGTGCATCCGGTGGGATTTCTCCCCCAACCGGCGGCAGCTCTCGGACCAGCACGCTTCTAAAGCGCCGGAACCCTAGCCACCAACTCAACTATTTCAGAAGCAAGGGGTGTGCCAATTTATAAGCTGTTGATTTTTATGAGGGTGATCCGCCTGTGGAACCCTCATTGCTCACGCTTGACGGCAGTTGCTCAATATTTGAGCGCCGGTCAGCGATTTTGGCAGGCACGAAGGTGACTGCCAAAGATCGGATGACCGGGGCGGACAGATCTATAGGGGTTAGAGACCGGTCATTCAAAGCGCCCTTTGGCGTCTTGCTTCGCGGAACGACACGAGCCGGCGATTTTTTTCATCCCAAAGGACAAGTTTGACGCAGCGCAGGCTGTCCATGAGCGTGATGCGGCTGACGTTGCCCAATTCGGGATGGTCGCGCAGCACTTCGGGAAGGCGGTAGTAGGGCACCCGGCTCGACAGGTGATGCACATGATGAATGCCGATATTGCCGGTAAGCCATCTCAGCACCAGCGGCAGGTCGTAGTGGGATGCGCCGTGCATGGCGGCATGTTGAAACTGCCACTCCGGCGGCTTCGACCAGTGCGTGTCCTCGAATTGGTGCTGGATATAGAAGAGCCAAACACCGGCGGCGCCCGCCAACAAGACGATCGGAAGATGGACCAGCAGAAACGGAACGACTCCGACCGCCCAGATCAGCAGCGCCGCGACGACGGCGACTGCGAGATTGGTGGCCATGGTCGATATCCACGGAACGGGGCCTGAGCGCATCATGCCGAAGGGTAGCCGCTGCTTGAGCAGGAAGACCCAGACGGGTCCGATGCCGAACATGACCAGCGGATGCCGGTAAAGCCTGTAGCACAGCCGTCCCCACCAGGATTGGGCATTGTATTCGGCAACGGTGAGGGTGGTGATGTCACCGACGCCGCGCTCATCGAGATTGCCGGCGCTGGCGTGATGTTGGGCATGCGCCCGGCGCCAATAGTCATAGGGTGTCAGGGTCAATACCCCGATCGCGCGCCCGGTCCAGTCGTCGATGCGGCGGCGTGCGAAAAAAGAGCCATGACCGCAATCATGCTGGATCGCGAACAGCCGCAACAGAAATGCGGCGGCGGGGATGACCAGGATGAGGCCGTACCAGAGACCATAGTGAACAGCCGCCCATGAGGCGGCCCAGAGGATAGCGAACGGAACGGCGGTCACCGCAAGTTCGAAGGTACTACGTCCGGCGTGCGGATTGCGGTATTTCGAAAGAACTTTGAGCCAGGCCTTGTCGCCAGCGTCGCTGGGATGCTCAAAGGTGGACGTGGCGTTCATTGTGGTTGGTCTACCTTCTGTGCGGACGAGGCAAGCGCTGCGGCGCTGCGGAAATAATGTTCTGCATGCTGATAATGGGTTTCGGCTTCGATGCAATCTCCCGCCAGGGCCTTTTCGCGAACAAGCGCGATATAGTGATGGTAGCGGGGCGGCAATCGAAAGTGCCTCAATGCAATGGGTATCGTGTTTTTCATATGGTCCGTAAGCGACCAGCGAACTCGGCTGCATTCATTTTTGGGATCACAAGATGAAAAGCGGCATCGGAAATTCGATGGCGATTGAAATGCGAAATCACCCTATGTGCTTCTCTTGGAGCACGGACAGCCAACTTAATCATTCGAGAGGATCAATCGATACCGTCGCAATGTGGCTGTTTCAAGTTCAATGACGAGGGACGTTTACATTGACAAGATGCGCCTACCACGGATCAATACCGGCTAAACAACCTGAAATACGACGGTCTCATCGAAGGATTATCCATGGCGCATTCATTAAAGACCCAGACCGCTCCCGGTGCCGGAGGGCCAAATCAGCCGGCCCTCGATTCCGAGGAAGTCTGGCAGGCCCGCGTCGATCTAGCCGCATGTTTTCGCATGGCCGCCAGACATGGGTTGGAGGAAGGCATCTGCAATCATTTCTCCGCAGTCGTGCCGGGATATGACGACCTTTTCCTCGTCAATCCTTATGGCTATGCCTTTCGGGAGCTGACGGCATCCATGCTGCTGGTTTGCGACTTCCACGGCAATGTCGTCTCGGGGGTCGGGCAGCCGGAAGCGACGGCATTCTACATCCATGCCCGTATCCACAAGAACGTCCCGCGTGCCAAAGTCGCTTTCCACACGCATATGCCCTACGCCACCGCGCTCTCGATGACGGAAGGAGAGCCGCTCATCTTCGCCGGGCAGACGGCACTGAAATTCTACGGCCGGACGGCGTTTGACAGGAATTACAACGGTCTGGCGCTGGACGAGCGTGAAGGTGACCGTATTGCCTCAACGATCGGGAACGCGGACATCGTCTTCATGAAGCACCATGGGGTCATGGTCGTCGCTCCCAATATCGCCGAGGCTTGGGACGATCTCTATTATCTCGAGCGGGCTTGCCAGGTTCAAACGCTTGCCCTGTCAACTGGAAGAGAGGTTGTCGCGGTTGATCCCGCCATCGCGGAGGCGGCTTATCGACAGATGCGGGAGGGTGACCCGGAATCCGCTCGTCTCCACCTTGAGGCAATCAAGCGCACGCTCGATGCGGAAGCACCGAGCTATCGAGATTGATGCCTATTTCGCCCGCAGTAACATGTGGAAGAATGCGGTCGCGTTGATTTCGGTTATCAGCGTGCTACCAGATGGATGCCCGCCAAGGTGCAGCGGACCGATCCGCCCGCCTTTTCGATCGTCGGGATATCTAAGGCGACGGGTTTGGTGCTTTCCTCGATCACGGCAAGCTGATGCCGGTCGAGGCAGGCCAGCGCCGTGGTCGAAAGCGCCAGGATACGACCGTCCTTTCCCCGAAGCTCCAGGGCGTTGCCGGCAAAGTGTGCAATCTGTTCGTTCGTCAACGCGACGATGTTCCGGCCGGAACGCTCCAGTCGGGTGACGATCTCCTGACGCCTGGCCGGATCGGTCATCATGTCCAGCCCGATCATGGCGAAATCGGTGGCGACGCACATCAGGACATTGGTGTGATAGACGGCGACGCCATTTTCGTCGCGGGCGTCGAACACCATCGGCTCGTAGTTGAAATGGGTGGAGAAGCGTTCGAGCGCAATCGGATCGGTGCGGTCGGAGCGCACCGCATAGGCGACACGGTCGATATGGTCGAGCACCATGGCGCCGGTACCCTCGAGAAAGAGCCCGTCGGGTTCGAGGCCCGAATAGTCGATGACCTCCTGCACCCGATAGCGGGTCTTCAGCATGTCGATGACGTCGCTGCGCCGCTCGCGCCGGCGGCTGACGGCCTTCATCGGGTAGATCGCGACGTGGCCGCCGGCATGGGTGGAGAACCAGTTGTTGGGGAAGACCGAATCCGGTGTCTGTCGACCGGTATCCTCGAAGAGATGCACTTCGACACCGTGGCGCACGAGCGTGTCCGCCGCCTCGGTGATTTCGCCATAGGCTATGGACGAGAGGTCTTCTCTGATGTCCTGGCTGCTCTGGAAATGATTGTCGGCCGCCGTTTCCGTGTTCACGGTGAAATGGTGCGGGCGCACCATGACGACAGCGGAGGGTGCCTGAATGGAATAGGCTGAATATCTGGGCATCGTTCTGTTCCTACGCCTATCTTGCCCGCTGCAGCATGCCGAAGAGATCGCGCGGATCGTCGGGGTCGGCGATGATGTCGAGGTCCTGGTAGAACCCCGTGCCCTTGAGCCGGTCGCGGACGTAGCGGAGCGCGGAGAAATCCTCGACTGCGAAGCCGACACTGTCGAAGAGTGTGATCTGGCGGGTATCGCGCCGCCCCTCGGCCTGCCCGGTGATGACCTTCCACAGCTCCGTGACGGGATAGTCCAGCTCCATCTGCTGGATCTCGCCCTCGATGCGCGTCTGCGGCGGATATTCGACGAAGGTGTCGGCGCGCAGCAGGATATCGCGATGCAACTCGGTCTTGCCGGGGCAGTCTCCGCCGATGGCGTTGATGTGGACGCCGGCGCCGATCATGTTGTCGGTGAGGATCGTCGCACATTGCTTGTCGGCGGTACATGTCGTGATGATGTCGGCGCCTTCGATGGCGGACTGCGACGAGGTGCAGGCGGTGACCGTCAATCCCCTGCCGGAGAGGTTGCGCGCCATCTTTGCCGTCGCCAGCGGATCGATATCGTAGAGCCTGATGTGATCGATACCGCAGACGGCTTTCATGGCAAGCGCCTGGAACTCCGCCTGCGCGCCATTGCCGATCATCGCCATGGTGCGGGCACCCTTCGGTGCCAGATGCCGGGCTGCCATGGCCGAGGTGGCGGCAGTGCGAAGCGCCGTCAGTAGCGTCATTTCCGTCAAGAGCACCGGATAGCCGGTCGAGACTTCGGCCAGGAGGCCGAAGGCGGTGACCGTCTGCAGGCCCTGCGCCATGTTCTTCGGATGGCCGTTCACATATTTGAAGCTATAGATCTCGCCATCCGAGGTCGGCATTAGCTCGATCACGCCCTCGCGGGAGTGGGAGGCGACCCGCGGCGTCTTGTCGAACAGCTCCCAGCGGCGGAAATCCGCCTCGATGACGTCGGTGAGCTCGGCGAGTAGCGTTTCGAGCCCGATATGATGGACGAGCCGCATCATGTTCTCGACGCTGACGAAGGGAACGAAGGCTTTTTCCGATGGAAGGGGTGACGACATCACGAATTCCTCTGGCGCTGGGCTGATGGAGAGAGGCTAGCGTTCCCGAGTGTTGGCCGAAAGCGCAAAACTGTGCTAATTCCGGCAGTCGATTGTACAATTTGTTCAGCCGACTTGCATAAATTTACCAGCCAGGAGCGGGAAACATGGACGTCGCGAAATATTCACCCGATGATCTCGACCGCCGCATCATTGGCCATTTGCGCGCCGACGGACGCGCCTCCCTGACCAAGCTTTCCGACGCGCTCGGCGTTGCGCGCGGCACTGTGCAGAACAGGCTGGACCGCCTGATGGAGACGGGGACGCTGCTCGGATTTACCGTGCGGGTGAGAGAGGATTACGATCTGAGCGCGGTGCATGCGGTGATGATGATTGAGGTCGTCGGCAAGTCGACGACGCAGGTCATTCGCAGGCTGCGCGGTCTGACGGAGATTTCCGCCCTGCACACAACCAACGGCAACTGGGATCTCGTTGCCAATATCCGGGCGGCGAGCCTTGCGGATTTCGACCGCGTTCTCCGCGAAGTACGCATGATCGATGGCGTTGCCAACAGCGAGACGAGCTTGCTGCTCAGCAGCGTTTGATCGGGTTTATCGGATCTGGCTGTCAATGCCGGGTCATTCGCGCGGCTTTTAGAACTTGCTGAACTGCGGCGTTTTGGTGGCGATTGCGATAATACGGCTTGCTCGCGCCCGGTCATGCAGACATTGTAGTTGAAATCGGCCTGCGGCCGTATGATGACATGGAATAGATATCGGCGGTGTGCGGCACGGGAGGCTGCATCGCCGGTTGGGAGGGGACCGAACTGACGATCCACTCGGAGTGCCCCAAAGCTTCATGACGAAGCCCTGGCTCTCCTCAACCGATAGATTTGCCTCCCATGCCCTACACGACGACGATCGAGAATACGGTCTTCCGCTTTGGCGATTTGAAGGATCTTCTCGCCAAGGCAACGCCGGAGCGCTCCGGCGACCAGCTTGCGGGCATTGCCGCCTCAGGCCCGGTCGAGCGTCTGGCCGCGCAGATGGCGCTGGCCGATCTGCCATTGAAAGCGTTTCTGAGCGAGGAAGTAATCTCTTCCGACGACGATGAGGTATCCGCGTTGATCGCCGCGCGTCACGATGCGGCTGCCTTCGCGCCGGTCTCGTCTCTCACGGTCGGCGAATTCCGTGAATGGCTCTTGAAGCCTGAGACGGGGCAGCGTGCGCTCGAGGCGGTCACCTATGGCGTGACGCCCGAGATGGTAGCGGCGGTCTCGAAGATCATGCGGCTGCAGGATATGATTTCGGTTGCGGCCAAGCGCGAAGTGGTCACCCGCTTCCGCAACACGATCGGCCTGCGCGGACGGCTGTCGACGCGCAACCAGCCCAACCATCCAACCGATGACAGCCGGGGGATCGCTGCCTCCGCCATTGACGGTTTGCTGATGGGATCGGGCGACGCGGTGATCGGCGTCAATCCGGCGACCGACAGCGTCGCGGACTATATCCGCATCGTCTCCCTGCTCGACGAGCTGCGCGAGCGGCTGGCGATCCCGACGCAGACATGCTGTCTCGGGCATGTGACGACGGCGATCCGGGCCATCGAGGCCGGTGCGCCGGTCGATCTCGTCTTCCAGTCGGTTGCCGGCTCACAAAAGGCGAATGCGGGCTTCGGCATCGATCTCTCGCTTCTGAAGGAAGCTTATGAGGCCGGGCGTTCGCTGAAGCGCGGCATGCCCGGCGCCAACGTCATGTATTTCGAGACCGGACAGGGGGCGGCCCTGTCCGCCGACGCGCATTTCGGCGTCGACCAGCAGACGATGGAGGTGCGGGCCTATGCGGTTGCCCGCGAATTCGATCCGATGCTCGTCAATACGGTCGTCGGCTTCATCGGCCCGGAATATCTCTTCAACGGCAAGCAGATCATCCGGGCGGGGCTCGAGGATCATTTCTGCGGCAAGCTTCTCGGCCTGCCGATGGGCGTGGACGTCTGCTACACCAACCATGCCGATGCCGATCAGGAGGACATGGATACGCTGCTGACGCTTCTGTGCGCCGCCAACGTGAACTTCGTCATCACGGTGCCGGGCGCCGACGACATCATGCTCAACTATCAGTCCCTTGCCCATCACGATGCCATCTATTGCCGCGAAACGCTGAACCGCGCGCCGGCTCCGGAGTTCGAACGCTGGCTTTGCGACATCGGTCTGACGGATAGGGCGGGCGCCCTGGTCGGCGCGCCGGCGATGCTGACCGACTATTTTTCCAGTTCAACCCTTGTTGGAGCCTGACATGGCCAATCCCGTCATCAATGCGCGCGCGTCAAGCATCGCCGATCTCAAGGACATGACGGATGCGCGCGTCGCGCTCGGTCGCTTCGGTGCGGGCGCGCCGACAAAGGCAGCGCAGGCCTTTCTGCTCGACCATGCGCGGGCTCGCGAAGCCGTCTGGTCGTCGGTCGATCAGGAAGTTCTGCAACGGCAGTTGCTGGATCTGGAACTCGATGCCGTCGTGGTCGAGAGCCTTGCCGGAGACCGGAGCCAATATGTGCGCAGGCCCGATCTCGGCCGCAAGCTGTCGGCCGCATCGCTGGCGCGGCTGGAGGCGATCCGTCATCGCGACGAAGGGTTTGACGTCGTCATCATCGTTGCCGACGGCCTTTCCGCCAGCGCTGTTGATATCAATGCCGCTGCCGTGGTCGGGGCACTTGCCGACCGGCTGCGCCGGCATGGGCTCTCGTTGGCGCCCGTCGTCATTGCCAGTCAGGCGCGGGTCGCCCTGTCCGATCCGGTCGGCGAGGCGCTTGCGGCCAAGACTGCCATCATGCTGATCGGCGAACGACCGGGCCTTTCCGCCGCCGACAGCCTCGGGGCTTATGTCACCTATTCGCCCCAATCGGATACTCCTGATTCCCGTCGCAATTGCGTCTCCAACATCCGTGAAGGCGGACTGCCCATCGCGGCAGCGGCGGACCAGATTATCGAACTGGTTATCGCCATGCGGATGACCGGGATCAGCGGCGTCGGGCTCAAGGATGCCGTGGCGAAGCTTGAGACGACGGCGTAGGCAAAACTCCCTTAGAGCCGGCCGAGCGCTAAAAAAATCACGACACTACGTTTCGCACGAAACGGACCGGCGTCTCGCCCGGATTGATGTAGGCATAATTCCGGGCGGTGCTGTAAACGGCAAAGGTCCCAGCCTCGTAGTTGCGGGTCTCGCCGGAGAGTTCGAGGCACAGCACACCTTCGGTGACATAGATCATTTCATGCCATCCCTGCGGGTCCGGTTCGGCATCGTAACGATCGCCGGGTCCAAGTGACCAGAGCCACATCTGGGTTTCGGTGGAGGCCGGGGCCGAGCCCAGGAGCACGGCCAGACTTCGCCCGTCTTTGCCGCGCCATGTCACCTGGTTGATGTCGGCACGCGATGCGCGCGTCGGGTCTCGCACCAGATCGACGAAATCCACGCCGAGAGCCGCCGCCAGCTTGTCGAGGTTGGATAGGCTGATATTGGCATCGCCTGCTTCCACCGCGATGATCATGCGCCGGCTGATGCTGGATGCCTCGGCAAGTGCCGTCTGGCTAAGACCCGCGGATTTTCGCAGGCGGCGCAAGTTGCCGGAAACATGGGCGAGAACGTCGCCACGTTCTTGACTGTGCAATATATTGCTCATAATGTCGTTCTATTCCAATTGCTGTCGCCGTTCAACAGCCTTTCGACGTGTCTGCCAAGGCAGGATCGCGACGGATGCGTTGCGCGCGTGATCCGCCAGATAGAAGTGAAGGAACACGACATGAAGATCCGCGATTTCGGCGTCGAAATATGGATGAACCGCTACGAGACCAAGTGCGAATGGAACCTCGCGGAGACCTGCGTCGAGTCGTTGACCGTGGCCGAACTGCTGGAGATGGCGGGAAAGACGGGGACGATCCTCTCGGAACTGCTGCCGCTCAAGCTGACCTATGGCGCGATTGAGGGCAGCGATCGGCTGCGACGGCTGATTGCCGGCCTCTATGAAAAGCAGGACGTCGAGAATGTCGTCGTAACCCATGGTGCGATCGGCGCCAATGCCCTGGTGCACGAGACCCTGGTCGAGCCGGGCGACCGGGTCATTTCCGTGCTGCCGACCTACCAGCAGCACTATTCCATTCCGGAAAGTTACGGCGCTGACCTGCAGATCCTCAAGCTTACCGAGGCGAACGGCTTCCTGCCGGATCTCCAGGAACTGCGGCGACTGGCAACGTCGGGCACGAAACTGATCGTCCTCAACAACCCGAACAATCCGACGGGCGCCCTGATGGACCGCGCCTATCTCGAAAAGATCGTCGAAATCGCGCGCATCTCTGGCGCATGGATCCTCTGCGACGAGGTCTACCGCGGCACCGATCAAGAGGGAGACGGCATGACCGCTTCGATTGCCGATCTCTACGAGAAGGGCATCAGCACCGGCAGCATGTCGAAGACCTATTCCCTGGCGGGACTGAGGCTCGGCTGGATTGCCGCACCGAGCGCATTGATTCATGCGGTATCGATCCACCGCGACTATAATACGATCAGCGTCGGCATGCTGGATGACCATTTCGCGGCCATTGCGCTTGAGAACCGCGACAAGATTCTCGCCAGAAGCCAGTCCATCACCCGGACCAACCTCGCCATCCTGTCCGAATGGGTCGACAGCGAGCCGTTGATCTCCTGGGTCAAGCCGAAGTCCGGCACGACGGCACTTCTCAAATATGATCTGCCGATGTCGTCCGAAGCCTTCTGCATCAAGTTGCTCGAACGGACCGGCGTCATGCTGACGCCCGGCAGCGCCATGGAGATGGAGGGCTATCTGCGCATCGGCTACGCGAACAGCGCGGCGATCCTGCGCGAGGGTCTCAAGCGTTTGTCGCAATTCCTGAAGGAGCAACGATAGGCGGCGGCCATGGGTGAAATTTGAAAGCCCTGGCCTACCTGACCCGTCGTTTGGTTCGTTCCGTTAACGAGCAATGTGATCCGGTGATTTGACCGGAATACCAAATGGCAGGAAGTGCTTTAGGTTCGCAGTGATGACGGTGAGCTTATGAACGCTTGCCGTCCCTGCAATGATTGCATCGGCGGCACCTGGACTATGTCCGGCAGTGATCGCTTTTGCTTCCAGCTTGCCGGATTCAAGAGCGACGACATTATCGACCGGCAAGATATGGTCACCATATCCCGCGATCAGGCCTTGCAGCCAGGTGTGAATTCCCGACGCTTTTGCCTTCGCACCTTTTGCGTCCAGCAGGCGGATGCCCTTTTCAATTTCATGGATCGTCAAGGCTGAAAGATAGATCGCGTCCAGCTGGTCTTGCTCACTAACCCAATCGGCAAAAGCGTCCGATGCGCTCGCCTTGGAAGGCGAGAACATGGAAATGGCGTTGGTGTCGAGAAGAAAGCTCACAAATCGACCTCGCGGGAGGGAGCGGGGTTGCGCGCGAAAACCTCGTCGTCGGAGCCGAGATCGGCCGGGAAGGTCTTCAGATACTGGACAAGGCTGGGCCGATCCTTCCGGAGTGCCTTCCTTGCGGCCTCCGCTGCTCCGACGCTGACAAGAACAGCGGCCGGACGGCCGTGGCGCGTGATCGTTACAAACTCGCCGCCGGCGGCCTGGTCGATGACATGAGAGAACGACGCCTTTGCGTCCTTCAAACTAACGGTTGACATCACAGCCTCCAAAACGGGTCACTTATGACCCTTTTAAAGATTGAAGCCGGCAAAATCAAGGAGAACTTCAAACACAATGGCCGCCCCGGTGTGGAGGCGGTCATTGGTTGGAAGAGATGCGCTCCGTTGCCGCCCTGGGACGGCAGTGGATATCAATCCACAGAGGTCAGCGTCACCGAGGTGCCGGTGGCCGCGACGTTGAGGCCGAGCTGACCGGTCACGCTCACCGTCTGAAGGTGGATCGAGCCGGAGGTGCCGCCGACCAGGATGTTGGTGCCAATGCCGACGCCGAGCGTCGCCTCGGCGGTTGCGCCCTGATAAAGGCCGCTCAGCGAACCATGGTGGTAGCCGGCTGTCGGTGCGAACACGGCCCAGACGAGCTTGCTGCGGGTGGTGAAGCCGAGATCGACGCCCATCTTGCGGATGGCGCCGCTATAATGGTCTACGCGCTCCTTGCCGACGGTCGAGTGGAAGGTGCAATCGACTTCCTTGGCAGAGCCGAGCACATAGCCGACACCGCCACCGATCTCGCAAGTGAGATAGCCGATCTTCACGCCGTTGCGCTGGTCCTGTTCCTGCTCCTGATAGGAAGGCGACAAGTCAGCCGCGCGCGTCGCGGCCGTGCCAGCGACGATCAAAGATGCTGCTGAAAATGCCAGGGTGAGTATTTTTTTCATCTGTTTTCTCCTTGTCAGAGTATTCCGGGTGTCAGGCACCCTTTTGATCGAGCCGTTTACGGTCAGCTCTTACTAACGTTTGTCGTCGCAGAAGGATCCCACAAAAATAAGGCGGCCATCGCACTTATCCCGATGATAATATAAGGATCTCTGCAAGCGACGTCATCCCCACCGGCTCTTCACGTTTTACGACGGGCTTTATTGCACCCATGATTTGGGCACTGATCACGCAAGATTGAAGGCGGTGGACTTTTGGTGGCCCTTCAATCCTGCGTTCAGCCGCGGTTTGCCACCGGCGCGAGAGCAAAAACGTCGACCGGCTCACCGAGGCCCTTGAGCGGAAAGGCGCCGAGGCTTTCCATCCCGACTTCGCAGCCTGCCATATCGACGAAGGCCTTGGAGAGGAGAACAGGCCGTTTGACCTCCTTGGTCAGCGTCTCCAGCCGCGAGGCGATGTTGACGGCCGGTCCGATCACGGTGAAATCAAGGCGGGTGCGGGAGCCGATATTGCCATACATGACATCGCCGACATGCACGCCAACACCATAACGCAGCACTTCGTGGCCATTGCGGCTATTCTCCTCGTTCAGCGCGGCAACCGCCGCCGCCGCCTCGTTGATCGCCTGGAGAAGATTAGCGCAGGCATCTGGATTGCTGAGCGGAAAGATCGCCAACAGCCCGTCACCCATGAATTTGAGGATTTCGCCGCCGTGCTTCTCGATCGGCTCCGACATCGCGTCGAAATAGCCGTTCAGCAACTCGATGACATCGTCGCGTGGCCACATGTCCGAAATCGTCGTGAAGTCGCGCAGATCGCAGATGAGGATGGCAGCGCCAACCGTGGTGCCGCTGCCGCGGGTGGTCGCGCCGGCAAGGATCTGTTCGCTGGCATGCGGCCCGACATAGGTGCGCAGCATCGTGCGTGCCAATATGTTCTTCAGCCTGATCTCGGTCACCAGCGTCAGGGCCGGCAGCAGGTCCTTCAGGAAGGCGATGTGTTCTTCGGTGAAACCGCCCGGCGCGTCGGAGGCGAAGGCAGCGATGTGACGCTTGCCAAGTGTATGATAGATCGGCCAGCCGATGTAGTCCGTCAGCCCCTGCGCCCGCATCTCGTCGTAAATATCATAGACGAAACCATCCGGACCTGGCTGTTCGAGATTTTGGCGGACCTCGATCGCGCCGTTGAAGATCTCGTTCAGCGGGCTTGATAGGAACTGTGTCGTCTTTTCGACACCATGGCTGAATGTGGCGATATCGGCTTCCGCCATACCCGTGCGCCATAGAATGCGCGCGCCGAGCCATTGTGGATGGAGCGTCCTGAAATGCAGTGTTGCCCGCCCAACGGGGATGCCGGCTGCGCGCAATCTCTCGCAGAGATCCACGAGGATATTGTCGATAAAGCGTTGCTCGCGGGTGTCCTGGATCAACCAGTCGAGGATCTTGCTCCGCTTGGTCGGCCAGGTGCCGTCTTGCTCGTCATGCGATCCGGCAGCCGCCTGCGTTGAGAATTGCATTACCCATACCCCACAAATACTTGGCCTGTTTCGGCCGCGAAGTTGATTGTAGCCGAAATACAAACATACGCCCATTGCCGCTTGGCTGGAACGACAATCGCCCCGGCCATGGATTTTGTAAATCGCTGCGCAAGGGTGCTCCGTCTTCTCTGATGGAAATACCGACATTCGTGCAAGATGACTGTACGCACATGCCGTGCGGCGCTATGTCTGATCTTGATCCATTCCGCCCGTCATCGGTGATCCCAAGGCCGATGCCAAGCCACTTTTGCAGGAGAGTTCTCATGAAACCGTCCGAAGCATCGCGCATCATCGCGGACGAAGCCAAGATATGGCGCCGTGACATCCATCAGCATCCGGAGATCCTGTTCGACCTGCCACGCACCTCGACGCTGGTGGCGGAGAAACTGCGGGAGTTCGGCTGCGACGAGGTGGTGACCGGGATCGCCACGTCCGGGGTCGTGGCGGTGATTTCAGGCAGCAGAGGTGCAGGCAAGACGATCGCGCTTCGCTGCGACATGGACGCGCTGCCGATGTCGGAACAGACGAACCTGCCCTATGCGTCAAAAGTGCCGAACATGATGCATGCCTGCGGGCATGATGGCCACACCGCTATCCTGCTCGGCGCCGCCAAGCGCTTTGCCGCGGAGCGGGATTTCGCCGGCAAGATCGTTCTCGTCTTTCAGCCGGCGGAAGAAGGCGGCGGTGGCGGTCGCGTCATGCTGGAGGAGGGTTTGCTCGAGCGTTTCGGCATCGAGGAGGTCTATGGCATGCACAATCAGCCGGGTCTTGATGTCGGCTCGTTCGCCATCCGCAGCGGCCCGATGATGGCGGCGGGTGATCGCTTCGTCATCACCATGACCGGGCTTGGCGGTCATGCGGCAACGCCGCATCTTGCCCGCGACCCTGTGCTTGCCGCTTCGCATCTGGTCGTCGCAGTCCAGTCGATCGCGTCGCGTTTCATCGATCCGCTCGATTCCGTCGTGGTGTCCATCACCTTCATCAGCGGCGGCGACCGCAAAGCGCTGAACGTCATTCCGCCGGCGGTCGAGATCGGCGGCACGATCCGCACCATGCTGCCGGCGACGCGCCGGGCCGTCGAGCAGCGCTTCCGCGATGTGGTCAAGGCAACGGCCGCGCTCTACGACGCCGAGGCCGTGATCGACTGGCGCCCCGGATATCCGGTGACCGTCAACGATATCGAGAAGACCTCGGTCGCGATCGCCGCCGCCGAAAGCATCGTCGGCGCGGAGCGTGTCGACGGCAATTGGCCGATGACCATGGGTTCCGAGGATTTTTCCTACATGCTCGAAAAGCGGCCCGGTGCATTCATCTGGCTTGGCAATGGCGACAGCGCGGACCTGCACAATCCGGCTTACAACTTCAATGACGATGCCATTGCCTACGGTATCGACTATTGGGCCGCCGTGGTTTCGCAGCGTCTGCCGTAACGACGGCCAGCTATCTGCTGGCCCTTCGCTCAATAGATGGCCGGCGTCGTCACCATCAGGATCTCGACCGGGGCGTCTCCCTCGCACCAGAAGCGATGGGAAGCGGCTTCGTCGAAGGCGAAGCTGTCGCCGACTTCCAGAATGCTGGTGTGTCCCATGATCTGGAAGCCGAGCCGTCCGGAAATCACGGTGCCGCACTCGGCTGCCGGCAGAGTATATTCCTCCGTGTCGGTCGCCGTCCCCGGATGAAGGATCATCCGCATCATCTGGATGCGCGGCACGGCGTCGGGCGACAGAAGCTCCTTGACGATCCCCTGTTTCGATAGGGCGATCTTCCGGCGCTGGGCGGCGCGAACCACGAATTCAGACTCCGTTGCTTCCGGCTGATCGAAGAGCCAGCCGATCTGGATCTCGAGCGCATCGCAGATGAGACGCAGAGAGCGCAGCGACGGCGCGCTGATATCCCGCTCGATCTGACTCAGCAGCCCGATCGACATGCCGGTCTGTTTGGATAATTCATCTAACGAGATACGGCGGATCCGCCGCCTTTGCCTCAACCGCTGGCCGATGCCTCCCGTAGCTGCCTGTTTACCCGAGGCTGTGTCGAGCTTGGATGCTTCCGCCGCCATGGATCCTCTCCCCCGATTATCCCAAATGTGAAAATATTATACAAAAATTTCAGTTATTGCAGAACTCAGACTTTCATGTTTCATTTTTCCGATGATTAGGCAGTTGATATGGCCGCATCTGCGACCATAGAAACAGGATAGATCCCATGTATATCTCCCCTCCGACCCCAGCGGAGAACCTCTATCTCAAGACGGCGGCGCCCGCGCCGGCAACCGAGCCGCTGGCCGGCGACGTATCTGCCGCCGTCGGGATCGTCGGCGCCGGCTATACCGGCCTTTCGACGGCTCTGCATCTGGCTGAAAAAGGCATTTCCACCATCGTGCTCGATGCCAGCGAAATCGGCTGGGGATGCTCGGGCCGCAATGGCGGCCAGGTCAATTCGGGGCTGAAGGCCGATCCTGTCGAGGTGGAGCACGCATTCGGACGCGAGCGTGGGCGGCGTATGCTGAAGCTCGCCTATGGCGGACCCGACGAGGTCTTCGGTCTTATCCGGCGTTTTGAGATCGATTGCGCCGCCTGCCAGAGCGGCACGATCCGGGCTGCGTTTTCTGAAGCCGGCGGTAAGGCTGCGGCGTCGCTCGTCAGCCAGTGCGTCGAGCGCGATGTGTCCGTGGAGCTTCTGGACCGGCAGCAGGTTGCGGAGCGCACCGGCACGACGCGCTATCATTCTGCCTGGTTCGATCCGAGGGGCGGTCAGCTCAATCCGCTTGGCTATGCGCGTGGCCTTGCCCGCGCCGCCATTGCCGCCGGCGCGCGTATTCACTCGAAGACGCCGGCCTTGTCCGTTCATCCGGAAGGTTCTGGCTGGCGCATCGATACGCCGACGGGCAGGGTCAGGGTTGAGAAACTCGTCATCGCGACCAACGGCTATACCGGCGATCTCTGGCCCCGGCTGAAGACGGCGATCGTTCCGGTCTACAGCTCCATCGTCGCGACAGATCCGCTGCCGGCGGAGCTTGCGGCATCGATCATGCCGACGCGCTCGGTGCTTTATGAAACCGGCAGGGTCACGGTTTACTATCGCATCGACGATCAGGGGAGAATGCTGATGGGCGGGCGCGGCAAGCAGGCGCCGAGCGACGCGGCGGCCGATTATGCCCATCTCGTCGCCTATGCGGAACGCCTGTGGCCGGCGCTGAAAGGGCAGCGTTGGCCACATCGCTGGTACGGGCAGGTGGCGATGACCAGGGATCATTATCCCATTCTCGCCGAGCCGGCTCCGAACGCCTTTGTCGCGCTTGGCTATAACGGGCGCGGTGTCGCGATGGCGACGCTGATCGGCCGGCTCCTGGCGGACCGGCTTGCCGGCGTTCCGGAAGAGGAGATCGCTTTTCCGATCCGGCGCGATTTCCAGACATTTGCCTTCCATCGTTTTTGGAAGCTCGGTGTCCTTGCCCGTGTCGCCACGGGGCGTGTACAGGACGCCATGGAAAAGTGATCACGGCGGATTGTCACGCGGCTTAATGATTCCGGAGTCGTGCATCCCAACAAAGAGGCAATAGATTGAGAGCATATTTGGCAGGCCCGGAGGTCTTTCTTCCGAACGCACGGGAAATTCTCGATCGCAAGATCGCCTTGGCCCGCAGCTTCGGCTTCACGCCGGTATCGCCGGGCGATCTGGCGGTTCCGGAGACCGAAACGAAGCGGCAGCGCGGTCTGGCGATCAGCGCCATCAATGAAAGTCTGATGCTGAGCGCTGATTTGATCATCGCCAATCTGACACCCTTCCGAGGCGTCGCCGCCGATGTCGGCACGGCCTTCGAACTGGGCTTCATGTGCGCCCGCGGCCGCCCGGCCTTTGCCTTTTCCAACAGCACGAAGAGCCATTTCGAACGGGTAAGCCGCTTCTACGGCGGTTCCATCCATTTGGGTGATGATGGGCGCTATCGCGGGACGGACGGAATGTCGCTCGAGAATTTCGACATGGCCGACAATCTGATGCTGGATGGTGGCATCGATAGCCGTAACGGAACAATTATCACGCGCGAAGTAGAGCCCGACAGGCTGTTCCTCGATCTTACAGCCTTCGAAGAATGTCTTAAGGTGGCTGCGAAGAAATTGCTGGCGGGAGCAACGCACGCCGAGCAAACTGCCTAAGACGTTCGGCTAGGTCGGCGGGCCGCATCCCGTTGACCTGTTTTGTCCCCACGAAAAAACAATCGACGGCCATAAGCTTCTTGGCGGACCTGAAAATGTCCTCATGGACCCCAGCAGCGCTGGGGTGCCATCAAAGCACGACGACCTTTGTGCCCACGCCGACCCGGCCATAGAGATCCATCACATCCGGATTTGCCATGCGGATGCAGCCGGAAGATACCGCCTTGCCGATCGAGTTGGGTTCGTTGGTGCCATGGATGCGGTAGAGGGTGGAGCCGAGATAGAGCGCTCTCGCTCCGAGAGGATTATTGAGGCCGCCATCCATGCGGTCTGGTAGTTCTGGTCGACGAGCGATCATTTCCTTGGGGGGCGTCCAGGTTGGCCACTCTGCTTTGCGGCTGATCGTCTCCGTGCCCTTCCAGTCGAAGCCCTGCTTGCCGACGCCGATGCCGTATTTGAAAGCAGTTCCGTCGTTGAGCACGAGATAGAGGCGCTTTTCCGTGGTGGAGATCACGATCGTGCCAGGATCGTAGCCGGAAAAGGAGACGACCGTGCGCGGGATGGGTGACCGCGCCAGGCTCGCCCGCTTGTCATCTTTGACGCCAGAATTGAGTTGGGGAGAGATCGCGCCTCGATCGATCGAAGCCCGCCGTTGTGGACGGGGTTGCGACGGGAAATCGCCGTCTTCGTCATCATAATAGCCATACGGATCACCCCGGGAATAGTAGTCATCGTCGAAACGACGATCATCGCGATAGCGCGGCGCCGCCTCCCGCCCATAGTGCGGAGTAGCATAGCCGCCGTCCAGGTCGTCGCCATAATCCGGCAAATACCGCCATTCCTGGGCATGCACGGAGACGCTTGTCATCAGCACAGCCAGAGCGGGCAAAAGGATCAATCTTGAAGTCTTCATGTCTCAACCAACTTCCCGAACAACGCACGGGACTACGCCCCGCGTCGGCGGGGTATGCGTGCCGCCGACAATTTCGGAAACGGCAGGCATAATTGTGGCGGCGGCGGCCGAAAGCTGAGATTTTGCGACCTGTTTTTGAAGACCCCCTCGTACAGATGCGCGATGCGTAAGGAGAGGTTCCTTTGCAAGCGTGTTCTATGATTGGGGTTAAGTCGCTGCATCATAGGCGCCAGGAAGCGCGAAGGGAGGGTCTGGGATTCAGCGGTCGTGAGGGTTTGAATTGCGCGGGCAAGCATCCGACGCAGGCGACTATATTGCCCCTCGGCTACGAAATCGGCCAGCAAGATTCCTGATGGGCTTGCTGGTAATGAGAATTTCAATTACTATCTAATCATAATCAGCGAAAAGGAATTTCCCCATGACTTCACTGGCGGTAACGATGAAAGGGCAGGTCACGCTAAAGCGGGATCTGCTGCAGCACCTCGGTATCAAGCCGGGTGAACGGATCGACTTCGACAAGCTGCCAGGCGGTGAGCTTCGGGTGAAAGCGGCAAAGCCGACCGGCAGCATCGATAGCTTCATCGGTCGGCATGCAGGCAAGGTCAAAAAGCCGATGACGATTGAGGAAATGAACGAGATTGCCGCCTCTGGTTGGGCGGGGGAAGAATGAAAATTTCGGTCGATACAAATGTGCTGGCTCGTGCTGTTTTGCAGGACGATGCAACACAGGGCCGCGCCGCTGGCAAGCTTCTGAAAGAGGCCTCGCTCATCGCGGTCTCATTGCCCTGCCTGTGTGAGCTGGTTTGGATACTTCGCCGGGGCGCGAAGCTGCCGAAAGAAGATGTAGCCGTGACGATCCGCGATTTGCTGGATGCCGGAAATGTGGTGATGAACCGGCCCGCTGTTGAAGCCGGGCTTGCGATTCTCGAAGCCGGGGGTGATTTTGCGGACGGCATCATGGCCTATGAGGGCAATTGGTTAGGTGGCGAAACCTTCGTCTCATTCGATAAACAGGCGGTCGAACTGCTTGCAGAGCAGGGGCAGACGGCGCGGCTGCTGTCCTAACGGATTACCCTCATTAACTATGGCCTCGGTCTCATTTGGTCGCCAGTAGCGAGCTTATTGATTGAATTCCTCGACAGAGCTACCGGCATCAGTAGAGCAATCGAGCTCGTATCGTTCCCGGGATCTGGCGAAGCGCATCAAGGATGTCATCGGCTGTCTGGCCGACGCCCTCGGCTTCAATCACCACGTAGCCCGTGTCGCCGTGCGTCTGCAGGAACTCACCGACGATATTCAGTGCGCGGGACGAAAAAATCGCATTCAGACTGTTCAGCATGCCAGGGCGATTTTCATGAACATGGATGAAACGCGTGCCGTTTGGACGTGGCGGCAGTTGAACCTGGGGAAAATTGACGGCGCCCAGCGTCGAGCCGACGTCGGAATATTCCACAAGCTTCCTGGAGACTTCCCCGCCAATGCGCTCCTGGGCTTCTTCGGTCGAGCCGCCAATATGCGGCGTCAGTATAACATTGTCCAAACCCTGGAGCGGCGTTTCGAAACGCTCGTTGTTTGATGCCGGCTCCCTAGGGAACACATCCACAGCCGCGCCTGCGAGATGTCCTTCTTTCAAAACCTTCGCAAGCGCCTCGAGATCCACCACGGTCCCGCGGGAATTATTGATGAAAAGCGCTCCCTTTTTCATTCTGCGCAGTTCGGTCTCCGTTATCATGTTTTGCGTCGAACTGGTTTCGGGAACATGCATCGTCACGAAATCCGAGATTTCGAGAAGGTCGCCAAGCGTCGCCATCGATTCTGAATTGCCGTGGCGAAGCTTGTCTGAAGGATCAAAATAGCGCACGTTCATGCCCATGCTTTCCGCAAGAACGCTAAGCTGCGATCCGATGTTACCGTAGCCGACGATACCAAGCGTTTTTCCGCGCACCTCACGACTGCCGACAGCAGATTTGTCCCATCCGCCCTCATGAGCGGACGCCGAACGCGGGAAAATTCGCCGGGTCAGCATTATGATTTCACCGATCACAAGCTCGGCGACCGAGCGGGTGTTCGAATAGGGTGCATTGAAGACTGGGATGCCGCGCCGGCGGGCCGCATCCAGGTCGACCTGATTTGTCCCCACGGAAAAACAACCGACGGCAATAAGCTTTTTGGCGGAGCTGAAAATCTCCTCCGTCAGCTGGGTACGCGAACGAATGCCGACAATGTGCGCCTCGGCTATATGGCTCTGGAGATCCTTATCATCCAGAGCCTTCGGCAGATGCGTCACATTGACGTAGCCGGATGACGTAAAGTAGTCCACGGCGCTCTGGCTGATGCCTTCAAGCAGAAGGACGGAAATCCGCTCGCGCGGGAGAGAAAGTTGTCGGGTCATTGAATTGCTTTCGATTCTCGAATTCGACAAAGCCGGGTCGCTTGTCGGCCGTAAAGCTCGCAGATATGGCAAAATCTTTAGCGACCATCCAACGGAAAACGCAACAACAAACTCCACTCCGATGGCAAATAGGGAGGTATCAGCCCGTCCAATCGCGACGAAAGATCCACCGAGAGCGACACTGACATTGCCGCCTCGGAGGGTGAAAACCATCACCATCACGAGCTGCGAGCAACAGCCATGCAGATGTGGAGCGAGATCGCCCATCTCCGGGTCGCTTGATACCGTGCATCCCTGCCATCCTTTGATTCAGGGCCAATAAATCTACAGTGCCTTATGCCTCGATTTCCTGGATTTTTGATCTGTTAACCAATGATTAACCATAATGGCGCTTATCTCAATTCTGATGAAGGCCCTGTTCAAATCCATCGCGTAACCTTCCCACCAATATGACGATAGACGACGACCGCGATTACAAAGATGCACCTATTCAAAATAATAGCGCTGCTGACGTTGGCTGGTTTGGCGACCAGCTGCACGACGACGGGCGGTGTGCGGCAATCGGCGGGTCCTGAAACGGTTGCCAACGAAAAAGCGCTGGCATTTCCGCCGCCAGGCGGCCCCGCTATCGTCAATGTGATCGAGCGGAGGCACAAGGACGATGTGGAGCAGACGATTTCGCTTGCTACGTCCTCGTCAGTGGCCGGTCAGAACTTTCTCAAGATACAATTCCTAGGCGTATCCGGAGGTAACCCCGGACTGGGCAGCACGCCTTACAAAGCAGTCGGCGAAAATGCGATAGCACGCGAACTGGCGGCGGCAATACCGGGTGTCAGGCTCGCTCGCTCCGCGACCTTCGTACAGAATACCTACGGTCCGTTCGGTTATGCTTCCGCTCAAAGCCGTTCCGGAGATACCTGCCTTTACGCCTGGCAGCAAATTCGAGCCGGACGCGCCACGCAAGCGCAATTGCAGAATTTCAGCATGGTTCAGATCCGGCTTCGGCTGTGTGATGCCCGTGCAAGCGAGCGCCAACTTCTCAATACAGTCTACGGCTATTCGATTGCCGGTGGCTTCAGGAATGAAGCGCTGAATCCATATGGAGCGGTGCAGGGGGCCGATGCGGTGCTCGCTCGCCCCGGCGATCCTGTTTATCCGGATATGAGCGGCTATCGCAGCAATGCGACGCCGATCGGCTATGAAGCCGCCCCTCCTGCCGTGCGGACTGTGATCGTGCGCCGCGAGGCCGCCACTTCGCCGCAAACCCTTCCAGCCGCGGTGCTTCCGCAGGCAATCGGGCCGCGGGTGCCATTACCGGGGGAACAATACGGCCAGGGCCAGACGAACGCGGTCCCAATGCCGACAACGACAACAGGACTAGCTCAGCCAACAGCGACACAGACCTACAGCACTATCGTACCCTCACCGGATTGTATCGGTGCAGTGGCCAACACTGCCTGCATGAAATAGATTTTTTAGTCATTTGGAGCGCCAGGATGGCGTTTGGCGAATACATTTTGAAGGAACACCGATGCAGACAGCACGAAGCATCTTGATATGGGCTGCCGTTTCCCTATGCGGCATTGTGCTGATCACATTGCCGGTCAACCTGCAAACCCAACTCATTGCCAGCGTGGTTGCCGTCACCTTCATGGCCGTCATCAAGGTCCTGAAGCGCCAAGGCACCTGGCGGCTGGTCGCGCTTGCCTTGGGCACTTCGATCGTGCTGCGCTATGTCTACTGGCGCACGACCAACACCCTGCCGCCTGTCAATCAGCCCGAAAACTTCATCCCCGGCCTGCTGCTCTATCTTGCGGAAATGTACAATGTGGCGATGCTGATGCTCAGCCTGTTCATCGTCGCAACACCCCTGCCTTCACGCCCCGCTCGCGCGGCAAGGGTGCAGCAGTTTCCTTCCGTCGACGTTTTCGTGCCGTCCTACAATGAAGATATCAACCTTCTGGCCAATACATTGGCTTCAGCCAAGGCGATGGACTATCCGGCCGACAAGCTCCAGGTCTGGCTGCTCGACGATGGCGGCACATTGCAAAAACGCAACTCCACCAAGGTGCTGGAATCGCAGGCGGCAATCGCGCGTCACAACGAGCTCCGGCAGCTTTGCCAGGAGCTCGATGTCAAATATCTGACGCGTGAGCGCAACGAACACGCCAAGGCCGGAAATCTGAACAACGGCCTTCAGCACTCGAGCGGCGACCTGATCGCCGTCTTCGACGCCGATCACGCGCCAGCGCGCGATTTTCTGCTCGAAACCGTCGGTTATTTTGAAGACGACCCGAAACTCTTTCTCGTCCAGACGCCGCATTTCTTCATTAATCCGGACCCGCTTGAACGCAATCTGCGAACCTTCGACAACATGCCGAGCGAGAATGAGATGTTTTACGGCATCATTCAGCGCGGCCTGGACAAATGGAATGCAGCCTTCTTTTGCGGTTCAGCGGCGGTGTTGAGCCGCAAGGCGCTTGAGTCCCAAAACGGCTTCAGCGGCATCAGCATCACGGAGGATTGCGAGACGGCGCTTGCGCTGCATGGCGCGGGCTGGAACAGCATCTATGTCGACAGGCCGCTCATTGCCGGTTTGCAGCCCGCCACTTTCGCGAGCTTCATCGGCCAACGCAGTCGTTGGGCGCAAGGTATGATGCAAATCCTGCGCTTCCGCTTTCCACTGCTGAAGCGTGGGCTCACCCTGCCGCAGCGCCTCTGCTACATGTCTTCGACGCTGTTCTGGCTTTTCCCCTTTCCACGTGCCGTCTTTCTGTTTGCGCCTCTATGCTACCTGTTCTTCGATCTGGAGATTTTCACGGCTTCCGGCAGTGAATTCCTCGCCTACACGCTTGCCTACATGCTCGTGAACCTGATGATGCAGAACTATCTTTACGGCTCGTTCCGATGGCCCTGGATTTCGGAACTCTATGAATATGTACAGATGGTGCATTTGCTGCCCGCCGTCATCTCCGTCATCTTCAATCCGCGAAAACCGACCTTCAAGGTCACCGCCAAGGATGAATCGATTGCGGTCAGCCGGCTTTCCGAGATCAGCCGTCCCTTCTTCGTCATTTTTGCCGTGCAAGTCATCGCGCTTTTGATCACGATATATCGCATCTATGCCGAGCCCTATAAGGCGGATGTGACGCTTGTCGTCGGTGCCTGGAACCTCATCAACCTGATCCTGGCCGGTTGCGCATTGGGCGTCGTGTCGGAGCGTGGCGAACGATCCTCCTCCCGTCGCATCAGGGTCGACCGTCGCAGCGAACTCGGCGTCAACGGCAGATGGCATTCGGCCTCGATCGAAGACGTTTCGGTCCACGGCGCACGGCTTAACGTGTTCAACAAGGAGCTTGATCCGCTGGTCGTTAACACGGAGGCGACACTGCGCTTCCAACCTTATGGCGGCGGCGATATGCAAACCCTGCCGGTCGTGGTGCGCAATATCCATCCGTCCGGCGACATCACGACGATAGGGTGCCAGTATGTGCCCAAGGGCGCATCGGATCATCGTTTGATCGCGGATCTGGTATTTGCAAATTCCGACCAATGGACGCAGTTCCAACAGGCCCGGCGGCGCAATCCCGGTATCATCCGAGGGACGATCTGGTTCCTGGGATTGTCGCTGTACCAGACGAGCCGCGGCCTGCTTTATTTCTTCCGTGGCATGCGACCGGAACGCGAGGCAGAACAACAAAGGGCAAAGGCAGGTAACAGATGAAAGCAATCCTTTCAGCTGTCATTTTGGCGATTGGTGTCGCCACGCTCGCCTCCGCACAGACCCTGCCGTTCGACATGACGCGAGAGCGGCCGCAGATATCGGCGCCGACCGTGCCGCGGGCAGTTTTACCGGCACCGGCGCAAAGCACATCCGCGGCCAGTACCACCACAGCCGCGACAACTGCCAATACCAGTTTTCAGCGATATGTCGTGCCCTTCGCAAAGTTTCGGCTGGAAGGCGAATATGATCGAAAGTCGTGGTCGATCTACCTGACCCCTGAACAGGCGGCAGCGCCGGCGAGATTCAACTTCACCTATCAAAATGCCGTGGTCGTCGCGCCCGAAGCGTCACAACTGACGATCTTTCTGAACAACCGCTCGATCGGCCAGCAGCAAATTGGGTCGCCAGACAATCCGTCGGCAGTCAGCTTCGACGTTCCGCGCGGCCTGTTGCAACCGGGAGCCAATCTGGTGTCGTTCGAAGCGACACAGCGTCACCGCACCGACTGCAATATTCAATCAACCTATGAACTCTGGTCCGACATCGATCCCGCAAAGACCTATTTGAGCTTTGTCGAAGAGAACGCGCAAAAGCTGTCAGGCACGGACGCCATTCGTGCCATCGGCGTCGATGGCGCCGGCAAGACGGAATTCAACCTTGTGGTGCCGGCGCTGGCCCAGCCCGGCACCACAAAACCCCTGCTCAGGTTGACACAAGGTCTTTCGGTGCTCAGCGGAATGCCGAATGAGACTTTCTCCTTCAGCACGGATTCCTTGCCGCCAACCGGCCCCGGAAAGATGACGGTTGTCGTCGGCACGCCTGCCGAACTGCAACCGTTGTTTCCAACGCCGGCGGCTGCACAAAACGCGGCTCTTGCAACCTTCGTGCGGGATCCGCGCACCGGTTCGACGGTCCTTCTCATCAGTGGGCCGTCATGGCAGTCGGTTTCCGCTGCGATCGATATCATCGTGTCGCCGACCGACCGGGATCCAAGCATCCGCCGCGACTTGCTGGTGACCCAGCGATGGTCTGCCCCGGATGCACCGCTGATCTTTTCGGACACGAACCTTTCATTCTCTCAATTGGGCATCGAGACGACCGAGTTTTCAGGCCGCCGTTTCCATACGAGCTTCAACGTAGGTGTCCCGGCGGACTTCTATGCCAATGCCTATGGCGAGGCGACCATCTATCTCGATGCAGCCTACGCCAAGAATGTCCGGCCCGGCAGCCATATCGATGTCTATGTCAACGGCAGCATTGCCACGACCAAGCCGATTACCGCACCCGGCGGCGGTATTTTCCGGAAGCTGCCGATTCGCGTAACGATGCGTCACTTCAGACCTGGCCTCAACACGGTAACATTGGAAGCGATGCTGCTGACCGATGACGACGACGTCTGTGCGCCCGGCACGACGGCCGATAAAACAGCGCGCTTCGCGCTGTTCGATACAAGTACGTTTCAGATGCCGGATTTCGCCAGGGTCGCCCAGCGCCCGAATCTCGCAGCCTTGGCCGGCACCGGTTATCCCTATGGCCGCAGCAATACCCCCACGGCGCTGTTCATCGATCGAACCGACACAGATACCCTTTCCGCGACGGCAACGCTGTTGGGCCAAATGGCGATCGTCGCGGGACATCCAATCGCGGTCGACCTTATCGCGTCGCCTGGCAGCGCCGGAGACCGCAACGCGATTTTTATCGGCCCCATCTCGCAGATACCGGCAACGACATTGTCGCAAATGAATATTGCGTCGGCGAGCCAGGCATCCTGGCGCCCTCCTCTGCCCGGACAAGGTGCCCAGCAGGAGACTGCCGCAACAGTCGACGAATGGCGCTCGCGAATTGGAGGTGGCCTGATGCAGCTTCAGATCCAGTCGTTCCAGGACTGGATGCATCGCAATTTCGACATCTCCGGGAGCTCGCTGCAATTCATTCCGGGGGCCGAGCAGATCTTCACGCCTTCGAATCTCAACAGTTTTATGATTGCCCAGGGAGAAGGCGGAACGGCAAACGCCACATGGACGATCGTGGCGGCACCCTCGGCAAAGGATCTGCGAGCGGGCGCCGATGCCATCACGTCGCTGGGCGAATGGTCGCAGATTGACGGTCACGTTACCGTTTATTCCGCCAAGACCGGAAAGATCGACACGGTGCCCGTAAGCCGCTTCGATTTTGTGACGACGCAACCCTGGTCGTTTACCAATTATCGTCTGATCGCCGCGAACTGGCTTTCAAGCAATATTCTGTCCTATGCATTCCTGCTGATCGCCTCCTCGTTGCTGATCGGCATAACGACGGCGGGCATTCTCGCAAAGATCGGCAGGCGCGGATGAGACGCTGGCGCATCATGGCCGCTCTAAGCAGCATCGTCTTCTTGGCGATAAGCGAGCCGCTTGCGGCGCAACATGCCGCAATCGATCCGCAGGCCTGGGAGGCCTACAAAGCGAAGTTCCTCGACGCAAGCGGCCGGATTGTCGATAATGGAAACGGCAATATCAGCCATAGCGAAGGGCAAGGCTACGGCCTGTTGCTTGCCTATCTTTCAAACAGTCCCGCCGATTTCGAACAGATCTGGTATTTCACGCGAACGGAACTCCTCCTGCGCGACGATGGTCTTGCGGCTTGGAAATGGGACCCTGCGACGACGCCTCACGTCGCAGACACCAACAATGCCTCCGACGGCGATATACTGATCGCCTATGCGTTGGCTCTGGCGGGCTCCGCCTGGAGCAAGAGGGATTATTTGAGCGAGGCGTCGCATATGGCGCAGGCGCTGCTTTCCCATGTCGTCGTCCATGTCGGCGGTCGGACTCTTCTTCTCCCTGGTGCCGAAGGCTTTGGAGCCACTGATCGTGACGATGGTCCGGTGATCAACCCGTCGTACTGGGTTTACGAGGCGTTCCCCGTCATGGCGGTCCTGGCACCTTCCGACAATTGGCAAAAACTGAAGGACGACGGTCTCTCACTGTTGCATTCGATGCAGTTCGGACCGCGAAAGCTGCCGGCGGACTGGGTGAGCCTGCATGCCAAACCAAGTCCGGCGGCAGGTTTTGACGCAGAATTCGGTTACAACGCCGTCCGCATCCCGCTTTATCTCGTGCGTGCGGGTATAACGGACAAGGCGCTGCTGACGCGATTGCATGCGGGCATGACCACCGATGGTGATATCCCAGCCACGATCGACCTCACCACGGGCAGATCGAAGCAGCTGCTGACGGAGCCCGGTTATCGAATTGTTAACGATGTTATGGCGTGTGTGACAAGTGGGACGAAATTACCCGCATCGGTTCGTCAGTTTGCACCGACTCTCTATTACCCGTCGACCCTTCAGTTGCTGGGCCTGGCTTTTATCGAGGAGAAGCATCCGGAGTGTTTATAAAATCCTCTCTGATTACGGTTTCCTTGGCAGTCGCGGCAGCAGGAGTTGCCTTGACCGTGAGAGACCGTGAGACGATCGAGGACAAGCTCCGCGTCTCAGCGGCGCAGCATTCCGATATGCCGTCGGGGCTGACCTCGCGCATCAAGCAAGCTGATATGGCGTTCGATGCGTCAGCTGCCGACATGGGAACTATCGCCGATCGCATCCAGGCGAACGCTCCTTCCGCGGTCCTGCCCAACGCACCGACGGCGATCCAAACCACCACCGATACGCCAGCCGCCGTTGCCCAGACCATTCCTCAGTCTGGCGCGCCGCAACCCGCCGCGGAACCGAAGGTCGATGAAAGTGCGCTGCGCTATTTCGCCAGCCGTGGCGACAAGGCACGGCTTCAAGCCGAGATATCCCGACTTCAGGCGCTCTATCCGAACTGGGTGCCCCCCACTGATCCATTGGCCATACCGCAAAATAGCGACAAGCAGCTCGAAACCATGTGGCAGCTTTATTCCGAGGGCCGTTATGCCGAGCTGCACAAGGCGATCACGGATCGGCAGGCGGCGGAATCCGGATGGCAGCCACCTTCGGATCTGCTGGAGCGCCTTGAGGTTGCCGAAGCCCGCACACGCCTGATCAATGCCTCCGATCTCAAGCAATATGCGACCGTCGTCGAGCTTGGCGCCAGCACGCCAAGCCTGCTCACCTGCAGCGACATCGATATTCTATGGCGTGTCGCGGAGGCCTTTATCCGAACGGATCGGGCCGACCGCGGCCAAGACACCTATGCCTATATCCTGAAGAACTGTGCCAACCCTCAAGAGAGGCTTGCGACGGTGCAGAAGGCCGCGGCGCTACTGCCCTACCAGCCCATGCAGGATATCCTGGCGCTCGAAAAGCCGGACGGCAATAGCGGGCGCGAGTTCGACAGCATCCATACAGACCTTGCGCGCCGGTTCGTCGCCGAGGGCAACGACGATCCGAAATTGGACATCGCACCGACTTATCTGGCGGAGGTCGAGCGCGTGGCCCAAAGTCAGGGTCTTGCGTCCGATGCCGTTCTTCTCGGCTGGTACTATCTGCGCCGCCAGAACTACGGCGACGCGGAAAAATGGTTCCGGATCGCCCATGACAAGGGAGATTCGGCGGCAGCATCGCAAGGCCTTGCGCTGGTCCTGATTGCCGACGGCAAGCCCCAGGAGGCGGAAGACGTCATGTATAAATGGCGCGGTGTCTCCAAGGACGCGACGGCGACCTATCTCGCGGCGACAGCCAATCTGATGGCGTTGCAGCCGCCGGCCGCTCTCGGCGAAAATGTGCTTAGCCGTATCGCCACCGAAGTCATCGCGCAGAAATACGTGCCAACCGCGCAGCAGTTCGGCTGGTTTGCGCGCTCGCTGAACCAGCCGCAAACCGCGCTACGCTGGTTTGAGACGGCACTCAATTGGAAGCCCGATGATGAACCGTCGGCCTATGGGCTTGCCGTTACCCGCAATCAGTTGAACGACCGGCAAGGCGTGGCGGAGGTCCAAAGACTTTGGGCGGGACGGTCAGAGCGCATTGCCAGGCTCAACGAGGTCAAGCCGCAGGTTCCCGCCGGCTCCGCGCCGCTGCCTTCGCCAAATCAGACAGTGCCGCAAACAGTTGCGGCCTCGTCACCGGCCCCTGCCACACCGCGCGCAAGATCCGAGACAAGTATGACCGCGGGCGGAGGCTCTTCTCCACAGATTGAATATGGTCAATCGGAAAGGCGAGCGCCGCCGGTACGGCGCAATGCGCGCCAGCCTCGTAGTTGCTCCACGACGATCAATTCCCAGCTTCTTACTCCGGGGGATGCACTGTCGCGTGGCTGGTGTCTGATGGATCTCAACCGTCCGATGGAAGCGATTGCGGCCTTCGAAACGGCGATGAACGCTCCGGCCGGCAAGATGCGGGAGGATGCCGCTTACGGGCAAAGTCTTGCCTATCTGCGTGCGGGGCTCACCAACAATGCAGCCGTTGCCGCAACCAAGGCACCGCTCAGCCATCAGCGCGCCGCCGAGCTGCAAGTTGCGATCCTGGCCAACCGCGCGCTTTCCGCATTCACCGCCAAGCGCTATCAGGAGACCCTGATCTATCTTGATCAGCGCGCGCAGCTGCAGCAGGAGCGGATAGATCTTATGGTGCTTCGCGGTTATTGCTACCTCAATCTCAAAATGTATGACGATGCGGAACGCATATTCACGGCTGTGGCTGCGACCGGCAGCAAGGACGGGAATCGTGGTCTCACCGATTTACGGCTTGCTCTCCATCCAGATCACAGCGAATAATCAGGGCGGGCTGCGATCGGCAGCGGTAGGAAGCCCTGTGGCGAGATTTTGATAAGCCAGCATTCATGGACTTGCCACGATGTAGGAATATGGCAACCGTATTATAACGAATCGCAAGTATGATGACGTGCTTTATAGTAGGTTTTCCGAGTGACCCACGCCTCGCCAAAACACACAGAAACCGACAGTAACGTCATCAGACTATGGGCGGAACTCGAACATCGCACCAAAGTCACTCCCGCGATGCTCCATTCGATCAACAAGGAAGGTCGGCTGATCTCTGTCAGCGATGCCTGGCTTGCCAAGCTTGGCTATACGCGTGAAGAGGTGATGGGCAGGCCGTCTTCGGATTTCCTTACGCCCGAATCCCGCGCCCACGCGATCAATGAAGTTTTGCCAGCCTTCTTCGAGACCGGCCGCATCGATGATGCGGAATATCAGATGGTGTGCAAAAACGGACGGATCATCGACGTCTTGCTGTCAGCCGTGTTGGACGATAGCACCCCCGAACTCGGCAGCGTCTCTCTGGCGGTCGTCACCGACGTAACAGCGCTCAAGACGGTCGAACGGCAATTGGCTGTCAGCGAGGCGCGCTATAGAGGCCTGGTTGAGGATCAATCGGAGCTGGTCTCGCTTGCCAGTCCGGAGGGCGTACTGCGTTTCGTCAATCATGCCTATGCGCGTCACTACGGGCTGCTACCGGATGAAATGATTGGCCGGAGTCTCTTCGATTTCGTCCCCGAAGACAGCCGTGCAGCGGTGGCGGAGCATCTAAAGCGCGTATGCAGTGTTGATTATAGCGTGGAGGACGAGAACCAGGTCATTCTGCCAAACGGCCAAATCCGGTGGATGGCCTGGAGGAACAGAGCGCTCACCGACGCCGACGGACATGTTGTGGCTATTCATTCGGTCGCGCGCGATATTGATGAACGCGTCGCGGCGGAGCAGCGTCTCAAGCAGAGCGAAGCACGCTATCGTCTGTTGGCGGATCACGGCACCGACATGGTGTTCCAGCTCGATCGCCATTTGGTCCGCCGCTATGTCTCACCGGCTTGCCGAGAGATTTTGGGTTACGAGCCGGAGGAGTTGATCGGGAACGAGCCCATGAATTTGGCTCATCCCGACGAGCGTTTGCAGATAACCCTTGCTTTTCAGGCGTTGCTGGACGGCACCTTGGAACGCCGGTCGATCGTCAATCGCTTCCGTCATCGCGACGGACACTGGATTTGGGTGGAAGTACAACTCAAGACACTAAAGGACCCACGGACGGGAGCGCCGACGGGAATCATCGGAACATTGAGAGATGTTTCGGCTCGAAAGGCTATCGAGGAAGAATTGCAAGATGCCAATCGGCGTCTGCAGGCGCTTGCCGAGCAGGATGGACTGACCGGTTTGTCCAACCGGCGCTTTTTTGATGCCGCGTTCCTGCGCGAATCCAGTGAGGCGCGCCAAAATAAAACCAACCTCGCATTGCTTATGATCGACGTCGATTGGTTCAAGGCCTTCAATGATTGCTATGGCCATCCGGCCGGCGACGAATGCCTGAAGAGGATCGGCGCGACAATCCAGCACATAGTCAACCGGCCGGGCGATGTTGCCGCGCGTTATGGCGGAGAGGAATTCGCAGTCCTTCTGCCTGATACCGACGAGCCGGCAGCCGCGGCGATCGCCGAACAGATTCGGCTGGCCGTGCTCGAACTCGCGATCGAACACAGGGTTAGCCCGAACCAGGTGGCTACCATCAGCGTAGGCGCTGCGGCATTGACCGAAGGGGTGGTTACCGAGGCTGCAACGCTTCTGCACAATGCCGACCGTGCACTTTATCGCGCCAAAGAAAATGGCCGCAACAAGGTCGCCCGCAGCACGCCGTCTGGAACGATTATCTGATCGGCGCGGCAAAAACGGAAAGTTTGCGACGGAGCCTAGTCGGGTTGGGGAGCGGAGGTTGTTTCACCTTCCGAAAGCTCGCAAGCGAACAAAACCGGACTATCAGTGCTGCGTGCGGGCTGCTTGTTTAACAGAGCTGCCACCGCCGCTGCGGCAAGTTTTTGAATCGGCTGCTTTACCGTCGTGAGGCGCGGTGTTGTCATGCTTGAAAGCGGGATACCGTCAAAGCCCACGATGGAAAGGGCCGCGGGTATCGGGATGCCGAGGTCATGCGCTGCTCTCATACAGCCGATCGCCTGCTGATCCGAGCTGGTAAAGATGGCTGTCGGACGCTCGTTGCGTGCCCGCGCCAGAAGATAGTTTCCCGCAGATCGGCCACTCTCATAGTCGAAAGCCGCCTCGGCAATCAGGGGCGCGCTTGCGATTTTCTGGCTGCTTTCAATATGCTCCATAGCATCCAGATAGCCCCTCAGGCGATCTTTGGCGGGAACCGAGTGCGTAGGACCTGAGATGAAGCCGATGCGGCGATGCCCGAGCTTCAAAAGATACTCGACGCCAAGCCTGGCGCCGTTGCGGTGGTCGGCGGCGATCCCGGAATATCCTGGCATGAGACGGTCGACAACGACGATCGGCACTGCCTTTGGCGGCGTTATCGTATGAAAATCGTTGCTGGGAACGAGAATAATGCCATCTACCTTTCGGCTCGTCAGCTGCCCAATCCGGTTCACTTCCTTTGCCGCCTGATCAAAGGAAGTCATAACGATGATATTGTAACCGTGATTTGCCGCCGCCTGTTCGGTGGACTGGACGAGTTCCGCGAAGAAGGGATTGGTCAGGTCCGGAATGATGATGCCGATGAGACGGCTGACCTTGCTGCGCATGCTTCTCGCGGACGGATCGGGTGTATAGCCGAGTTCCTTTATGATCCCGCGGACCCGCTCCCTCAATTCCGTCGTGACCGAAGGATGATCGTTCAAAACCCTTGAGACGGTCCCGGTGGAAACACCTGCGAGCTTGGCAACGTCTCGAATTCCGACCTTTGGCATGGCAAAAATTGATGTCCCTTCATTTTCGCCTTCGACGACAAGCCAAAGGCACTGATCCGGATTTCAGCTAGCTGTCTCTGTCGCCTTAGTCAAAGGGCGCGCTCAAATGTGATCGCCGATGTTTCATAGCGTGAAAGCGATGAAACTTCCAATGGAAACGGTTCATTGTAAGTGAGAATACTTATGCTGCAAAGCAGCAAACATGATTAGTATCAGGCATTTGAACGCGACTTGACAATCTTTTTGGCCATTGATACGCAATGAACGTGGAAACGGTTCATTGTCGTCGACAATTCAGGTGGAGCTGAGCTTGGGCCGTTATCGGGAGGATAAGAAATGTCAAATTCCAAAAAGCATAATTCTGTCTTGACCAATGTGCCGCGACGCGCGGCCCTGAAGATTGGGCTTGCGGGCACGCTGATGCTTGCGCTGTCCTGCGGCGTTTCGCCCGCCTTTGCAGCCAGCAAGCCCAAAGTGGGCCTGATCATGAAGTCCCTGTCCAATGAGTTCTTCAAACAGATGAAGGCCGGCGCCGACAAATACGCAGCGGAAAACAAGGACAAGTTCGACTTCAAGGCCGTCGGCATGAAGGACGAGCGAGATTTCGCTTCGCAGGTCGATGCCGTCGAAAACTTCGTGACGCAGAAATACGACATCATCGTAGTCGCACCGGCCGATTCAAAAGCCATGGCCACGCCCCTTGCAAAGGCGATAAAGGCAGGCGTCAAAGTTATCAATATCGACGTGCCGCTCGATGCCGATGCCAAGAAGGCAGCCGGTATCGACCTTGCTTTCTTCGGACCTGACAACACCGAGGGCGCCAAGCTCGCGGGTGATGCTCTTGCAAAGGATCTGGGGCCGGGCGCGAAGGTCGTGATCCTGGAAGGCAATCCTGAGGCCGACAACGCCAAGGAACGCAAGGTTGGCTTCATGGACTCCATCAAGAACGGCAAGCTCGAGCTTCTCGACAGCAAGACGGCGCATTGGGAGACGGAAGAAGCCAACACCGTCATGACGAACTTCCTGACCAAATATAAGAATATTCAGGGCGTCATGGCCGCAAACGACTCCATGGCTCTCGGCGTCGTCAAGGCTCTCGACGCGTCCGGCCAGAGCGGCAAGATCAAGGTCGTCGGCTTCGATAATATTCCGTCCGTAAAGCCGTTGATCAAGGACGGCAAGATGCTTGCCACCGTCGAACAGTACGGCGCGGAAATGGCGGCCATGGGCATCAAGTACGGCCTTCGCGAGTACGCCGGCGAAAAATTCACCGGCTGGGTCAAGACGGACGTCACGCTCGTCACCGCCAAGGACCTCAAATAGTCGGGATTTCCGACGGTAAGGCCAGAGGAAGCGCCGGTTCATGACCGGCGCTGTCCGTTTCCCAGTCGATTTTATCGTCGATCGCTCCGCGGCCGGCACGTCCATATCGGCCCTGCGGCTGCGAGGGCAGGGCCGTCTCCATACAAACTGAAACAGGCATGAGGTGGACGTGTCAGGCACATCAGATGATTTCATCTTGAAGCTGGAAGGCATAGGCAAACGCTTCCCCGGCGTCGTCGCGCTCAAGGATGTTTCCATAAAGATCGGCCGCGGCAAAGGGCACATCCTGCTTGGCGAGAACGGCGCCGGAAAATCCACCCTGATCAACCTGCTCGGAGGCTTGTTCAGGCCGGATGACGGTCACATCCTGTTCGACGGCAAGCCCTATGCTCCGGCCTCCCCGCTGGAGGCGTTCAAGGCAGGCATCCGCGTCATTCACCAGGAGCTGCACCCTCTTTCCAATCTCACGGTTGCCGAAAACCTGCTCTTTGAGCATCTTCCTCGCCGATACGGCCTGGTGAACTACAAGGAATTGAACCACAGGGCGGCCGAACTCTTGGCTGAGGTTGGGCTCGACGTCGCTCCGACGACGTTAGCCAGCCGGCTCAGCGTCGCGCAGCTCCAGCTGCTCGAGATCGCCAAGGCACTTTGCTACGAAAGCAAGCTGTTGGTTCTTGACGAACCGACAGCAACCTTGACCTCCAAGGAAGTCGATCGCCTGTTTGAAATTCTGAAGCGGCTGAAGGGCCGGGGCGTCACGACCCTGTACATATCGCATAGACTTGAGGAGATCTTTGAGGTCGGCGACGATGTGACAGTCCTGCGCGACGGGCAGCATGTGATCACTCGCCCGCTTGCAGGGTTGGGCATCCCGCAAATCGTTGAACTCATGGTCGGGCGGACGCTTTCGGATCATGGTGTTTTTCGCAGCGACATCGCGGTGTCGGGCGAGGCGCTTGGCGTTTCCGGTCTGAAGGTGACGCGCAGTAGCCCTGAACTGTCCTTTTCCGTCTCCAAGGGAGAAATCGTCGGCATTGCCGGGCTTGTGGGCAGTGGCCGGACGGAGGCGGTTCGCGCGATATTCGGCGCCGACGTCAAGGCTGCCGGCGAAATTCGCATTAATGGCGAACCCGTAGAGATCAATTCGCCCAAAGATGCTGTTGCCGCGGGCCTGTGCCTGGCAACCGAAGATCGCAAGATGCAGGGCCTGATGCTCGACATGAGCTGTGCGCAAAACACCACCATAACGGATCTCGGCAGGGTCTCCCGCAACGGCTTGATCATCCGAAAGGCGGAGGATGATCATTCACAGCGTCTTGTGCGTGAGCTCCGTATCAAGACGCCTTCGATCCGTCAGGCGGTTAGAACATTTTCCGGGGGCAATCAGCAAAAGGTGGTGATTGCCAAATGGCTGTTCCGTGGCCCCAAGGTGCTGATTTTCGACGAGCCGACCCGCGGGATCGATGTGGGCGCGAAGGCGGAAATCTATGAACTCCTGTCGAAATTTGCCGCTGAAGGCAAAGGCGTGCTGGTCGTGTCGTCCGATCTGCCGGAACTCATCAGCATTTGCCATCGCATCATCGTGTTGTCGGATGGCAAGATAGCCGGCGAAATATCTCGGGAACAATTTGAAGAGGGTAAGATCCTCTCACTTGCTTACAAGGAGTACAGTCGTGTCCGGGAACGTTGAAAACAAGACCGAGCCGAAAGAGAGCCGCTTCTGGGACAAGGTTATTCGGATCTCGATGAAAGAGGCCGGCGTTGCCATCGCCCTCATTCTGATCCTTGCGTTTTTCTCGGCGACGGCACCCTATTTCGCGACGCCGGAGAATTTTCTCAAGATCTTCGTCCAGATCGCCATCAACACAGTGCTTGCCTCCGGCATGACCTTCGTCATTCTCGTCGGCGGTATTGATCTTTCCGTCGGTTCACTACTTGCCCTTTGCACGGTCATCGGCGCGACCATCATGGTCGATCCCCGCCTTTCCCCATGGCAGGCGATTGTTCTCGCATCGCTCGCATCGATGGGAACGGGAGCTATCCTTGGCGCGGTCAATGGATGGGTATGCGAAAAGTGGAAGCTTCCTTCCTTCATCGTCACGCTCGGCATGCTCAACGTCGCAAGTGGACTGGCGCGCGTTGTCAGTGACAACTCCACCATCACAGGGCTGCCGCAACCGTTCGTCGATTTCGGAAATCTGATCTTCTGGGGCGTACTCCCTTCGATCTTTTTGATCGCGATCGTCGTCGTTCTCATCGGCTGGTTCGTTTTGCGCTATACGGTTTTCGGGCGCTTCGTGTTCGCAATCGGGACCAATGAGGAAGCAGTCCGGCTGTCAGGGCATGAGCCGAAGAGATACAAGGTCGCGGTCTTCACGATTTCCGGGCTGACAGCAGGCATCGCGGCTATGGTCTATCTGCTCCGGCTGAATGTCGGCAGCCCGGTTGCAGGCATCGGTTATGAATTGAATGCCATCGCCGCTGTCATCATTGGGGGAACCAGCCTCTCGGGTGGCAAGGGCTCGATCATCGGAACCCTGGTTGGCGCCTGCATTCTGCAGGTGCTCTCCACAGGCCTGCAGCTTCTGGGCGCGGATGACAACATCAAGCCAATTGTAATTGGCGCCGTTATCGTGCTGGCTGTTATTCTCGATAGCTATCGCGGGAGGTTGATGCGGATACTCGAAACGCGAAGCGAACAATAACTGCACTTCCTGATAGGAATGACCGTCAATTTGTAAGCCGGACGACCAAGCCCAGGCGCATCAGCCCTTGCATGCACTCACATTAAACATGGGATAATCGCTGCGCGATCGCCCTGGATCATTTTTTATGAGAGTAATGACTGGAATGGGTGGGCGCCCCCGATAAGATCGAAGAACGGGCGAAGCGCTTCTTACGGGTGCCGGAGCGGGCGCATGCGCCGGGATTTCGAACCGAGTTTGCCGACAGGGGCGGCAAGAATCTCTATTGAGAGGTGAAGTATGTATAAGACGATTGTCTGTGCCGTAGGCCTTGGATCCAAGGAGAGGGCCAAGCATCTGTTGAACACTGCCCATGCGCTGCTCGACATTGATGGTGCCTTGCACGTCGCTCATGCCGTTGAGAACTTCCCATCCGTCGTGCAGCAAGGACCGGATGACTGGGCTGTCTCTCTGATCAGCGAGGCGGAAGAAAAGCTGTCGCAGCTTTGTAGGCAGCTGTCCGTGCCGGCACTTATCCATGTTCGCACCGGCCGCGCCTCCAACACGCTCTTGGCGATTGCCGCCGAAATGAAGGCCGATCTCATCGTGGTGGCCGCGCACGCGCCCGACGTGCTGGATCACGTCTTTGGATCGACGGTCGACCATATTGTGCATCATGCAAAATGCTCCGTTCACATCGATCGGATTTTGCCGGCGGCAAAACAATAGATGTCCAGCCTGTCAAATGCTGGATCGAGGCCGCGGCTTCGCGCGGCTGATCCCAATCCCCGACATCAGATTTCGATACTGCGCGATTGATCGCGGCAGTTGTTGACCTATTGAGTCCGCGATCGGGGCTCCAGGCGGCCAATCTTATCGCAAATAGCAATGAGACCAACTTGATAGTTTGACTGGTTAGGAGCAAACTCTCTTTCGAATATTCTCGATATCAGAAGTGTAAAACTCGGATTTTAAGAATAACAATGAGCGAGATTGACAAGTATTCGGGATCAACGGGTGAGTTTTTCGCTCGTATTCGCTCGCTTTTCACCAGACCGCTGCGCGGTGACCGAAATCGTTCTTTTTCAAAGCGGCCGCAGCGCCGGCTCCTTTACATTTGCGGCTTTGCGCCGCATCCCAATTCGAGTTCCTCGGGACAGAAGATTGCCTTTGCGAAAATCGAAGAATTTTCCAAGTCCTTCGCCAGGGTCGATGTCTTATATTTTATCAATGAGCTGGAAGAACTCGACGCCGGCCGCGCTTTGCCCCCGTGGCCCGACAATGTCGGTGACAAGATCCCGATGCACATCACGAGGGGTATGCGGGTTGCTGCGGGTCTGTTGATGCCACATCTGCCGATGTTCGTCTCGGTTCGCCGGCTTGCGGCAAGATGGAAAATCGCGGGGCGCCTTTCCGATCCAGCCTATACGGATTTCTACGGCGATTTCTCTCAAGGCTTCGCCGTGCTGTCGCGCCGCCAGTTGGCGCTGTTCATCGTTCGCCAGCATGATGTGGTGTCAAAACTTTATGGAAGACAGGCCGACAATACCGGCGGACTGAAGAAACTCTTCTACCGGATGGAAGAAGCGAAGACCCGAGCATGGGAGCGTGGCGTGTGGTCCAGCGTCGCGGGGATTGAAACTCTCTCCGAGGACGATGCAGCGCTTATCCGCGATACGTACCCATCCACGTCGGTGAAGTGCGTGCCGCCGATGACCACGGTGGCGTTGGACCCGCAAATGCGAACCGCGGCTACGATCGTGCCCGGACGCATGATCTTCTTTGGAAACATGTCACGGCAGGAGAACATCGATGCCGTCGTCTGGATGGCACGCGATATCCTGCCGCAAATTCGCAAGCGCAATCCGGAAGCTCATCTTTGGATCATCGGGGCGCATCCGTCGGACGAGGTCTTGGCTCTGTCAGGGCCATCGATCCATGTGACAGGGTTCATCGAATCTCCGATGGAATTGTTTGCCCAGGCGCAAGTCGCCGTCGTTCCCCTGAGGCTCGGATCGGGCGTCAAGATCAAGGTGATCGAGACGATCGCAGCCGGCATTCCAACAATTACGACACCGGTCGGCGCCGAGGGCATTCCCTCGCATAGTTTGCTGATGATTGCCGGATCGGCTGCGGAATTCGCAGACAGTGTCTGCCTTACCTTTGCCAGAGGGTAAGAACGCGAATGCGTCGTTCAGCAAGAGATCGCGGACGGCATTACGCGCTTCCGGCCTCGACATGCATTGCAATGACAAACAACTGCATCGCCGGCATGTCGTCCATGCCGGCGATGCAGCGTGAGTATTTGCACAATATCCGGTTACGTCCGGTGGATGACCGCGAGCTTCAGGCTATCCTTGTACGCCGGCATCCGTGACGAAACAGACAGTGGACCGTGCAGAACCCTGGCGAGATTCGCGGCCAGTTCGCTGGCATGCTCCGACAGACATGTCAAATGATGGCCCGACAGCTGGATATGGAGAAAGCTGCTGGCCAGATGCAGCCACTGCGTTCCATCATAGAGCCCACATCGCCGCCCACCGTGATCGAGCCCCGTCGAAAGAACAATGAGCGGCGTCGTCGTCGGTGGTGGCAGATAGGATGCGGTTGCAGCCAGATAAACGCTGCGCAACGCCGCGTTCGTCGCCCGGATACGACGTTCCTCAACTCCCGCCAAATCCGTGCTCCGCGCGGCGTGCTTCAAGTGGTGTGCCGAGAGATTGCGCGCGAGCCGTATGATATCGCTGGGCGGCAGACGGACGGTTCGGCCGATATTCCAGAGCGCATTCATCAGGTGGCCGAATGATTTCTGCACCGTCAGCGAACGCCTTTCCACCGTGGCAAGGGTCGCGGCGATGGCTGCGTGCAAACGCCTGTAATAAGGCCAGGTATTGAGGGATGGCGGCTCGATCATCAAGACGAGTTCGACCTCGCGACCCTGCTCCTTGAGCAATCTGGCGCATTCGTAGGCGACCAGTGCGCCATTGCAATAGCCGCCAAGCCTGTAAGGCCCGGCGGGGCGGAAGGCGAGAATGTCTTTCAGACGCTCCTTTGCCATCCATTCGATGCTTGGGCGCAAGCCTGGATCCTCAAGTCCGTGCGGCGCAAGGGCTGCAATGGGGTAGCCGCACTCGGCGGCTAGACGGCGAACATAGAATCCGCCCATCTCGAAATCACCATGCAGGAAGATAAGCGGATTGCCCGCCATCTCGGTATTATAAAGCTTGAGCGTTTCGCTTTCTTCCGCACACGCCCTGCGCCAGAATCTCAACTTTTCAAGACGACGGCCCCTGATGTCGTCTTTTGTCCTGTTTTCGTCATTCATGACTTCCCCCGTCACCCACCTTAGAATACGGGCTGCACCAGCAGCGGCGGCAGATGCAATGGCCGCGTAGCCCTTCTCTTGGAATGGATATCCTGCCACACGCGCTCCACCTGATCGGTCGTCAACTGTGTGGCCCTAGCTGTTTCCTCTACCCCGAGCCCCTCGTTCAGAGCATGGAGACACAGATCCATGCGGTCGTAGGGCAGGGCGAAATAAAACTCCTCCTGAGTTTGAGTAAGCGACCATGTATCGGTTGTCGGCGGTCTGCGGCAGACCTCTTCCGGCACACCAAGATATTCGGCGATCTGATAGACCTGCGATTTATACAGATGCGCGATCGGCTTCAGGTCGGCTGCTCCGTCGCCATTCTTGACGAAGAAGCCCTGATCGTATTCGAGCCGGTTCGGTGTTCCGAGAACCGCATAGTTCAGGCGATCCGCGTGGTAGTATTCCATCTGCTTGCGGGTTCGCTGCTTCATATTGGTGGCAGCGACAATGCCGAGATAGACCGAGGCCGGCATGCGGTGCCGCGTCTGTGACCCATCCGGCGCCTGAAGCACCAGCATCGATAGGGCATATACTTCGCCGGCTAATGGGCTGGAGATCGCCACCTTGCAAGACCAACCCGAACCATAAGCGGGTTCAACTTGCCGGATAAAGTCGTCGCGCCGCTCGTAACAGCCCATCGCCGCAAGAGCAGGGCCAATATCCTCGATCGCTCCTTCAAGCGAAAAGGCCTTGGCGACCTCTTGTCCAAGCGAGAGACTTTCCGGGTCGGAATCGTTTTCCGGCATGAAGATGGCAAAGACGTTACGCGCGCCGAGCGCATAGGCGGCAAGAGCCGCGCAGACGCTGGAATCCACGCCTCCGGACAGACCTATGACAAGTCCTCGTCGACGCATCTTGTTGCGCACCTGATCGCGCATGGCCTTCGCGATGCGATCGACCTCTGCCGCAGCGTCTATGCGCAAAGCATCCGAGGATAGCACGCTATGGATGGAGAGAGGACTTGGGATCATTCTGCCAGCTCCATTGAATGCTCGAATTCTTCCGCAGCGAGCTTGCGGCTCACCTTTCCGGTATCGGTTTTGGGCAATTCGGCGCGGAAGGAGACGGACCGCGGCACCATGAAATCCTCAAGATTTCTCTGGCAGTGGCGAATGACCATCTGTTCGTTCAGAGAAGGATCGGATGCAACGACGACGGCGTGAATCGCCTGTCCCAGAATCGGATCCCGCCTACCGAAGACGACGACTTCCGCCACGCCCGGACAGGCGTGAATGACGGCCTCGACTTCCTTTGGCGCGACCTTCTCGCCGCGTGTCTTGATGATGTCGTCCTTACGACCGACGAAATAGAGGAAGCCATCGGCATCGGCTCGAAACAGGTCGCCGGTGTAGAGAACGCGCTCCCACGGATTTGGCCCGCGTCGCAGCACCTTCGCGGTTGCCTCCTCATTCTCCCAATAGCCCTGCATGACGTGCGGACCACGAATGACGAGTTCTCCCACGACACCGTGAGCGACCTTTCGGCCCTGATTGTCCACTACATAGGCCTGCGTATTCGGTATGGCGACGCCGACCGAACCAGGGCGAAGATCGAGTTGCGACGGCGGAAGCCAGGTGCAACGCTTGCATTCGGTCAAACCGTACATCGAAAATAGCATCACATTCGGAAACAGCGCTCGCAGGCGCTCGATATGCTCGGGCGGAAGCGCAGCAGCAGTGTTGGTGATATAGCGCAACGCCGGCAGAGAACCGGGAACCATATCCCGCATGTTGAGAATCAACGCGGCCATGGTTGGAACCAGTGGGAATCCCGTGACCTTCTCCCGACGCATGGTATCGAAAATGGCTTGAGGGAAGGCGAAGGATTTCTCCAGAACGATCGTCGCGCCGACCTTGGTTGCCATCAGGATCTGATAAAGCCCATAGTCGAAGGCGATCGGCAGAACATTCAGGATCACATCGTCGGCGGTATTCCTCAGATAGGCGGTGATCGACGTCGCTGCCGCTTCGATATTTCGATGCGTCATCATCACGCCTTTCGGTCGTCCGGTCGAACCCGAGGTGTAGATCAGCATTGCCAGATCAACGTCGATCCCGACATGGCCAACCGGCCGTGCCGAACCGGCGATACTGTCGGAAAAACGCGAGGCACCGGGCAGAAGCGAGCCGGGATCTCCTGATAGGATCGCCACCTCCACACTGGTTTCTTCCGCTAGAGCCTGCTCGAGAACGCCGGCCAGTCTTGCCTGCGTAATCACCGCGCGCGCGCGGCAATTGCGCAGCACAAATGCCAGCTTGTCCGCTTTGGTCGAAGGATTGATCGGACTGAAGACCCCTCCAGCTTTCAGAACGGCAAAGATGGAAACAACCGCCTCCCAGCAATTATCCATGAAGATTATCGTGCGATCACCCGGCCGCAGGCCCTTGATCTGCAGGTCTGCCGCCAGGTGATCCGAAAGCGCGTCAAGATCGGTGAAACTCAGGCTCATGTCCCTTGTCACAAGAGCCAACTTGTCTCCCCACCGTCTGGCGCTGTATCGCAGGAAATTCTCGACGCGCATTGTCCCCTCCCATTCGTGTTTTCAGGCTACCGCTGCAACCGGATCGGTTGCCGATCTCTTGCTGGCGATGAAAGCAGCGACCTTGGAAATCGAGTCGAAGTTGGCCGGCAGGATTTCGGCATCGCCGACGGTGATGCCGAAGCTATCCTCGACGAACGTGACCAGCTCGAGAATGCCGGTGGAATCGATGATGTCGTTCTCGATCAATGAGGCATCGTCGGCGATCGTCCTTGTCGCGTCTCCAAACAGAAAGCTCTCGACGACAAAGGTCCTGATTTGCTCTTTCAGCGGAATCATAGTGTGTTTCTCCCTTCAGATAACGGCTGCCATTTCACAATCGCTCCCATCCCCGGCCGATCGTGTTACGAATGTTTCATTCCATAGCTGCGTCGACAGGATGCCGACGAAGGCGGTATTGTCCCGAAAGCCATCGGTTTGCCGCCTGCATTTCGCGAGCAGCTTTTCGGCCGACACCGGATTGAACAAGCCCGTTTCCTGCAGCGCCCGCGGCGAAAACAGGCGTTCGACATAGGCCGGTTCCTGCCCGGCAAAGAACGAACGGCTGTCGGGTGCGCGGTAGGGCTGCTTGGTCCGGTTTCCGATCGATGGTGGCAAAAGGCCCGCTGTCGCTCTGCGCAGGATATGTTTCTCGACGAAACCCTTGAGCTTCATTCCCGGAGAAATCCGCGACGCGAACTCCACCAGTCGATGGTCCAGGAACGGAAACCGCCCTTCGACGCCATGGGCCATCGACATGCGGTCGCCCTGGCTGGACAGAATATAGTCGGGGAGCAGGAACTTCGTTTCCAGGTACTGCGCCCGGTGCTGTGGATGCCAACGCGCAAAATCCCTAGGCAGCCGGGAAAGCACCTCGTCGGTCGCATCATAGCCTGCAAGCCTTGCCTTGAGGTCGCAGGAAAAGAAGATCTTCGCTGCCGCCGTGCTGCGATACCGCGGGCGATGCGAGAACAACGGATCGTCCATATCGGCACTGCCGGCCCCGAAAAAGGCGGCTAGTGCTTCCGGCGTCTGCTGGCTCAAGCCGGGTAAATAAGGATAAAGCCGCCGGAACAGGAGCGGTCGGCGAGACGAGGCCGGTTGCTTGGCGCAGAAGCTGCGAACGCGAGCCTCCTTGAAAATATCGTAACCCGCGAAAACCTCATCCGCACCTTCACCCGTCAGCACGACCTTCATCCCTTCCTCGCGCACATGACGTGACAGGAGATGAAGAGGCGCTGGCGCCGTGCGGATGACAGGTTTCTCCGTTTGGGCGATGACCGAAGGAAAGACGCCGGCTATCTGATCCGGCCCGCAGGCAACAGCCGAATGGCGCGTGCCAAGTGCCCGGACCATCTCGTTCTGAAAATAGCTCTCATCATGCTCGGCGGTATCGAAGGTGACGGAAAATGTTCTCAGACCCGCTGCTGCGTAAGGCTTGGCCAGGGCGCAAGTGATCGACGAATCCAGCCCTCCGGACAGATAGGCGCCGACTGGAACATCGGCCCTCATGCGGATCGCTGTCGCATCGTCGAGCAAGGCAAGCAGCTCCTCCGCGATATCGGCTTCATCGCGTTCATCCGCCTTCTCGTCGGCATCCGGAAACGAAACGTCCCAATACCGGCGTATCGCAACGCCGTTGCCATCAACGATCATGAGATGGCCGGCCGGCAATTCCGAGACGCCTTTGAACATGGTACGCGGAGGGACCGGCGCCCACATTGTGAATACCTGGTCCAGCGCGAAAGGATCAATCTCCGCATCAACCCCCGGCACCTTCAGCAGGGCTTTGACCTCGGAGGCGAAAAACAACATCCGCGAATGTTCGACGTAAAAAACCGGACGCACGCCCATGCGATCGCGCGCGATTAACATACGCTGCCGAGTGGCGTCCCAAATCGCAAAAGCGAAATCGCCGTTCAGCAGATAAACGCAATCGGGACCCATATCCTGATAGAGATGAATGATCACTTCGGTGTCGGACGCAGTCCGGAAGATGTGTCCCTTGGCTTCCAGGGATTGGCGCAATTCGACGTGATTGAAAATCTCACCATTGAAACTGATTGAAATGGAGCCGTCGACATTCGACATCGGCTGTTGGCCATCAACCAAGCCCACAATGGAGAGACGGCGATGTCCCAATCCAACGCCGATGCTGGTGAATACGCCATCTTCATCGGGGCCGCGGTGCTGGAGAGATCCCGCCATCTGCTCCAGCAGGCTTACGGCATCAGCCGGTACCATGCCATTTCCGAAATATCCCAGAATGCCGCACATACAAATTCCCCGCTGGAACGAAGGCATTGGAAACGCCTCATGCAACGTTCCCGTCATCCGTAAGCTTGTCGGTGCGGGCCGGGGGAAGCAATGGAGCAATCGGATTACCCCGACTGGAAGGAGTAGACAGAACCAGCCTCAGCCAAAGGTAGGTAGCCCACATGCCCTGGGCCTATCGCCTTTACGCACCTCGCCTCCAATGGGAACATCCGCCCAGCTAAATGCGGGCGAGGCAAAGGGGCATGTCGGGCGGCGTGCAAGACAGGAGGGATCAGGATCGTGACAGACAATGCGAGAGCGAATGAGACGCGCACGACGAACGTCAAACCTTACTTCACTCGACAGACTGAGGACTTTCCCACGATGGCCACAGAGAAAGAGACTACCGCAACCTTCATGAATCTTGACTTCGAGCTCGGGCCAAACGTTCTTGTGCCGCGCAAAGAGACCGAATTGCTGGGGACGGTCTGCATCGATCGTCTCAGCCAGGGCACCGTTGCCCCAGTTGTCGTCGACATGTGTTGCGGCTGTGGCAATCTGGGAATTGTTATCGCAACGAAGATTGATGACGCTCAGGTCTGGTCCTGCGATCTGACGCCGGAGACGGTCGACGTGGCTTGGCGCAATGTCATCCGGTTTGGCCTGCAGGACAGGATGAGCGTCGTTCAGG
>DASVPC010000267.1:0-4386 GCA_036383055.1 Rhizobium sp. | reverse complement strand
AGATAGATTCTATCTGGCGCGCACGACGACAGCGCTAGCCACGGTGCTTGCATTGAGCGGGAATGCCTTCGCCCAGGATGCCTCAGCCAATGGGAGTGCAGGGAACGCAACGCAGCTCGCTCCGATTGTCGTTAACGGTAGTGCAAGCGATGCGAGCGACAATTCGATCGTCGCAGCCAAGAAGAGCAAGGGCGCCACCAAGATCGATACGCCTCTGGTCGAGACGCCGCGATCCGTTTCCGTCATCACCAAGAAGGAGATGGAGGAACGCGGCGCCCAGGACATCATCGAGGCAGTGCGCTATTCCGCGGGCGTCCAGACCGGCTCCTATGGTTTCGATCCACGCTTCGATCAGGTCTATATTCGCGGTAATGACGTTACGACCACGGGTGATTTTCGCGACGGCCTGCGCCAACCCTATATGAACTACGGGATGTTCCGCACGGATCCCTATTCGCTCGACCGGGTCGAAGTGATCAAGGGGCCGACGTCGGTGCTTTATGGTCCAGGCTCGCCGGGCGGCATCGTCAACAAGATCTCGAAGCTGCCGACGGATGAGACGATCCGGGAGGTCGGGGCCGTCTATGGAACATCGGACCGCGCCCAGACGATGTTCGATTTCGGCGGCCGGGTCAATCAGGACGATGACAGCATGCTCTACCGGATCGTCGGTCTGGCGCGAAAGGGCGACACCAATTTCGATATTGCCGACGATCGCTATTTTATACAGCCGTCCTTCACCTGGAAGCCGGATGATGCGACTAGATTCACGGTTTACGGCTCGGCACAGTCCACTGAAGGTGATGCCAATGTCGGTGCGCTGACCGGCCCCGACGGCAACGTCCTCAAATTGCGCGCGAGCGATCCGGACTATGACTATCAGAAGACGCGCCAGCAGCAGGTCGGCTACCAGTTCGAGCACGAATTCGACGGCGGTTTCACTTTCCGCCAGAATCTGCGCTATTCTCATCTGGATCTGAAAGCGCGCTATCTCGGCGTCTACAGCTGGACCGGTAATGTCGCTCATCGCGGCGCGAGTGCGATCAGCGATACGATGAATGTCTTCCAGGTCGACAACCAGCTTGAATCGAAGTTCGATACAGGTCCGGCCGCCCATACCGTGCTGTTCGGCTTGGACTATACCCATATGAACGATTCCTTCGCATATGGGTTCGATTCGACAGCTAGCTCGGCCTACGACTTCGACATTGATAACCCGACTTATGGGGTATCAGGCCCGACACCGGAATATAATTACAGCCGAGTCGGCGCCAGCATGCAGCAGATCGGCGCCTATGCCCTTGACCAAATCGAACTCGACAAATGGCGCTTCACGCTCGGTGGACGTCAGACCTGGGTCAAGCAATCGTCGGATACGACCTATGTATCCTCTGGAACGAGCACGGACGACAGCCTCAGCAAGCACGCGTTTTCGGTCCAAACCGGCGCGCTCTATCTCTTCGACAACGGCATTGCACCCTTCACTAGCTATTCGACCTCCTTCGATCCGGTCACGCAGCGATCCGACTCCGGCCAAATCCTGGATCCGACAAAGGGCGAACAATACGAGCTGGGTGTGAAATATCAGCCACCGGGCACCGACATTCTGCTGTCCGCCGTTGCCTATAACCTTGTCGAGAAGAACAAGCCCGTCCTGGTCAATCCGCTGACGCTTGTCTATGCCTCGCTCGGTGAGGTTACCAATCGGGGTATTGAGCTGGAGGCCAAGGCGAACGTCACAGACGGTTGGGATGTGATTGCCGCCTATTCCTACAATCACTCCGAGATCACAGCAGGCGATGACACAGGTAACGCACCCGCGGTCACGCCGAAGAATATTGTCAGCCTGTGGTCGAACTATACCTTCCAGGAGGATACGGCTGCAAACGGCCTCACGGTCGGCACCGGCATTCGCTACACGGGCAAGACCTATACCAGCACGGCCAACACCGCCAAGAACGATGCAAGTTTCTATCTGGATGCGGCGCTCTCCTACGATTTCGGTGCAATCGACCAGAAATACAAAGGCCTGACGGCATCCGTCGACGTTCGCAACATCGCCAACCGCCGCCTGACGGTCTGCAATGAAGGCTATTGCTACCTGGGTCAGGGGCGCAACATCACTGCTTCGCTCAAGTATCGCTGGTAAGATGACTTACGCGTCGCCCTTTATGTAAAGGGCGACGCGTCATATGCCGTCAGGCTCCATTCGCTCGAAAGCGATGATCCTGGGCACCTACTCCCGAGTAGTGGTGCATCCCGCCAACGGCGGAAAATTGCAATGGCTGTGATGTTCGTTGTAAATAATCCGCCCACTTGATTTTGGAGGAGATGCAGCATGGACCGATTCACGGGCGGTTGCCTATGCGGCGACGTCCGCATCGTGACGTCGGGGCTCCCATACCGGGTCGGCCTTTGTCACTGTCTCGACTGCCGCAAGCATCACGGCGCGCTTTTTCACGCTTCCGCGATATTCCCGCAGGATGCGGTGACGGTCGTAGGCGAAACGCGCGACTACGCTGGACGGTTTTTCTGTCCCCGCTGCGGCTCGCCCGTTTTCGCACGCACTGCAGATGAAATTGAGGTGAACCTGGGATCCCTCGATGCCCCTGACCAGCTGAGACCAACCTACGAACTCTGGACCATCCGCCGCGAAGCCTGGTTGCCGCCGTTTCCGCTTACGAAACGATACGACCGCGATCGTGACGACGCGAGCCGCTTTGAGGAATAGGTCGCACGTCACATGCGTGGGATTCCTCGAAGGTTCTTTATCTGCTCATGAAGTGCCGACTGATTTGGAGGTCGGCAATATCTCCTGGCGGGCTGCAACAACAGCCCGCCTTTCTTCTTTTCTACTTAGGCAAGATACTGGCCACCATTGGCGGTCAGCGTCGATCCGGTGATGAAGCCGGCCTCATCGGAGGCGAGGAAGACCACACAACGCGCGATTTCCTCGGGCTCGCCGAGACGGCCGACCGGTATCTGTGGCAGAACATGTTCCTTCAGCACCTTTTCCGGCATGGCCCGGACCATCTCCGTGCCGATATAGCCGGGGCAAACGGCGTTGACGGTGATCCCCTTGGCAGCACCTTCCTGTGCCAGCGCTTTCGTGAAGCCGAGATCGCCGGCTTTCGCGGCGGAGTAATTGGTCTGGCCGAGCTGGCCCTTCTGCCCGTTGATCGAGGAAATATTGATCACCCGGCCGAAATTCCGTTCGCGCATACCCGGCCACACCGGATGGGTCATGTTGAACAGCCCGCTCAGATTTGTGCTGATGACCGTATTCCAGTCCTCGGGCGTGACCTTGTGGAACATGCCGTCGCGGGTGATGCCGGCATTGTTGACGAGCACCTCGATCGGCCCGAGATTGTCCTCGACCCGGGCGATCCCTTCCTTGCAGGCCTGGTAATCGCGAATGTCCCATCGGTAGACCGGAATGCCGGTCTTTTCGCGGAATGCGCGGGCGACATCATCATTGCCGACATAGCTGGCCGCAACCCTATAACCCGCCTCTTGCAGAGCAATGGAAATTGCCGCGCCGATCCCGCGCGTTCCTCCCGTTACCAAAGCGACCCTGGTCATGTCTTTCTCCCTGCCATTTTCGTGTGAACCCGGTTTCGATATCAACCGGGACAGAGGGATGCCTTGGTCATCGCGTTCTCCTTCTGCGAAGGAGCAGGATCAGGAGCAGTGGCGCTCCGACCAGCGCAGACACCAGGCCCGCCGGGATCTGATAGGGAAAGGCGATCATTCTGCCGAACCAGTCGGCGAGCACCATCAGCCCCCCGCCGGCCAGTGCCGCGCCGGCAAGCTGCGGCATGGCGCGCCGTATTCCGAGCTCACGCGCCAGATGGGGACCCATCAGGCCGATGAAGCTCAAGGGGCCGACCACGAGCGTGGCGGCGGCGGTCATGGCGGCCGCCAGCGAAAAGAGGCAACCGCGCGCGAGATTGACGCGAATGCCGATCGCCTGTGCGGCCTGCGGGCCGAGTGGCAGCAGGTCGAGCCAGCGACGGGTGAGGAATGAGAGTGTCAGGCCGATGATGGCGGCGATCACGGCCGCCGCCGCCTTCGGCGTGTCGACGAGATAGGTCGATCCGCTCATCCACTGCATGACGGTCATGGCGCGGGGATCGCCGCTTGCCGCGAGAACGCTGATCGAGGCGTCCAGCATCGCGCCGAGCGCGATCCCCGTCAGCAGGACGCGTTCCGGCGCAAAACCGGATCGCATGCCGAAGATGAAAATGGCGATGAGGACGGCGAGTGCGCCGAGGCCCCCGAAGCCAAGCTGGGCCAGCATGCCGGGGGCCGGCAGGAGAAAGAGCGCGGCGGTTACGCCGATGGTTGCGCCGGCCGATATGCCGAGTACTTCGGGACTTGCCATTT
>DASVPC010000266.1:0-23245 GCA_036383055.1 Rhizobium sp. | reverse complement strand
CAGGACCGATATCTACAAGGAAGCGATTGACTACCTCTACAATGGCGCCGGAAACGGAGCGCTGAACAAGACGTTCTGGAAGGTTTATGACGGCGGACTGGCGCAAGTCCAGGAATCGGGGCGCGACCAGGGGCACACGACACTCGACATCGCTCTCGTCGGCGCGATTTGCCAGATGGCCTGGTCCCAGGGCGACGATCTCTACGGTTACGACAACAACCTCGTGCTCGCCGGCGCCGAATATGCCGCCAAATATAATCTGGGCTATGATGTGCCGTACACGACCTACAAAAACAGCGACGTCACCCAGACGGTGATTTCAGAGGGGGGCCGGGGAACGGAGCGGCCGATCTGGGAGATGCTCTACAACCACTATGTCGTCCTGAAGGGGCTCGATGCTCCCAATGTATCCGCCTTCGCCGCCAAGCTTCGTCCCGAAGGGGGCGGCGGCGACTACGGCCCGAATAGTGGTGGCTACGACCAGCTCGGCTACGGAACGCTTCTCTATACGCTCGACTAACGGTCTTGTGGCGACGGGCTTTCGATTTTCGAATTTGTGCCAGGGGTTTGACTACGCAGCCTTTTCCCTTTGCGCCACAAGGACGCCTGCGCGCCGTCGCGCCTCCTCGTCGGCGGCAAAGACCGCCTCCATCGTTTCGGCAGCACCGACGGCGATCATCTGGTCCATTACGGCTTCGGCGATATCGGCCATTTCCAGGAAGCCGATGCGGCCGTCCACGAAGGCATGGAAGGCGATTTCCTCGGCCGCATTCATGATGGCGCCCTGCAACCCGCCGCGTTCCATGGCTGTGCGCGCCAGACGCAGCGCCGGGAAGCGAACCTCATCCGGCGCCTCGAAATCGAGCCGCGCCAGCTTGGTGAAGTCCAGCCGCTCGACATCGAGTTTCGTGCGGGACGGATAGGTCAGCGCATAGCCGATGGCGGTACGCATGTCCGGACAGCCGAGCTGCGCCAGCACCGAGCCATCGGTATAGCCGACCATGGAATGGATGACGGATTGCGGATGAACCACGACCTCGATCTGGTCCGGGCGGACGTTGAACAGGTGCTTGGCCTCGATCATCTCCAGCGCCTTGTTGAACATCGAGGCGCTGCCGATCGAGATCTTGAAGCCCATGGACCAGTTCGGGTGAGCGCGTGCGGTCGCCGGCGTGACATTGGCCATCTGCTCGCGCGACCATGTGCGGAAGGGGCCGCCCGAGGCCGTGAGGATGATGCGCTCGACCGCATGCTGCTGGTCGTCTTCCAGTGCCTGGAAAATCGCGCTGTGTTCGCTGTCGACGGGGATCAGCCGCCCGCCGCCTTCCGCGACGGCGCGCACGAAAAGGTCGCCGGCGGAGACCAGGCATTCCTTGTTGGCAAGCGCGATATCGGCACCCCGGCGCGCGGCTTCCAGCGTCGGCGCCAGACCGGCCGTGCCGACGATCGCCGCCATCACCCAATCCGAGGGAATGGAGGCAGCCTCGATCAATGCGTTCCGGCCGGCGGCTGCGACAATGCCTGTGCCGGCAAGAGCATCCTTCAGCGCCTGATAGCGGTCTTCGTTGGCGGTGACGGCAAGGGCGGCGCCGCAGGCTTTCGCCTGGCTCGCCAGGAGATCGATATTGTCGTGCCCGGTGATCGCGGCGATGTCGAAGGCGTCGCGTCCGCCCAGCTGGGCAATGACGTCGAGCGTGTTCTGGCCGATCGAGCCGGTCGAACCCAATATCGTCAGGCGGCGTTTAGCCCTGCTCCCGGTTGTCATTCAGGTATCCGCATCTTGCTGTCGTCGCCCATGGCTCTACAGAAGATCGCGAAGGGCGGCAAGTCCGCGGCCTTGGCGGCGAACGCGCACTCCCGGCCCGCCACTCCGGAGATTACTGATTTTAATGATAATTTACAGGCATCCGGTGAACCAATTGCCGAGTGCCACGTTTCATGTCGGCGAAACGGCAGGAGACAGGCAGGGAATGGTTTTCAAGGCGGCTACATTTCACGGCATTGCACCGGCGATCGAAAGCGAGAATGCGATGCGTTCGGCGCTGGAATGCGAGGTCGCCAATGCGCTCGCCGTCGCCGGCGGCCTTGACGCCTCCGACGTCACGGTCACCGCCGTTGGCCAGGAAATCCGTCTTGCAGGAACGGTTGCAACGCCGGACGAGGTGAAACGCGCGAGCGCGGTGGCGGAGGCGATGCCGGGGGTGAGGCTGGTGAGGAACAGGATCCTGGTCGGGTGAAGTGTGCGGTGGTGCCGCTGCGATTCGCAGGTGTGACCCGACAATTAAGAATATGGTGCCGGTATCTTTAACGGGTTGCATCTTGCCAGTGTCTGATGAAAGGCAGTGGCAAGATGTTGGCAAGCCGATGAATATTGATGCGTACTCGGCTCTATCAGGCGGCAAAGTCTTGCTGCCTGATATTGCGGCAGCTGCCGCCAAACGTCCTTTCATAGACATATGCGTAGCCGTCGCACGGGTTTCAGCCGCCTCTTCATGGAAGATCTTGGGGGGCGTCACCGTGGCCGAGACGATCCGCACGGTGCGCGCAGAAATGTGTATTTTTATTGCGGAATATGTCTGAAGATTGCTAGAAAGGAAAATGAAAGCGGAAGTTGTTCCGCTGATTGGGAGAGTGGTTATGTTTAAGTCTCTGGCGCTCAAAGTTCCGCAAATTAAGCAATTATGGGACGACAGGACCGATCTTCTGGCGGAGCGGGATATGCTGCGAAATAAGATCGCAGCGGGCGTTGTCGGCAAAAATCCATTCCTCAATTATGAAAGCACTTTCGACGCCATAGAGGTTATGAAGAGGCATGCCCGCAATGATCTTGCTCCGTTGCCAACCCATCTTACGAACTTCCTTGGCGTGAAGATCGATCCACGTTTCTTTCCGGGTATTCTGGACAATGCTGCTGGAACGGTTGAGGGCATTCCGATCCCGGCAAACTGGCATGCCGACATTGCCGAATGGGCAGCGGCGCTGCGAGCCGTCGACCTGGCGCACAATACGTTCCGCGTAATCGAGTTGGGATGTGGATGGGGATGCTGGCTGATCAACACAGGCACCGCGGCCCGTAATGCTGGTCTCTCGGTGAAGATGATCGGCGTGGAAGGCGATCTGGGTCACGTCGAGTTCGCTCATCAGGCGATGAAAGACAATGACTTTTCCGATAAGGAATATCGCGTCATTCACGGCATAGCTGCCGCCCGAAATGGCAAGGCGCTCTTTCCAATCGTCGAAAATTCCGGCGCGACGTGGGGATCTGAACCAGTCCTGGATGCTTCCGCTGCTCAGATCGCCGAAGCGGAAAAGACTGGCGGCTACGCGGTGCTCGATACATTCCCGATTTCTGAAATCGCCGATGGCCGCCCCGTCGATCTTCTGCATATCGATATCCAGGGAGGTGAAGCGGATTTTGTCAAATCCTCCATGGATGATTTGCGAAAATACGTGCGCTATGTCGTGATTGGCACTCACTCGCGGGCGATTGAAGGCAGGCTTATGGAAAGCATGTTGTCCGCGGGATGGCGCCTGGAAATGGAGCGGGCCGCCATCATCGGCATTGTCGATGGACGACCGGCCATATCGGTTGACGGTGTACAGGGTTGGAGAAACCCGCAGCTCTAGAAAAGGTATTTGCCGGCTTTCAGCGACGGTTATACACCGTCCCTGACGGTGGTTGCCAGCCAAAAGAACAGCTTGATCGTGTCCGTGGCGTCCGATGGATCGGGGCCGGCGTGGTGGAGCCGGCCGCCTGCTTTCTCGATGACCCGCCTCGAGGCAAGGTTATCCTCGTTGCAGATGACGCTTATTCTTTCAAAGCCGGCCCGCGCTGCCATTGGCAGCAAGAGCTGAAGCGCTTGCGTGGCATAGCCTCTGCCCTGTTTCCATGGGACGATCGAATAGCCCACATGGCCCGGCAGGTGAAGCGGCAAAAGGTGCGTTCCGGGCAGATGGCGAAATGTGATGTAGCCGCAAAATTCTCCATCCCAGATCCAGAATGGCCGGAGGACCAGGCGCTGAGGCTCGCGGTCGGACACTGATGTGGCGATGACATCGCCGGACGTGAGGCGGGCCAGGAAAGCCGCCCTGTCATGTCTGAGTGTGGTCAGCTCGGCTTCGACATAGGCCCTGTCCGTCTGACGCCGAGGGTCGGGTGACCATCCCTTTGCCAGCGCGTCCTCGAAGCCGGACAAGTTCGCCGGGCTTGGCTCGAGCAGAACAATGGAGCGCGAGGTTGCTTGATGCTTCGCCATGTCTAATCCCAGCTCGACACGTCAATGCCGATCACGTTCGGACGATGGAAATAGCAATCCGAACTGGCGCGTCGAATTGCAAGAGCAATATGCAAAAGCCGATCGGCAAGCTGTGGGCAGCTTACGCGACAAGCGAATGCGCCCATGTGCCGGTTTGGGCAGGTATTCCTATCGGCTGTTTGAGCGCAATCTTCTGAGATGGTTCACGTTTTATGAAGAACTGGCGGCGATGGTACCGGCATTGCTATGTGATTCGAACCGCAATGACGGAGATGGTATGACGCTTCTACAGTTCCCGGCCGACAGACGCACCGCTGATGTAAGACGGTGTGCCGAAGCCCTGCAGCAATTGCATGGAGAGGCGGCAAATCGCTTTTGGCGGTCGGAAATGGCTGTATTTGCAACCGGTCTCAGGGAGCAGGGCGTCGCCGAGGACGAGATTGGTCACCAGGCCGGTCTGTTCATGCGCGCGGTTCAGATGGAGTTGGAGCTGGTGTTCGCTGCGGAAGAGGCTCTGGCCTAGCTCTTTCGGAGTTCGTTTGCTGCTTACCTTGGATTGGCGGCGAAGGCGGCAAGCTGTTTCGGCGATCGAATGTGGATGATACGGGCCTGCCCGCGATGAGTTTCGATGGCCGCAAGCAGCTTTGGTCGCATGTCTCGATGCAGCGACCACATCATTTTGAAGAGACGAATGGTCACCGGAAACATCGGGCATCCCTCTGGCCCGTCCGGACGGCCAAGGAAGAGTGACTTTATCTGGCGCTTGCTGGCCCACCAGTAGTGAACCCAGATCGGGTGATCGACGAAAACGATCGTATCGGCCATATCCATGCGACGCTGAACGGAATCCCACGATCCGTAACCGTCAATCAGCCAGCGTTCTTGCGAAAGCCAGGCCTCGTGGGAGGCGGTAAATTCAGACTGGGACGCCTGAACCCAGTTCGGCTTCCACTGGATATTGTCGATGGCGTAATAGGGGAGTGCGTGTGCAACGCTCAACGCCCCGCACATCGTCGACTTCCCGCCACCCGCATTGCCGATCACCATCACTCGGGTCATGAATCAAGGATAGCCTGACGGGGTATTGGTGCAAAGGCGGAAGTCGTCGTTTCAGGAAGAAGAAAATGGTGATCTCGACGCGATTCGAACGCGTGACCCCCAGATTAGGAATCTGGTGCTCTATCCTGCTGAGCTACGAGACCACTTGAGATGATCCATACAAAAGCAAAGGCGCGAAGCCAAGCCCTTTTACATCCTAGGGACAATTCGCTTTTGTAACGCCGTGCGCCTCGGTGGGGCGCACGGGAAATGGTGGTTAGGTCTCAGGCGCCGAGGCGCTGTTCGGCGAGGCGGACCCAGTAGGAGACGCCGTGCGCGATGGCGTCGTCGTTGAAGTCGTAGGCGGCGTTGTGCAGGCCCGCCGTGTCACCGTTGCCGACGAAGATGAAGGCGCCGGGGCGGGCGTTCAGCATGTAGGAGAAATCCTCGCCGCCCATCATCGGATCGACATCGGGGACGACGTTGCCCGCACCAGCGATGTCGCGGGCGGCGGCGAGCGCGTAGTCGGTCTCGTCGGCGTGGTTGAAGGTCACCGGATAGTTGCGCTGGAACTCGATATCGACCTCGGCATCGTGGCTGGCGGCAATGCCGGCGACGATCTGCTTGAAGCGCCGCTCGGCGAGATCGCGGATGGCCGGATCGAGTGTGCGGACCGTCCCGGCGAAACCGGCATTGTCGGGAATGACGTTATAGGCGTTGCCGGCATTGAACTTGGTGACGGTGACGACTACGGACTTCAGCGGGTCGGCGCTGCGCGAGGCGATGAGCTGCAGGTTGGTGACGATCTGGGCGCCGATGGCGATCGGGTCGATGGTCTTGTGCGGCAGGGCGGCATGGCCGCCGCGGCCCTTGATGGTGACGGTGAATTCGTCCGTCGCCGCCATGATCGGCCCCTTGCGGATGGCGAACTGGCCGACGGGCAGGCCCGGCAGGTTGTGCATGCCATAGACCTCGGCGATCTCGAAGCGCTCCATCATGCCGTCCTTGACCATGGCGTCGCCGCCGGCGCCGCCTTCTTCGGCGGGCTGGAAGATCACGGCGACATTGCCGCTGAAATTGCGGGTCTCGGCGAGATATTTCGCGGCCCCCAGCAGCATGGCCGTGTGACCGTCATGGCCGCAGGCGTGCATCTTGCCAGGCGTGGTGGAGGCCCAGGGCTTGCCGGAGATCTCGGTGAGCGGCAGTGCGTCCATATCGGCGCGCAGGCCGACGGTGCGGCCCGGACCCTTGCCACGGATCAGGCCGACGACGCCGGTGCGGCCGATGCCGGTGACGACCTCATCGACGCCGAACGCCTTGAGTTTCTCGGCGACAAAGGCGGCGGTCTTTTCCACCGCGTAGAGGAGCTCCGGGTTCGTGTGGATATGGCGGCGCCATTCGGTCACTTCGTCCTGAAGTTCGGCGGCTCTGTTCAAGATCGGCATATTGACTTTCCTGCTGCTCAATATCGGATTCGGGTTCGGCACTCGGTCTGGCAAACACGTCTCACCATCGCATCGCATGTTTCAAAGCGCTGCGCATGATCAAAAAGCCGTGATCCCAAACCATCCACTTTTCTGTCGAAAAAGAGTAAGATGGTCTGAATTCATGGAACTGGAGCACCCGTTTCGCCCTAGGCGGAATGTATGGTCCTCCGGGTAAATAAACTCGTCGATCGCCTTTGCCTTCTCCTAGCCATATAGGTTAAATAGGCGGAGCTTTCGAGAGAATTTCGGACTTCTGAAGGATAGATCGTGCCGACGAAGCAGAATCGTTTGTATGCCGCCTTGCGGCTTGTTTCCATGGCCGCCGCCGCATCCATGCTTTTCGTGTCGACCGCTGAGGTGGCTGATGCCAATCCGCACGTTCTCGTCGATGCCAATACCGGCCGCGTGCTCGATCACCAGGAGGCCTTCAGCAAGTGGTATCCGGCTTCGCTGACGAAGCTGATGACGGCCTACGTCACCTTCCGCGCCATCCAGTCCGGACAGGTCTCGCTCGATACGCCGGTCGTCATGTCGAAGCTGGCCTCTGCGCAGCCGCCGGCGAAGATGTACTTCAAGCCGGGCCAGAAGATGACGCTCGACAATGCCTTGAAGATGATGCTGATCAAGTCCGCCAACGACCTCGCCATGGCGGTTTCCGAGACGATCGGCGGTTCCCAGCAAGGCTTCGTGGCGCGTATGAATGCGGAAGCCGCCCGCCTCGGGATGCTCGATACGCACTTCATCAATCCCAACGGCCTGCCCGGCCAGGGCCAGTATACGACCGCGCGTGACCTTGCCGTCTTGAGCGTCGCGCTGCGTCGCGAGTTTCCGCAATATGCCGGCTATTTCTCTCTGGAGGGCTTCACCAATGGCGTCAAGCAGGTGCCGAATATCAACATGCTGATCGGCCGCTACGATGGCGCCGACGGTATGAAGACCGGCTTCATCTGCGCTGCCGGCTTCAACCAGATCGCGTCTGCCACCCGCAACGGCCGTACGCTGATCTCAGTCGTGCTCGGCACCGACAGCCTGGCGGCACGCGCCGACGATTCCGCCAATTTCCTGGAAAAAGGCTTCCAGAACCAGTTTTCCGGCAAGGACACGCTGGCAAGCCTCAGGCCCTATGGGCCGGGCCAGGATCAGGTCGCTGATCTCACCGCCGAGATCTGCAGCGCCAAGGGCGCGAAGATCCGCAGCGAAACGCGCGACGAAGCCGGCCGCATGAAGGTGACCTCGCCCTATATCCACGAAATGGATCACGAGCCGAACTTCGTCTATGCCGGCCTGATCGGCGGGCAGGATGCCGCGACCGCCAGCAAGGGCGACAAGACCGACCTGACGGCCAAGGGCGACAAGACCACGAAGGGCGACAAGCTCGCCACCTCGGGTTCCGCCATCGGCATCCCGATCCCCATGCCGCGCCCCACCTTCTGATCGGACTTGAACCATGAGCATTCTGCAGCAGAGGGTGCCGGTATCGATCCTCACCGGCTTTCTCGGAGCCGGTAAATCGACGCTTCTGAACCGCATCCTCAAGGATCCGGAGATGCGCGACGCGGCTGTCATCATCAACGAGTTCGGCGATGTCGGCATCGACCATCTCCTAGTCGAAAGCTCCGGCGATGCCATCATCGAGCTTTCCGATGGCTGCCTCTGCTGCACGGTGCGCGGCGAGCTCGTGGATACGCTGGCAAACCTGATGGACGCCATGCAGACCGGCCGCATCCGGCCGCTGAAGCGCGTCGTCATCGAGACGACCGGTCTTGCCGATCCAGCGCCGGTGATGCAGTCGATCATGGGCAATCCGATCATTGCCAACAATTTCGATCTGGATGGTGTGATCACCGTCGTCGACGCCGTCAACGGCCTGCAGACGCTCGACAATCATGAGGAAGCGCGCAAGCAGGTAGCGGTTGCCGACCGGCTGATCGTTTCCAAGACCGGTATCGAGGGTGCTGCTCCCGCCGGTGCCTTGGAAAGCCGGCTAAGGATGCTCAATCCACGCGCACAAATGCTGAAGGCCGACAGCGAGGAGGCCGGCCGCGCCGCCATTCTCGTCAATGGTCTCTACGACCCCGCCTCGAAGATTGCCGATGTCGGCCGCTGGCTGCATGACGAGCTGGAGGCGGATGATCACGACCACGATCATCATGACCATGGGCACGATGACGATCACGACCATCACCATGGCGGACATGGGCACCATCACCACCATGGACATCATCATGGTCACCGGCATCAGCATGCCCATGACGTGACCCGTCATGACGGGTCGATCCGATCCTTCTCGATCGTCGAGACGCAGCCGATCGATCCGGTCGCGCTGGAAATGTTCATCGATCTGCTGCGCTCGGCGCATGGCGAGAAGCTCTTGCGCATGAAGGCGATCGTGTCCGTGTCGGACAGGCCGGAGCGTCCGGTGGTGCTGCATGGCGTGCAGAATATCTTCCATCCGCCGGTGCGTTTGCCCGCCTGGCCCGATCCGAACGACCGGCGCACGCGCATGGTGATCATCACCAAGGATCTACCGGAGGATTTCGTGAAAGGCCTGTTCGACGCGTTCCTCAGCAAGCCGGGCATCGACACGCCGGATCGCGCAGCACTTCAGGACAATCCGCTGGCCGTTCCGGGCATGCGGTTCTGATTTCCGGATAAAGTTACGTCTTGCGGATGGTGAAGCGGTGGCCGCTGCCGGTCTTTTCGCTTGTCAGCAAGATATGGCCGTTTTCGTTGCAGAAATGTGGGATGTCGATGATTGCCAAGGGATCGCTGGTCTCGACCGTCAACATGGTCCCAGGTGCCATGCCGCGCAGGCGCTTTTCTGTCTTCAGGACGGGGAGGGGGCATTTTAGCCCGCGCAGGTCGTAGACCCCGTCGTCCAGGCTATTCACCCTTGGCCCAGAACTTCCAGAAGGGCGGCTTCTTGGTCGTGTCGGTCTGCGCGGTTTCCACCGGCGGCGCCGCGTAGGCAAGCGGTGCGCTGACTATAGGGTTCATCGGGTTGGCCATCGGGATCGGCACATTCACGGGAATATTGGCTGCGACAGCGATATCGCCGGTCTGAAGCGGCTGCTCCGCGACCGGACCCACTGGAGCCGGAGCGGCTGTTGCCATGCGGATGCTCGCCGTCGTCGGATTGGCGGCGGTGGCGCCGCGGGCAATCTGCTGTGCCGACTGGTTGGACATCATCGATTCCAGATCGGTGACCTTCATCATCTTGCCGGCGGCGAGCGCCGTGCCGGTCGGAGCGTAGGCGAGATCGTGGCCCTTGCGCTGCTTGGCGACGACGGCCTTGCGTTCGGCTTCGGTCGGGTCATACCAGGCCATGCCGTCGAATTTCTTCAGGGAAGCGCCGTAGTCGGCTTGATATTGCTTGTCATAGGTTGCGAGTGCGGTCTGCAGCGCCGGCGGCGTCGTCATCACCGGGCATTTGGCGCCGGCCGTGAACGGGCCGCTGGACTGCTGGTTGAACACGTATTTCTTCTCGCAGACCTCAACTTCCGGCGGGCGCTTCGTCACTTCGAAATTGTCGTAGCCGACCTTGAGCATCTTCCAGAATTCGATGTTGGAGCTGAGGCGGTGCTTGACCATGTTTTCCGCCGTCATGCGGAAGGGGAAAGCCTCTAGCTGGATTGTCTTCTGGCCGCCCTTGAAGGCGTCGCGCGCGAAGGCGTAGATTTCCAGCACCTGCTGGTCGGTCATCGAATAGCAGCCCGACGACGAGCAGGCGCCGTGGATCATCAGATTGTTGCCGGTGCGGCCATTGGCGGCGTCATAGCGGTTCGGAAAACCGGTATTGATGGCGAGATAATATTTGGAATTCGGATTGAGGTTGGCCGGCGTCAGATTGTAGAAGCCTTCCGGCGCCTGCCGGTCGCCTTCCTTGACCTTCGGGCCGAGACGGCCGGACCAGGCGCAGATGCTGTAGCTTGCGATCACCTCGAAGCGATTGTTCTGGTTCGCCTTGAGGATCTCCATCGTACCTTCTTCCTTGAAGATACGGATCATGATCGGCGAATTGCGGTCCATGCCTTTTTTCGTCATGTCGGCAAGGATGCGGTCGGGGAGCGGTTGCTCGACCTTGTTCTTTACCTTCGACAGGTCGATCGACGCGGTATCGAGCGCGTCGTTGCAGCCGGCGAGAGCCAGCGCCATCAGGGACATATAGGCAAGGTGACGGATACGCATTCTGACTTAGTCCATAGATGCGAAGAGCGGCCGTACGATCTGTTTCGCCGCCCCCTTCGAAACATGAAACGGAAGCATAGACGGCTTATACTTGATAATTCCTTACCAGCCTATGACGCGCCGGTCGCGCGCCCGCAAGCTTTTCTTTGCCAATAATGCTTCGATAACAAGAATGTGGCCAAGATTTGGCCTCATTCCCGTTCCGAGCGATCAGGAATCCCGAGCCAAAGTTAGAGATTGCGCCCCATATTGAGGAATTTCTGACGGCGGTCGCCGCGCAATTGTTCGCCCGAACGGCTGGAGAGTTCGCCGAGTGCGTTGAAAATCACGTCGCCGGCCGCCGCGATCACCGTCTGCGGATCGCGATGCGCGCCGCCGAGCGGTTCGGGGATGATGCCGTCGATGATGCCGAGACCCTTGAGGTCTTCGGCGGTGATCTTCATGTTGGTGGCGGCTTCCTTGGCGCGGGTGGAATCGCGCCAGAGGATCGAGGCCGCACCTTCGGGCGAAATCACGCTGTAGATCGAATGTTCGAGCATGTAGACGCGGTTGCCGACGGCAATCGCGATGGCACCGCCCGAGCCGCCTTCGCCGATGACGACGGAGACGATCGGCACCTTGACGCCCAGACACATTTCCGTGGAGCGGGCAATCGCTTCCGCCTGGCCGCGTTCCTCGGCGCCGACGCCCGGATCGGCGCCTGCGGTATCGACAAGGGTGATCACCGGAAGCTGGAAACGGTCGGCCATTTCCAGGATACGGATCGCCTTGCGGTAGCCTTCAGGGCGGGCGCTGCCGAAATTGTGCTTCAGGCGCGACTTGGTGTCGTTGCCCTTTTCCTGGCCGAGGACGGCGACGGGCTGGCCGCGGAAGCGGGCAAAGCCCGCCTGAATGGCGGCATCCTCGGAAAACTTGCGATCGCCGGCCAGCGGCGTGAATTCCGTGAATAGCGCTTTGGCATAGTCGACGAAATGCGGGCGCTGCGGATGGCGGGCAACCTGCGTCTTTTGCCAGGCGTTGAGCTTGGAGTAGATATCGGCCATCGACTCGCGAACGCGAATCTCGAGCCTGCCCACTTCGTCCGAAGTGTCGATGCTCTCATCTTCGCTCGCGAGCTTCTTGAGCTCGTGAATCTTGCCTTCGAGGTCCGAGATGGGTTTTTCGAAGTCGAGATAATTGTGCATGAGGTGCGTTTCCGATCCTTTTGCCTATGACGAGAGACGGCCCGTATAATCTATGTGCCGGTCCTATTCCTGTTTTTTGCCCTGTTTGGCAAGGGGGTGATGTGTTTGCACCAGCTGGTGAAGGCGTTCTTCCAGCACATGTGTATAGATTTGTGTCGTCGAAATGTCAGAATGGCCGAGAAGTTCCTGCACCACGCGCAAATCTGCGCCGTTGGCAAGTAGGTGGCTGGCGAAGGCATGACGCATGACATGCGGCGAGATCAGCGATGGCGTCAGCCCAGCGCGGATGGCGAGATCCTTCAGGTCGCGCGCGAAGACCTGCCGCGGTAGATAGCCCTGCTTGGAGGCTGCGGGAAAGAGCCAGGGGCTTTCCGGGGCTGGTTGCTTGGCGCTTGCCGCCACTTGCGACTGAAGCTTGCCATAGGTTTTCAGCGCCGCAATGGCCGATTGCGACAGCGGCACCAGCCGCTCCTTGTTGCCTTTGCCGCGGATCATCAGGAAGCGTCCTTCCTGGTCCAGCACCTTGGCCGGCAGGGTAACGAGTTCGCTGACGCGCATGCCGGTGGCATAGAGGAGCTCGAGGAGAACAAGCATGCGCAGGCGCTGCAATTGATCGGGGCCTTCTTCGGCTGCTTCCTTTTCCGCCTGGGTGAGAAGGCGCGTCACCTCCTCGACACCCATGGTTTTCGGCAGGGAACGGCCCTTCTTCGGCGCGTCGAGAATGCCGGTCGGGTCGTCCGTGCGCAAACCTTCGGCATAGAGGAATTTGTAGAACTGGCGCATGGCCGAAAGCCGCCGCGCCTGTGACGACGGCTTGAAGCCCTGGCGCGACAATCCGGAGAGATAGGCGCCGAGATCGTTCGATCCCGCCTCAGTCAGGCGGATACCGCGTTCGGACAGAAAGGAGTGGAGATCGTCGAGGTCGCGCTCGTAGGATTGCAGCGTGTTGACCGCCGCGCCACGTTCCGCGCTCATCATTTCCAGAAAGGCTTCCATATGGACGCGGCTCAAATCTCTCGCCATGACTTCAGCCCTCATGGCTTCACCGAGCCGGTTGCCGGCGGGTTGACGCGTTCCGACGGCAGGCGGATCGTCACGTCGCGCGGCTGCGGATCGACGAAGAGAACCAGCGCCCACATTGCCCCATACACCGATCCGGCGATGACCGCGCAGATGACGAGGAAGCGAAACAGGGTCGGCATCTAAAAACTCTCCTCGTCCCAATCATTGGTCCGGTGACATATTGTAATCATATCCATCAAGCGTTAGCCGAAGGATATTGCAGAGATGTTTACGTCACTGCGTCTTGACGCTACAGGCGCATTTGACGATACCGTTTCCAAACAAATTGTGAATGGGCCGATGAGTGAACAAGTCCTGACCCTTGGAGAAAGCCTCAGAGACAGAGCGCGCGCCGCACTGGGCACGCGCAATCTTGTCCTTGTCGGGCTGATGGGGGCCGGAAAGTCCTCGATCGGCCGGCTGGTTGCGAACCAGCTCGGCATCCCCTTCGTCGATACGGATATCGAGATCGAGCGCGTGTCGCGCATGACGATCCCGGAACTGTTCGCCGCTTACGGCGAGGAAGAGTTCCGGGCGCTGGAAATGCGGGTGATCAAGCGGCTGCTGAAGGGAGGGCCGCGCGTCGTCTCCACCGGCGGCGGCGCCTTCATCAACGAACGCACGCGCCGGCATGTCAAACGCAGCGGCTTGTCGGTCTGGCTGAAGGCCGATCTCGATGTGCTGTGGGAGCGCGTCGGCAAGCGCGAGACGCGGCCGCTGCTCAAGACCGACAACCCGAAACAGACCCTCGAAAGACTGATGACCGCGCGTTATCCGATCTATGCGGAAGCCGATCTCGTGGTTTGGTCCCGCGATGTGAGCAAGGAAATCATGGTCAATGAAGTCCTGGTGGCCATCGTCGAGGGAAGACAGGAAAGCAAGACACCATGAATGCGATCACATCAGCCCCCGCAGAGCGTCTGGTCCGCGTGCCGCTCGGCGAGCGCGCCTATGATATTCTGATCGGGCCAGGCCTGATCGCCCGTGCTGGCTCGGAGATCGCTGCGAGGCTGAAGGGCCGCAAGGCCGCAATCATCACCGATGAGAACGTCGCGCCGATCTATCTCGATGCATTGACAGCGAGCCTGCAGGCGGCGGGTATCCAGTCGTCCAGCCTAATCCTGCCAGCCGGCGAGAAGACCAAGAGCTTTGAGCATCTGATGACTGTCTGCGATGCCGTGCTCACCGCGCGCATCGAGCGCAACGATGCCGTCATCGCGCTTGGCGGCGGCGTCATCGGCGACCTCTCCGGCTTTGCCGCCGGTATCGTGCGCCGGGGCGTTCGCTTCGTGCAGGTGCCGACCTCGCTGCTGTCGCAGGTGGATTCTTCCGTCGGTGGCAAGACCGGCATCAACACCCATCATGGCAAGAATCTGGTCGGCGTCTTCCATCAACCGGACCTGGTGCTTGCCGATACCGACGTGCTGAATTCGCTCAGCCAACGCGAATTCCGCGCCGGCTATGCCGAAGTCGCCAAATACGGCCTGATCGACAAGCCGGATTTCTTCGCCTGGCTGGAAGCGAACTGGCGAGACGTGTTTTCTGGCGGAACAGCGCGCATCGAGGCGATCGCCGCGAGCTGCCAGGCGAAATCCGATGTCGTCGTTGCCGACGAGCGCGAAAACGGCCCGCGAGCGCTGCTCAATCTCGGTCATACCTTCGGTCATGCCCTGGAGGCCGCCACCGCCTATGACAGCCGGCGGCTGGTGCATGGCGAGGGCGTGGCGATCGGTATGGTGCTGGCGCATGAGTTTTCCTCGCGCCTCAATCTGGCAAGCCCCGATGACGCCAAGCGCGTCGAGGCGCATCTGAAGGCGGTCGGCCTGCCGACGCGCATGGGCGATATTCCGGGCGCGCTGCCGCCGGCCGAAGTGCTGATGGATGCGATCGCGCAGGACAAGAAGGTCAAGAGCGGCCAGCTCACCTTCATCCTCACCCGCGGAATCGGACAGTCCTTCGTGGCCGACGATGTGCCGTCCTCCGAAGTTCTGAGTTTCCTGAGGGAAAAACATCCGCAATGACGGTTGAAGGCACGCTGGCGGTTTTGTTGGAATATTGGCCCGAGATCGCCTCGATCGTTGTGCTCGTGTTGCTGTCGGCGTTTTTCTCCGGTTCGGAAACCGCACTGACGGCGGCCTCGCGCAGCCGCATTCACACGCTGGAGGCCAATGGCGATGAGCGGGCGGGGATCGTGCGCAAGCTGATCGAGCGCCGCGACCGCTTGATCGGCGCGCTGCTGATCGGCAATAACCTCGCCAATATTCTGGCGTCGTCGCTCGCCACCAGCGTGTTTCTCGGTCTCTTCGGCAATTCCGGCGTGGCGCTGGCGACGCTGGCCATGACCGTCATCCTCGTCATCTTTGCGGAAGTGCTGCCGAAGAGCTGGGCGATCTCGTCGCCGGATCGGTTCGCGCTCAATGTCGCCGGCACGGTGCGCCTCTTCGTCGCCGTCGTCGGTCCGATATCGAGTTTCGTCAATGCCATCGTCCGGCAGATTCTCGGCATCTTCGGCATCAACCTCTCCAGGGAAGTGTCGATGCTGTCGGCGCATGAGGAGCTGCGCGGCGCCGTCGACCTGCTGCATCGCGAGGGATCGGTGGTCAAGGCCGATCGCGACCGTCTGGGCGGCGTGCTTGATCTCGGTGAGCTGGAGCTCTCCGACATCATGGTCCACCGCACAGCGATGCGCGCCATCAATGCCGACGATCCGCCCGATGTCGTGGTGCGCGCCATTCTCGACAGCCCCTATACGCGCATGCCGCTCTGGCGCGGCACGATCGACAACATCATCGGCGTCGTGCACGCCAAGGATCTGCTGAGGGCGCTGGCCGAGCGCAATGCAGAGCCGGAGAACCTGGATATCGTCAAGATCGCCCAGAAGCCCTGGTTCGTTCCCGACAGCACCAATCTCGAAGACCAGCTGAATGCCTTCCTGCGCCGCAAGCAGCATTTCGCCGTCGTCGTCGACGAATATGGTGAGGTGCAGGGCATCGTCACGCTGGAGGATATTCTGGAAGAGATCGTCGGCGATATCGCCGATGAGCACGATCTCGATATTCAGGGCGTGCGCCAGGAGGCGGACGGCTCGATTGTCGTTGACGGCGTGGTGCCGATCCGCGACCTGAACCGCGCGCTTGACTGGCACCTGCCGGACGAGGAAGCGACGACGATCGCCGGCCTGGTCATCCACGAATCGATGACCATCCCCGAAGAGCGTCAGGCTTTCACCTTCTACGGCAAGCGCTTCATCGTCATGAAGCGGGAAAAGAACCGCATCACCAAGCTCCGCATCCGCCCCGCCGAGACGGAAGAGAACAAGCCGGAATAAGGCTCTTTACCAGCGCACCGCTTCTCCAGGCGCTGCCGGTTCTACGGCGAGCGCGTGCAGCCCTGCATCGAGTTCCGGCTTCAATAGCTCGTTGATCGCCCTGTGGCGGGCAAGGCGCGGCATGCCGGCGAACTTGGCGGAGACGATGCGAATTCTTATATGGGTCTCGCCGGTTCCGGTCATGTCGGGCTGGTGGCCGGCGTGCATGTGGCTTTCGTTGATGACCGCAAGACGCTCGGGCGCGAAGGCGTCTGTGAGCTTTTTTTCAATGCGGGATTGAAGCGTCGTTTCCATATTCCCGCCATGTCCTCGTTCGCGAAAAAGGTTCCCACAAAGCCTATAACATTCCCATTTGTCAATTCTTGTTGTGGGGTAATCGAGGCCTCATAATTAGGGCGTCATGAAACTTGATTCAAAATATTTCGATCGCATTCGAACCCGCCGCAGACGTGAGCCGGAGCCCGAACAGGCGCCGCCGACATGCCAGTGGGATGGCTGCGACAAAAAGGGTACGCATCGCGCTCCCGTCGGGCGCAATGCGGAAGGACAGTTCTTTTTGTTCTGCTTCGAGCACGTCAAGGACTACAACAAGGGCTATAATTATTTCTCCGGCCTTTCGGACGGCGAGATCGCGCGTTACCAGAAGGAGGCGATCACCGGCCATCGCCCGACCTGGACCGTCGGTGTCAACAAGGCGGCAAAGAATAGCCCCCTGCAATCGGAAGTCCGCTCCGGTGCGTATACCCGGGTTCGCGATCCCTTCGGCTTCGTCAAGGATGGCGACGGCCGCGGCAGTGGGCCGCGCTTTCCGGAGCAGCGCAAGCTGAAGACGCTGGAGGCAAAGGCCTTCGATACGATGGGTCTCGGCGCCAACGCCACCTCGGCGGAAATCAAGAGCCGCTACAAGGAGCTGGTAAAAAAACATCATCCGGATGCCAATGGCGGCGACCGCGGCTCGGAGGAGCGCTTCCGCGCGGTCATCCAGGCCTATCAATTATTGAAACAGAACGGTTTTTGTTAATTCCTGTCCTTGCTCTCCGTCTTCAATCAGGTATGGTCCAAATCGGCTGAGGCCGTGGGCAACCGCGGCAGGGTGCGCAATTGGCTGGCTGCACCTCGGCCGACTTTCCGGACGCGGCGTTTCTTGTCCGGGACTCTGTTCAAGAATGCTCGCAAGCGGTCATTTCATCGCGTCGAGGTTTCGCTTCAGTCCCGGAGAAGTATCGCCGATGTTCCGACCAGACGGATGCGGGCAATAAACTGCGGCGTCATGATACAAATGGCTGAGATTGATATGGCTGGGTGACAGTCACCCGCCTTGGAGACATGATGAGCAAGATTGACCTTGATATTTCCGAGACTCCCGACACCACCGTTTCGGTCCGTGACGTCTTTGGCATCGATTCCGATATTCGCGTTCCGGCCTACAGCAAGGGCGGCGCTTACGTTCCTGATCTCGACACCGACTACCTGTTCGACCGCGAGACGACGCTCGCCATTCTCGCCGGTTTTGCCCATAACCGCCGCGTGATGATTTCGGGCTACCACGGCACCGGCAAGTCCTCGCATATCGAGCAGGTCGCCGCCCGCCTCAACTGGCCCTGCGTGCGTATCAACCTTGACAGCCATGTCAGCCGTATCGACCTCGTCGGCAAGGATGCGATCGTCGTCAAGGACGGGCTGCAGGTCACCGAGTTCAAGGACGGCATCCTGCCCTGGGCCTATCAGCACAATGTTGCGCTCGTCTTCGACGAATACGACGCCGGCCGCCCGGACGTGATGTTCGTCATCCAGCGCGTGCTGGAATCCTCCGGCCGCCTGACGCTGCTCGACCAGAGCCGCGTCATCCGTCCGCACCCGGCCTTCCGCCTGTTCGCGACCGCCAACACCATCGGCCTCGGCGACACGACCGGCCTTTATCACGGCACGCAGCAGATCAACCAGGCGCAGATGGACCGCTGGTCGATCGTCACGACGCTGAACTACCTGCCGCACGAGAACGAAGTCAACATCGTGCTCGCCAAGGTGAAGTCCTTCCGCACCGAGAAGGGCCGCGACACCGTATCGAAGATGGTTCGCGTCGCCGATCTCACGCGCGCAGCCTTCATGAACGGCGACCTGTCGACCGTCATGAGCCCGCGTACGGTCATCACCTGGGCGGAAAATGCGGAAATCTTCGGCGATGTCGCCTTCGCCTTCCGCGTTACCTTCCTCAACAAGTGCGATGAGCTGGAGCGGCCGCTGGTCGCCGAGCATTATCAGCGCGCCTTCGGCATAGAGCTGAAGGAAAGTGCTGCCAATATCGTGCTCGAAGCCTAAGGAAGAACCGACAAGTCATGTCAGGTCGCGGAGACAATTCCAAAGCGAAGCCGGGCGCCCCGGTGGACATGGAGCCGTTGCGTCGGGCGATTACCGGCTGCGTGCGCTCGATCGCCGGCGATGCCGAGGTCGAGGTCGCCTTCGCCAACGAGCGCCCGGGAATGACGGGCGAGCGCATTCGCCTGCCGGAGCTTTCCAAGCGGCCGACGGCGCATGAGCTGGCGGTGACGCGCGGTCTCGGCGATTCGATGGCGCTCAGGCTTGCCTGTCATGATGCCCGCGTGCACGCCACAATGGCGCCGCAGGGCGCCGATGCCCGCTCCATTTTCGATGCCGTCGAGCAGGCGCGTGTCGAGTCGATCGGTTCGTTGCGCATGAGCGGCGTGGCCTCCAACATCGGCTCGATGAATTCGGAAAAATACGCCAAGGCGAATTTCTCCGGCATCGAGCGGCAGGAGGATGCGCCGATCGGCGAAGCGATGGCGATGATCGTGCGCGAGAAGCTGACCGGCCAGAAGCCGCCGGAAAGTGCAGGCAAGGTGCTCGACCTCTGGCGGTCCTTCATTGAGGAAAAGACCGGCGGCGAACTCGACAATCTCACCTCCAGCATCAACGACCAGCAGAGTTTTGCCCGCGTTGTCCGCAATATGCTAACGGCGATGGAGATGGCCGAGGAATACGGCGACCAGGAGATGGAGCCGGATTCCGACGAGGAGTCTGCTGAAGAGGACAAGCCGAGCGGCGAGGACCAGGACGACCAGGATGTCGAGAGCGACGACGGTTCCGATTCCGCGCCTGCCGAGGATAGCGAAGCCTCCGACGAGCAGATGGATGACGGCGAGATGGACGGCGCCGAAATCTCCGACGACGACATGAGCGAAGAGGGCGAAGAGGATTCGGAGACGCCGGGCGAAACCCGCCGACCGAACACGCCCTTTGCCGACTTCAACGAAAAGGTCGACTATCACGTCTTTACCGAGGAATACGACGAGACCACGACGGCACAGGAACTCTGCGACACGGCTGAGCTCGAGCGCCTGCGCGCTTTCCTCGACAAGCAGCTCGCGCACCTGCAGGGCGCGGTTGGCCGGCTCGCCAACCGCCTGCAGCGCCGCCTGATGGCGCAGCAGAACCGTTCCTGGGACTTCGATCTCGAAGAGGGTTATCTCGATCCGGCGCGACTGACGCGCCTGATCATCGATCCGATGCAGGCGCTCTCCTTCAAGATGGAGCGCGACACGCAGTTCCGCGATACGGTCGTGACGCTGCTCATCGACAATTCGGGTTCGATGCGCGGTCGGCCGATCACGGTTGCCGCCTCGTGCGCCGATATCCTGGCGCGCACGCTGGAGCGCTGCGGCGTCAAGGTCGAGATCCTCGGCTTCACCACCAAGGCCTGGAAGGGCGGACAGGCGCGCGAAAAGTGGCTCGCCGGCGGCAAGCCGCAAACGCCGGGACGCTTGAACGACCTGCGCCATATCATCTACAAATCCGCCGACGAGCCCTATCGCCGTTCGCGCAGCAACCTCGGCCTGATGATGCGCGAAGGCCTGCTCAAGGAAAATATCGACGGCGAGGCGCTGATCTGGGCGCATAACCGCCTGCTTGGCCGCCGCGAGCAGCGCCGCATCCTGATGATGATCTCGGACGGTGCTCCGGTCGATGATTCGACGCTGTCGGTCAATCCGGGCAACTATCTGGAACGGCACCTGCGCGCCGTGATCGAGCAGATCGAGACGCGCTCGCCGGTGGAACTCCTGGCGATCGGCATCGGCCATGACGTCACGCGCTACTATCGCCGCGCCGTGACGATCGTCGACGCCGACGAACTGGCTGGCGCGATGACCGAGCAGCTTGCTTCGCTGTTCGAGGATCAGGCAAGCCAGCCGCGCTCGCGCATGCGCCGCGCAAGCTGAATACTCTAGGCTTGTCTCCAGCATCGGCCGTTCGGCCGGTGCGCTTGCCCTTCCTTGATCCCGCAGGCCCGTGAGAGCCCATGAAACGCTTCTGCTGTGCGACCATGCTCGTGATGCTGCTCGCCGGCTGCGCCGCCATGGATGTGCCGGAAGGCGGGCCGGCGGAGATCCAAGCGACGGCAATTTCCGCATTCAAGCCCGGTTCCGGGCTGACGCGATTCGGCGCTCTCGAATTCCTGGGAGGTCTTGAGCTTAGCTCGAGCAATCCGCTTCTTGGCGCCGTCTCAGCCATCCGTTTCCGTCCCGATCAACGCCGTTTCATCTCGGTGCTGGATACCGGTCACTGGCTGACGGGAACTATTGAGCGCGATGAGGATGCCAGGCTGAAGGGCATCACCGATGCGCGCATCATGCCGATGGTCGATCGCCGCGGCGTGACGGATGCTGGCAAGGGCGCGATGGACGCGGAGGGGCTGGCGCTCAAGGACGACCATGTGCTCGTCAGCTATGAGCAATATCACCGCGTCGACGCCTATCCCGATCCCGGCTTCGAGACCTCTCCGCCCGATGGCACCATTCCGATCCTGATCCCGCGAAAGGAATTGCGGGCCAACCGCAGCCTCGAAGTCTTGACGGTCGCGCCGCAATCGGGCCCGCTTGCGGGCGCTACGGTTATCGTCGCGGAAGACAGTCTGGACGAGCAGGGTAATATGCTGGCGGCGATCCTGGATGGGCCACTGAAGGGCCGCTTCACTGTGAAGCATGGCGACGACTTCGACGCCAGCGACGGCGTGTTCCTGCCGGATGGCGATCTGCTGCTGTTGGAGCGGCGCTTCGATCTGGCGCATGGCATCGGCGTGCGGATCCGCCGTATTGCCGGTGGCGATATCAGGCCGGGTGCGGTCGTGGACGGCCCCGTCATTTTCGAGGCCAATTCCAGTTACCAGATCGACAATATGGAAGGGTTGGATGCCTTTCGCGCGGCTGACGGCACGATCCATCTGATCATGGTCTCCGACGACAATCATTCGATCCTGCAGCGGAGCCTGATGCTGGAGTTCCGCCTGCACGACGAGAGCCTGGTCAGCCGGAATTGAAAAAGCCCGCGTCTTGCACGGGCTTCTTCGGATTTATGGCGGCTGACGTTTAGGCTGTCGGCACTTGCGGGGCCGGTTTCAGCAGGTTCATCAGCGCGCCATAGGGCAGCAGCATGACGAGGCCGACCGTCACCTTCACCGAGAAATCGCCGATCGCCCAGGAGATCCAACGCGGCGCCGATGTGGAAAACACGCCGAGGATCGGCGCCCAGTCGATGGCGAAGGGTTCGTTCGGGCCGAAGAAGACGAAGAACGGCGCGAAGGCGAAGGAGAAGAAGATCAGCGTGTCGAGAAGCGAGCCGATCAGCGAACCGAACAGCGGTGCGCGCCACCAGGCCATGCGGCGCAGACGGTTGAACACGGAGATATCGAGCAGCTGGCCGGCGAGATAGGCCGAGCCGGAAGCGATCGCGATGCGCGGCTGGGCGGTGACGAAGGAGAGCGCGACACCGACGACGAAGCCGGCGAACACCACCTTGCGTGCGGTCTTCGGGCCGAACTGGCGGTTGGTCAGGTCGGTGATCAGGAAGGCGACGGGATAGGTGAAGGCACCCCAGGTCAGGATATCGGCAAGATTGATGCCGGCGAGCGTCGCCTGCAGCGGATACTGCACGAGGATGTTCGAGGCGACGACGACAAGCGTCATCAGCAGAACGTAGATCAGGGTATAGCGCGATTTCATCAGCATTTTTTTATCCTGGGAGATGCCACCAGTTGGAGTGAAAACCGGACATGGGAAAAGGCTTGCCCGGAGATCATCCGTGCAAGCCTCTCAGCCCGTATGCTATTCAGAAGAGCTAAAGCTTAGGCAGCTACGGTAGCAGCGGCTTCGGCGGTCTTCTTGATGATCTGGCGACGCAGCAGGCGCGCACGCTGGCTGAGCTCGTTTTCGCTGGCCTTCAGAAGGAAAGCGTCGAGGCCGCCACGATGCTCGACCGAACGGAGGCCTGCAGCGGAAACGCGCAGACGATAACGCTGGCCAAGAACGTCAGAGATCAACGTGACCTGGCAGAGGTTCGGAAGGAACCGACGCTTGGTCTTGTTGTTGGCGTGGCTGACATTGTTGCCCACGAGGACGGCCTTGCCGGTCAATTCGCACATGCGGGACATGGAACACCTACTTTTGTTTTTCTCGGCCATTGAAAAGTCGTTCCAGGCAAAACCCGGCGCGCAATCCAACAGGCCATAATTGGAAAGTTGCGGTTCTATAGTCAGAGCAGCCGTCCGCGTCAAGCCAAACCTTGAGCTTTCCCGCAATTCCGTCAAAAAGCTGCTATTTTCTGATGGTCGCAGCAAGCGCATAAAGCGCCTATATATGTTGCCTGCTCTTTGTTGAAGGCTTCGGTGATGGTTCATTTTCGGAAGTGGTT
>DASVPC010000265.1:0-2208 GCA_036383055.1 Rhizobium sp. | reverse complement strand
CATGTCCGTCATATGGGCACGATCGGCGGTTCGGTCGCCAACAACGATCCGGCGGCGGACTATCCCTCGGCTATGCTGGCGCTCAACGCCACCATCGTCACCGACAAGCGTCAGATTACCGCCGATGACTATTTCACCGGCCTGTTCGAGACCGCGCTGGAAGATGGCGAGCTGATCACCGCCATTACCTTCGAGGCGCCGGAGAAGGCGGGCTATGCCAAATTCCCCAATCCGGCCTCGCGCTACGCCATGACCGGCGTCTTCGTCGCCAAGGGCGCGGGCGGGGTTCGGGTCGCGGTTACCGGCGCGGGGGCGGACGGCGTGTTCCGCCATGCCGGCATGGAACAGGCGCTGGCGGCGAACTGGTCGCCGGATGCGGTTGCCAATGCAACCGTCGACTCCTCGACGCTGATGTCGGACCTGCATGCCACCGCCGAATACCGCGCCAATCTGGTCAAGGTCATGGCGAAGCGTGCAGTGGCGGCGGCATAGATCGCCACGCAAAATGCCGGAGCGGCGGGTTGATCGTCGCTCCGGTTTACGCCCCTGCGGGGCATGGGTTTGATTGTCAATTCGTCGTGATTATCTATTCCTTGTCTAGAATTGTTCAAAATTATGGGCGATTTGCCGCAGTGGGGCGTGAAAGCAGTGCGGAGGGGTTGACGTGCGAACCGGCATTCAGGAAAAACGGTTGCATGGTTCTGGAGCAGATGATGGATTTCGAAGCATTCTTTAAGGGTGAGCTGGACGGGCTGCACAAGGAAGGCCGCTACCGCGTGTTCGCCGATCTCGAGCGTCACCGCGGCAGCTTTCCGCGCGCGACGCGGCATACGCCCAACGGCCCGCAGGAAGTGACGGTCTGGTGCTCCAACGACTATCTCGGTATGGGCCAGCATCCGAAGGTGATCGAGGCGATGAAAGAGGCCATCGATCACTGTGGCGCGGGTGCGGGAGGCACCCGGAATATTTCTGGCACCAACCACTATCATGTCATGCTCGAGCAGGAGCTTGCCGATCTGCACGGCAAGGAAGCCGCTCTGATCTTCACGTCAGGTTATATCTCCAACTGGGCGACGCTCGGTACGCTCGGCGCGCGCATTCCCGGCCTGATTGTCTTCTCCGACGCACTGAACCACGCTTCGATGATCGAGGGCATCCGCCACGCGAAATGCGACAAGGTCATCTGGAAGCATAATGATCTGCACGATCTCGAAGCCAAGCTCAAGGCCGCCGATCCGAAGGCGCCGAAGCTGATCGCTTTCGAGAGCGTCTATTCGATGGATGGCGATATCGCCCCGATCAAGGAAATCTGCGACCTCGCCGACAAATACGGCGCCATGACCTATCTCGACGAAGTGCATGCCGTCGGCATGTACGGCCCGCGCGGCGGCGGCATTGCCGAGCGCGAGGGGCTGATGGATCGGTTGACGGTGATCGAAGGCACGCTTGGCAAGGCTTTCGGCGTCATGGGCGGCTATATCGCCGCATCGGCGGCACTCTGCGATTATATCCGCTCCTTCTCGTCCGGCTTCATCTTCACGACGTCGTTGCCGCCGTCGCTGGCGGCCGGCGCCGTCGCCTCGATCCAGCATCTGAAGGTCAGCCAGTTCGAGCGCGCCCGCCATCAGGACCGTGTCCGCCGGCTGCGCGCCCAGCTCGATGCCGCCGGCATTCCGCATATGCCGAATCCGAGCCATGTCGTGCCGGTGATGGTCGGCGACGCCGCCAAGTGCAAGTGGATCTCCGATCTGCTGCTCGACAACGGCGTCTATGTCCAGCCGATCAACTATCCGACCGTGCCGAAGAAGACCGAGCGCCTGCGCATCACGCCGACGCCGCTGCATTCCGACGCCGATATCGAGCATCTGGTCGGAGCATTGCATGCGCTTTGGTCGCGCTGTGCGCTGGCAAGGGCTGTGGCCTAAAGCCCTGTCTTTGCCGCGTAGGCTTGCTCGCCAAGTGGCTTTCGGCATATCGGTGGGCGACCGCTAACATCGCTCTTCGGACACGACATCCCATGGCCCTTCATATCGAAACCCCGCTCCTCGAATCCCGCCCCTTGAGCGTGGCATCGGGACGATCCGTCTGGTTGAAGATGGATGCGCTCCAGCCGCCCGGCTCGTTCAAGATCCGAGGTGTGGGCGCGGCCTGCGAACACCATGCCAAGAATGGGAAACGGCGTTTCGTATCGTCTTCCGGCGGTAATGC
>DASVPC010000264.1:0-16611 GCA_036383055.1 Rhizobium sp. | reverse complement strand
GCCCACAACTCCCACACTCCGGAGACTTCCATGTCACTCAGAATCGGCGATGAGGCACCCAATTTCACGGCCGATACCACTCAGGGCAAGCTCGACTTCCACGAATGGATCGGCAAGGGCTGGGCGATCCTGTTCTCGCACCCCAAGAATTTTACGCCGGTCTGCACGACCGAGCTTGGTGCGATGGCAGGTCTTGAGCGGGATTTTGTGAAACGCGGCGTCAAGGTCATCGGCATTTCCGTCGATCCGGTCGAAAGCCATGCCAAATGGAAAGGCGACATCAAGACCGCGACCGGTTTCGATGTCGAATATCCGCTGATCGGCGACAAGGATCTCAAGGTCGCCAAGCTCTATGACATGCTGCCGGCCGGCGCCGGCGAAAGCTCCGAAGGACGCACGCCCGCCGACAACGCTACGGTGCGCTCGGTCTTCATCATCGGACCGGACAAGAAGATCAAGCTGATCCTCACCTATCCGATGACGACGGGCCGCAACTTTAACGAAATCCTCCGCGCGATCGACTCCATCCAGCTGACGGCGAAGCATCAGGTCGCCACTCCGGCGAACTGGCAGCAGGGCGAGGATGTCATCATCACCGCCGCCGTGTCCAACGAGGACGCAATCACCCGCTTCGGCTCGTTCGATACCGTGCTGCCCTATCTGCGCAAGACGAAGCAGCCGGCGGCGTAAGCCAAGCAGGCTCCTCACAGCCTGACATTGTTGTGCAGGAAATCTAGCAGCGCCCGCACGCGCGCCGGAAGCGGGCCGCCCTGGCCGATATGCACGGCATAGAACTCCTCGCCGTCACCCGGATTGATGTCTTCGAGCACGGGTGCCAGGCGGCTAGCCTCGATATCTGCCTTGACCGTGAAAGCGGGAAGCCGCGCCAGGCCCGCGCCCGCGAGCGCCAGATGGCGCATGGCCTCGCCATCGCCGACCTGCAGGCCCGGCGTAACGGGAACCTCTATCGTCTTTCCGGCGCTCAGCAGGGGCCATCCCTCTACGGCGCGTGTATAGGCAAAGCCGATGCGACAGTGCTTCTGGAGTTCGTCGGTTGATCTCGGTGTGCCGCGACGTCGGAGATAGTCGGATGAGGCGACGATGATCTTGCGGGTCACGCCGAGTTTGCGGGCGGTCAGGCTGGAATTCTTGAGCGGCCCGGTGCGGATCGCAACGTCAGCCCGTTCCTCCATCAGATCCACGACCTTGTCGGTGTGAACGATCTCGAGCGAGACGGCAGGGTATAGCGCTATGAAGGATGGAATGAGCGGAGCCAGCACATGGTTGCCGAAGGAACCGCTGGTGTTGATGCGGATAGGCCCAGTAGCCTGCTCGCCCGCCGAGGCATAGCGCTCCGCCTCGGCGATGTCGGCAAGGATCGCTATGCTGCGCTCATAAAAAGCGCATCCTTCCGGCGTCAGTTGCAGCCGCCGGGTCGAGCGGTTGATGAGCCGCGCACCCAGCCGTGCTTCCAGACGAGAAATCAGTTTGCTGACGGCCGATGGCGTCATCCGGCAGGCCGTGGCCGCGGCGGTGAAGCCACCAAGCTCGACCGCGCGCACGAAAACTTCCATCTCGCCGGAGCGATTGATGTCCTGACGGCTCATGATGAATTCAAATCACAAATGAGTTTCTTTTAGGCAATCTATATCATGTTGGGTGGAGCGTCTATCTCAGTTGAAACGACAGGAGACAGATCCATGGAATACAGAAATCTCGGTGCATCGGGCCTGAGGGTGCCGGTCTTGAGCTTTGGGGCCGGCACCTTCGGCGGCAGTGGCCCGCTATTCGGCGCCTGGGGGACGACGGACGCGGTGGAAGCACGTCGTCTCGTCGATATCTGCCTGGAGGCAGGCGTCAATCTTTTCGACACGGCGGATGTCTACTCCGCCGGTGCGTCGGAGGACGTGCTCGGCCAGGCGATCCGGGGGCGTCGTGATACCGTCCTGATCTCGACCAAGACGGCGCTTCCGACCGGCGACGGGCCTGCCGATTGGGGCACGTCGCGCTCCCGACTGATCAGATCCGTGGACGATGCCCTGCGCCGTCTCGGCACGGACTATATCGACCTGCTGCAATTGCACGCCTTCGACGCCTCGACGTCGATCGAGGAGGTGCTCTCCACGCTTGATGGTCTCGTGAGAGCGGGAAAGCTTCGCTATGTCGGCGCCTCCAATTTCGCCGGCTGGGAACTGATGAAGTCGCTGGCCCTCGCGGAGAAGCATGCCTATCCCCGTTATGTCGCTCACCAGGTCTATTACTCGCTTGCGGGCCGCGACTATGAATGGGAGCTGATGCCGCTTGCCGCCGATCAGAATGTCGGCGCGCTCGTCTGGAGCCCGCTTGCCTGGGGGCAGCTAACCGGCAAGATCCGCCGTGGCCAACCTCTTCCCGAGAAAAGCCGGTTGCACGAGACGGCTGCCTTCGGTCCGCCGGTGGATAACGAGAAGCTCTACGATATCGTCGAGGCGCTCGACGATATCGCAGCCGAGACGGGCAAGACGGTGCCGCAGATCGCCATCAACTGGCTTATAGCTCGCCCAACCGTCGCCAGCGTCATTATCGGCGCGCGGAATGAGGAGCAGCTTCGCCAGAACCTCGGTGCGGTCGGCTGGTCATTGTCGAGGGAGCAGATTGGGAAGCTTGATAGAGTGAGCGCGGTGATGTCGCCCTATCCATATTTCCCCTACAGGAACCAGGAAGGATTTGCCAAATTAAATCCGCCGCTTACGTGACTTGTATGATCTGATTTCGTAGTGCCGCTTAGCGGCTGCTCTTGTGCCGTCTTACCGCGTCCCCAAACGCCTGAAACAGCGCGCGGTTCACTGGATTGGTTTGCGGATCATGCTCGGCGTGCCATTGCACGCCGAGTGCAAACTCTTGAGCGTCCTTGAAGCGGATTGCCTCGATCGTGCCATCCTCGGCAATTCCCTCCGCGACCACCTGTTCGCCAAGCTCTAGGACGCCTTGTCCATGCAGGGAGTTCACACGGATCACATCCCGGCCAAAAATGCGGGCGAATGTTCCGCCCGGCACAAGCCTGACATCGTGGCGATCGGCAAAAACCACCTCCAGATCGGGGTGGATTTCTCCGTTCTCCAGACGTGGCATCCGGTGATTCATGCGCCCCGGCAATTCACGAATTTCCGGGTGTAGCGACCCACCGGCCGCCACATTCATTTCCTGGAAGCCGCGGCATATGCCTAGGATGGGCACGCCGCGCACGACGCAGGCCCGGATTAGCGGCAGCGCCACGGCGTCGCGATCCTCGTCATACGGCTCATGCTTGGGATGAGGCTCGGTGTTGAAGTGGCTCGGATGCACATTGGCCCTGGCGCCCGTCAGCAGCACACCGTCGACGGTGTCCAGCAGATCCGCAATGTCGGTGAGGCTCGGGCTGCCGGCAAACATCAGCGGCAGAGCGCCGGCGACTTCGGTTACGGCCCGAAGATTATTGTCTCCGACGAGCTGGGCGGCGAAACGGCTTTCCACAAGGCGGGCGTTCCCGATGACGCCGATCACGGGTCTCGTCATTCTCTGCTCTCACCTTCAAGCCGCAATGCTGGCGGTCCGTGTTAATGGGCCTCTTTTGTCATAATGGATAGCGCCCGCGCGGATGGAGGCGCAAGAACTATCGTTACATTTTCGGGTGTAAGCGGAGAACGGTCGCCCGGAAAGCGACCGTTCCTTGGAGAAAGACCTCAACGCGGCGTCACGTCGAAGCCGAACCATTTCTGGGAGAGTTTTGCGATCGTTCCGTCAGCCTTGGCGGCGGCGATGGCATCGTTGAACATCGCCTTCAGTTCCGGATCGGTCTTTCGGAGGCCGACGGAGCTGCCGCGACCGAGCAGGCCGCCTTGGAAGCGCGGACCGGTCAGTGCGAAATCCTCATTGCCGGGCTTGGAAGCCGCCGTCGAGAGATAGGCGGTGGAGGCCATGATCAGGTCGACGCGGCCGGCCTTGAGGTCGAGGTCGTGCTGCTCGGTGGTTTTGTATTCCTGAATGGTGACGACGTCCTTCAGGTATTTCTGCAGGAAATTTTCGGCGATCGAGGCTGTCTGGACGCCGATGGTCTTGCCCTTCAGCAAGGGTTCGAGCTGTTTGAGCGCGTCGATCGCACCCTGTTCATTCGATCCGAGCGAGAAGACCTCGTCCTTCAGCGGCATTTGCGCCAGCGGATCGGATTTCAGCGTAGCGAAGGTCTGGCCGGTCGTGCCGTAGGAATCGCTGAAAGCAATGACCTCTTCGCGCTTTGCTGTCGCCGACATGCCGGAGATGATGGCGTCGAACTTGCCGGCCTGCAAGGCCGGGATCATGCCGTCGAAGGACTGGACGACGGTCGTGCATTCCACCTTCATGTGATCGCAGAGATATTTGATCAGGTCGATCTCATAGCCATCCAAGGTGCCGTCCGACTTGGTGAAGTTCCACGGACGGAATTCGCCTTCGGTTGCGATCGTCACATGCGTCCATTTCTTCTCTTCCGCATGCGCTACGGTGGACGCGAAGATCAGTGTCAGAAGGCTGAAGGCCTTCATGAGAGAAATCACATATTTCATTGTAGTTGTTCCCCTTTTTACGGTCTTATGAATGGCTTATTTGGAAATGAACTGGCGGAATCGGTCCGATTTCGAATTGGCGAAAACCTCGTGCGGCTTCCCATCCTCCTCGATCAGTCCCTGATGGACGAAGATCACGCGGCTGGAGACGTCGCGGGCAAACCCCATCTCGTGGGTGACGACCAGCATGGTGCGGCCCTCTTCGGCAAGCCCGCGCATGACGCGCAGGACTTCGCCGACCAGTTCCGGATCGAGCGCCGATGTCGGCTCGTCGAACAGCATCACCGTCGGCTGCATGGCGAGCGCCCGTGCAATGGCGGCGCGCTGCTGCTGTCCGCCGGAAAGATGCGAGGGGTAATGGTTGCGCTTGTCGGCGATGCCGACCTTGGCAAGCAGCGCCTCGGCCTCCTCGATGCATTCCGCCTTGGGGCGGCGCTGCACATGGATGGGCGCTTCGATAATGTTTTCCAGAACGGTCTTGTGGCTCCAGAGGTTGAAGCTCTGGAAGACCATGCCGAGCCTGGAGCGGATGCGATCCACCTGATGGTGATCGGTCGGGCGATTGCCCTTGCGGCCGGACTGCATGTGGATGGTCTCGCCGGCCACCGTGATATCTCCGGAATCCGGTGTTTCCAGCATGTTGATGCAGCGCAGGAAGGTCGATTTTCCCGATCCCGAGGAGCCGAGGATGGAGATGACGTCGCCCTGCTGGGCGTCGAGGGATATGCCCTTGAGGACTTCGACCGGACCGAAGCTCTTGTGCAGGTTCCGGACGCTGAGCGCGGGAGCATTTTCGGTCATGGCGCATCTCCTTCGGTGGTCGGTATGAGCAGGGGGCGCGGCTGACGCAGATGCGGGCTCAGCCAATATTCGAGCAGCTGGATGAGGCGGGTCAGCAGGAAGTTGATGGCGAGATAGATGGCGCCGGCGACGACGAAGACCTCAATGGCGCGGTAGGTCTCCGAGATGAGCTTGGCCGCAACGCCCGTCACTTCCATCAGGGTGATGATGGAGGCAAGGGAGGTGGCCTTGACCATCGAGATCATCTCGTTGCCGTAACCCGGCAGTGCCTGGCGGATAGCGAGCGGCCAGATGATGCGACGAAACTGCATGAAGCGCCCCATGCCGCACGCACGCGCCGCCTCGATCTGACCATGCGGCACCGACAGCAGGCCGCCGCGAATGATCTCGCTGGCATAGGCCGCGGTGTTTAGCGTCAGCGCGAGGACAGCACACCAATAGGGTTGGCGCAGGATCGGCCATAAAATGCTGTGCCGAACAGCGGGGAATTGGCCAAGGCCATAATAGAGCAGGAAGATCTGCACGAGCAGCGGCGTGCCACGGAAGAGAAAGACATAGAAGCGCGCGAACCCATCGAGCGCAGCAATGCCGGACAAGCGCGCCATGGCGAGACCCAGCGCCAGCACCGCGCCAAAGAGGATCGACAGGCCGGCGAGCGAGAGCGTCAGCGGAATGGCCGTGATCAGGCTGACGAAGGTTTCGCCGAGGAAATTCCAGTCCATCAGACTCTCCTGACGCCGCGGTTGAAGTGGCGTTCTGCCTGACGCATCAACGCGCCCGACACGGTCGAGATGGCCAGATAGAGGAGGCCGGCAATCAGATAGAAATCAAAGGGCAGACCGGTGGAGCCGGCGCCGACCTGAGCCTGACGCAGCAACTCGGCAACACCGGTGATCGAGACCAGTGCGGATTCCTTCAGCACCACCTGCCAGACATTGCCGAGGCCGGGCAGGGCGTGGCGCAGGGTGAGGGGCGCGACGATGCGCCGGAAGCGCAGCCAGCGCGACATGCCGCAAGCGATCGCCGCCTCGATCTCACCGCGGTGCACAGCCTTGAAGGCGCCACGAAAGACTTCCGTCTGCTGCGCGCCCGACGTAATACCGACGGCCAGCGAGCCCGCCAGAAAGCCTGGAAAACCGACAAACCCCTCCGCACCGAACAGGCGTCCGATAGCCGTGACCGCAGCGCTGCCGCCGAAATAGAGAAGGTAGATGACCAGCAGATCAGGGATGCCGCGCAGCACCGTCGTATAGGTATCGGCGACAATGCGGGTGGTGCGGCCGCCCGAGACCTTGGCCCAGGAACCAAAACCGCCGATGACAATGCCGATGGCATAGCCGGAGATGGCGATGAGAACAGTCATCCACGCGCCGGCCAGCAATGCCTTCGCCCAACCGTCGGGTCCAAAGCTCAAAATGTCGAAGAAACCCGGCTGGTTCATTGTCGGGCCAGCCGATCGCCATAGGCGGGCTTGGAAATGGGAGATGACATGTTCATGATCTCGTTTGTCGGCGGGGTCACGGCATCAACCATGGCCGTTCACCGGCAAAGGCGGCTCCACGCCGTCGGGGATCGGGTTGACGAAGGGAGTGTACTCAAGGCGCGCCTTGTGATCCGCCTTGGCCGCCTCGATGCGGGCAGGGTCGAGGATGAGATCGAGCGCCGTGCTCGCCATGATCTTGGCGGCATGCTCCATCCCCTTATGGGCGGCGGGAAGCTTTCCTTGCGCGACCAATTGCCAGGAATGACCGGGCGTGCCGATGGCGTAGGTGGCACCGCGCATCTGCACGGTGGGCACGACCCAGCTCACCGTGCCGACATCCGTGGAGCCGACCAGCGTCCCGTCGCCGGCGCCGAGCGGGAAGACGGTATCGCAAAGCCCCTGGCCCTTCTTTGGCTTAAGACCAAAGCGGCCGTAGGAGGCAGCGATATCCTCCGTGCTGAAGGTCTCCTGAAATTTACGTGCGGCTTCCTCGTCGGCGTCGTCGTAGGCCGGCGGTCCGAGCCTTTCGAGATTGGCGAACATCAGCTCTTCCAGCGGCGCATTGCCAACCAGATTGGCGTCGCCGCTGATAATCTCGCTGCGCACGGTGGTTTCCGTCATCAGGGCCGCGCCCTCGGCGACCTTCTTGACCCGTGCGACAAGGGTCAGCAATTCCGGAAGCGTCCGTGCCCGCACCAGATAGCGAACGGTTGCGCGTGCCTGCACGACGTTCGGCGCGTTGCCACCGGTGTCGGTGACGGCGTAATGGATGCGCGCCGTCGAGGGCATGTGTTCGCGCATGTAGTTGACGCCGACATTCATCAGCTCCACCGCGTCGAGCGCGCTGCGGCCAAGATGTGGCGTTGCGGAGGCATGCGACGCACGGCCGGAGAAGTGAAAATTGATCTCGTTGCAGGCAAGCGAGATCGGATTGTTGACGCCGGCAAAGGCGGCCGGATGCCAGGAAATGGCGATGTCGACATCATCGAAGACGCCGGCGCGCACCATGAAGCCCTTGGACGAACCACCTTCTTCGGCCGGGCAGCCATAGTAGCGGACCCGCCCTTTCAGGCCGTTGGCCGCCAGATAATCCTTGACGGCGGCAGCGGCCAGCATCGAACCCGAGCCGAGCAGATTGTGGCCGCAGCCATGGCCGTTGCCGCCGGTGACGATCGGGCGCTCCTCGGCAATCCCCGCTTCTTGGCTGAGGCCGGGCAGGGCATCGAACTCTCCGAGAATGGCAATCACCGGCCCGCCTTCACCTGCCTCGCCCATGACGGCTGTCGGCAAGCCGGCGACGTTGCGGTGAACACGAAAGCCCTCCTGTTCGAGAAGCCGCTCATGCTCCGCCGCGGAGCGGAATTCCTCATAATTGGTCTCGGGCATGCCCCAGATGCGATCGCTAAGATCGAAGAATGTCTCGCGCTTCGCTTCGACCACATCCCAGATTTCCGATGAGTTTTTCATGGTGTTTCGACCGAGTCCGAATTATAGAGTTACCAAAATTGGCGCCAATTTAGGATACAAAAAAATTCTGCGCAATATATCGGCATGGATAAATTTTCATCAAAAAGCCCCCGGCGCACCAGACGCAGCCGGCTACAGAAATCCGTGGCGACGTGATATCGATTACGCTGTGGCAGGGGAGTTGCGATGAACGATGTCGATTTGAAGAGTGACGAAGCGGCTATCGAAGGCGAGACGTCCCGCGATGTCACCGATCAGATTCTCCAGGATATTCTGGGCGGATTGCTTCCTCCCGGCACATGGCTCAAGCAGATCGATCTGGAACGGCGCTATGGCTGCACCAGGCCAGACGTGCGCCGCGCACTGGATAGGCTGGCACAGAAGCGGCTTGTCGAGCATGTGCCGAACCGGGGCTATCACGTTTATGAACAGGATGGTCGGCGTGCGGTCGAAGTCAGCGATATCCGCGTGATCCTGGAGACGGCGATCGCCGGCCAGATCGTTGCGAATGCATCGCCTGAGAGCATTTTGAAATTGCGCGTACTTGCCAAGCGCTTCGATGAGATGGTCCTCCTCGGCACCATGCTCGAGCTCTATGAAGCCAATCTCGCATTCCATCGCGAATTGCTGACGCTTGGCGGCAACAAGGAACTGGTCGATCTCGTCGCTGAGATCCGGCAGCGCACCTCTTCAGCCCCGGTTTCGCAATGGCGCACCCGCGCCCGCGTCGACCAATCCGGCCGGGAGCACCATCTGATGATCGATGCGATCGAGAAGGGTGATGTCGAAGAGCTGAAGCGGCTGACGGAGTTTCATATCCGCCAGTCCTGGGGCTCGAGCTCTTCGAACTGAAAAGTATCACCGCGAAGTGAGGTTGCTTCGTCGTGCCCAGGGATAGCCGGCGGCGGCAAGGCTATCTGCCTGCCGCCGCCAGATCCTGTCTTAGCGGCCGCCTTCTATCTTGCGGTGCCGCTGGTTGGTGCCGCCCGTGCCATAGGGATATTCCGCCGGATGTGGCGCGCTGATCTCGTTCAGCCGGTCCATTTCGGCTTCCGATAGCACCAGTTTCGCCGCGCCGAGATTGTCGGCGAGTTGTTCCGGCGTGCGGGCGCCGAGGATCACGGAGGTCACGACCGGCCGCGCCGCCGTCCAGGCCAGAGCCACCTGCGCCATGCTCACGCCGCGTGCCTTGGCGATCTCCTCGACTGCGCTGATGATCGCCCAGGTGCGATCCTGTGCATTGCGCTGCGAATAAGACTCGCTACCCCGATTGGGATTTTCGCCGAGGCGGGTGGCACCGGTCGGTGTGTTGTCGCGCTTGTATTTGCCGGTCAGCCAGCCGCCGCCGAGTGGCGACCACGGCAGAAGGCCCATGCCCGCATCCTGGCAGGCGCCGACGATCTCAAGCTCGATATCGCGAACGAGCAGATTGTATTGCGGTTGAAGCGTGACCGGCCGCGTATAACCGCGCGACTTGGCGATTTCGACGGCCTTGGCGATGTGCCAGCCGACATAGTTGGAGAAGCCGTAATAGCCGATCTTGCCGGCGGAAACGGCGTCGTCGAGAAAGCGCAGCGTCTCCTCAATCGGGGTCAGCGCATCCCAGGCATGCATCTGGTAGAGGTCGATATATTCGACGCCAAGTCGACGCAGCGAGTCGTTCAGCGCCTGGTTGAGATGCCGGCGCGACAGGCCGATATCGTTCGGGCCGCTGCCCATCGGAAAACGCCCCTTGGTGGCGATCACCGCCTGCCGGGCCTCGTTCGGCCGCGCCTTTAGCCAGCGCCCGATGATCTCCTCCGACTTGCCGGCGCTGTAGACATCGGCGGTGTCGATGAAATTGCCGCCCCAGGCGAAATAATCGTCCAGCAATCTGTGGGATGCCGCTTCGTCTGCCTCCGCGCCGAAGGTCATGGTGCCAAGGCAATAGGCCGTGACGACAGCCCCGCTGGGGCCGAGCTTACGATAGTCCATTCCTGCCTCCTCTGACGGAGCGCCCGCGTCCGATCCGCGAAGCGGTCGGCAGAGCCGGAGCCCCATGATCTATAGCGATGTCGTGCTTGAGACGGCCTCCGCCGTCGAATGATGTACGGCGCTCCTCGCCTCCGCGTGAGGGCCGTGCGGCAACCATAGCCAATCATGCCGCTGCGACCAAGCGGATTTCGCGCTTGAGCGGTGTCGTTTCGTCGCGCTATCGATCAATCGAAGAAGATTTCGGGCCTCTGCGCCAGCAGCTTATCGATGGTGCGGAAGACTTGCTGCAGATGCTTGGTCATGTGCTTCTTCGCCGCTGCCGCGTTGCCGGATTCAATCGAAGTGACGATCGCCAGGTGCTGCTCGTAAAGCTCGGCCAGATGGCCGGGCTCCGGCAGGCTCAGAACGCGCACACGGTCGAGCTGGCCTTTGACATTCTGGATGACCTTCCAGGCCCGCGTCAGATTGACGGAGGCCGACAGAATGAAATGGAAATTCTCGTCCTCCGCCAGGAAGCCGTCGAGATCGCCATTGTCGATCGCACGCTTCTGCCGTGCCAGGCTCTCCTGCAGGCGGTAAATGATTGCGGGATCGGATATTTCGGCGACACGCGCGACGACGGAGACCTCCAGCGCCTCGCGAATGAACTGCGCCTCCAGGACCTCCGCAACGCGGATCGGCGCGACGAAGGTGCCACGCTGCGGGAAGATATCGACCAACCCATCCTCGGCGAGCTTGATCAGCGCTTCGCGAACCGGCGTGCGGCTGACGCCGAGCATGAGGGCCAGCTCCTTCTCGCTCAAGGCCTGCTTCGGGGTGAGGCGGAGATCGAGGATCGACTGGCGAATGCTGCCGTAGATCTGCGGCGCCATCGGCAGCTTTGGATCGATCGCAAGCAGGGTTGTCGATTGTTTTTCGGTCTGGGCCAAGGCTGTTCTCCGGTATGGGCAGAGCGCTTCTATCACATACACGCGGATATGCTCAGGCCCCACTGAATTGACATATTACCATGGTAGTGTATTTGAATCGAGAGCGAATATCGCCGGATCTGGTGGCGTTGGTTTTCAAAGGAAGTCGGGATGAGACATACGTGGAGATGGTTTGGGCCGATCGATAAGGTCAGCGTCAAAGACGCGGTTCAGGCCGGCGCTGACGGTATTGTCAGCTCGCTCCATCATATTCCGACCGGTATCGCCTGGCCGCTGGAGGAAATCCGTAAGCGGCAGGAAGAGGTCCGCCAAGGCGGATTGGAATGGGAGCTGGTCGAAAGCATCCCCGTATCCGAAAGCATCAAGACCATGTCCGGCGAGTGGAAGGCGCATGTGAAGGCGTGGGCGGAGACGCTGCATCGTCTGGCCGAGGCCGGGATCTCGACAGTCTGCTACAACTTCATGCCTGTGCTCGACTGGACCCGCACGGATCTGCACTGGACGACGCCGAGCGGCGCTAAGGCTATGCGTTTCGACCTTGTCGATTTTATCGCCTTCGATCTGCATCTTCTCCAACGGCCGGATGCGGCAGCTGACTATTCTCCGGAATTGGTCGAGGCGGCTGCGCGACACTTTGCCGAGATGCCGGAGGAGCGGCGTCTTGTTCTTTCTCGCAGTATCGGCGCGGGCCTTCCCGGGCAGGCGGAAGCCTACACACTGGCGGAGCTACGCAGGGAGCTTGCGCGCTATGGTGCGATCGACGCTGAACGCCTTCGCGGCCACCTGGTCGATTTCCTGTCCGAGGTGGTGCCGGTTGCCGAAAAGCTGGGCATGCGGCTTTGTGCCCATGGAGACGATCCGCCGTGGCCGCTTCTCGGCCTGCCGCGCATTCTTTCGACAGAGGCGGACTACGCCCACATACTGAAGGCTGTCGACAGCCCCGCCAATGGTGTCACCTTCTGTACAGGCTCCCTTGGAGCCCGTGGGGATAATGATCTGCCAGCAATGATCTCGCGGCTAGCCTCGCGTATTCACTTCGTCCATCTGCGCAATGTCCGCCGCGAGACGGCATCGCAGCCCGGCTCGTTCTTTGAGGACGAACATCTTGAAGGAAACGCCGATATGGTCGCGGTGATCGCCGCGATCCTTTCGGAGGAGCGGCGGCGCAAGGCGGAGGGGCGTGCGGATCATACGATCTTCATGCGGCCCGACCATGGGCAGGAAATCCTGGACGACGTGGCACGTGGTGCGCAGCCGGGCTATCCTGCCATCGGTCGGTTGAAGGGTCTCGCGGAGTTGCGCGGCATCGAGCGCGCCCTGTCTCACCCCCAATATGGATTGGCCCGCTGATGGAACGCTTGAACGCCCGGACGCAACTGCATGATCTGATTGAGTCTCCTGCCTACGATAGGCAGGCGCTGAAGCCGGGGATCGTTCACATCGGCCTCGGCGCTTTTCACCGCGCGCATCAGGCCGTTTATACCGATGCGGCGTTGGCGCACGCGTTCGGAGACTGGGGCATTATCGGCGTCAGCTTGCGCTCTATCGAGATCGCCCAGGATATGCGGGTACAGGACTGCCTTTATAGCGTCGTCGCGCGTGATCGCTCCGGCGACGGCGTCCGGGTGGTCGGATCGATCGTCGAGGCACTTGCAGCAAATGACGATGGCGAGGCAGTTCTCGCAAGGCTTGCCGATCCGGCGATCCAGATCGTCACGCTGACCGTCAGCGAGAAGGCTTATGGTATCGATCCCGTCAACGGCGGGCTCGATCATGCTCATCCTGCCATCGCCAATGATCTGAAATCTCCGACCCGCCCGACTGGTGTCATCGGCTATCTGACGGAAGGGCTTGCTCGCCGGAGAGCTGCCGGTCTGCCGCCCTTCACCGTGCTTTGCTGCGATAACCTGCCGAGCAATGGCCGTATCGTCCGGCGTCTCGTGATCGAGATGGCCACCGCGAGGGATGCTGGCCTGGCGGGATGGATATCGGAGAACGCGTCTTTTCCCTGCAGTATGGTGGACCGGATCGTCCCGGCTGCAACGGCGGAAACGCTCGCTAGAGCCAAAAGACTGCTGGGCGTGGAAGACAGGCTTTCGATCGAGGCCGAAACCTTTTCGCAGTGGGTGATCGAGGATGATTTCGTAGGCGATCGTCCGACGTGGGAGGCGGGCGGTGCGCTCTTCGTTGAGAATGTAGAGCCCTACGAGAAGATGAAGCTGCGGCTGCTGAACGGTTCGCATTCGCTGATCGCCTATCTCGGGCAGTTGCAGAAGCTTGAATTCGTCCGGGACGTCATGGCTGTGCCGGAGAATGTCGCGCTTGTCCGGCGGCACATGCAGGCGGCGGTTTGCACCCTCGATCCTGTGCCGGGCATCGATCTCACCCATTATATGGATCAGCTGGTGGACCGCTTCGCTAACCCGGCCATCGCGCACCGCACGCAGCAGATCGCTATGGATGGTTCCCAGAAATTGCCGCAGCGCCTCTTTCAGCCTGCTGTCGATGCTCTTTCATCAGGTGACGATGCCGCAGAATTCGCTTTCGCGACAGCGGTTTGGATCGCTTATCTCAAGCGGGCCGAGACCGTCGACGATCCGCGGGCCAGGGAGCTGCAGAAAGCTGCGGCAGACGCAGCGTCCGCGGACGAGACGGCCTCCTTCTTCGCCATAGCGGGACTTTTTCCCGGTGAGCTTCAAGCAAACAGGGCCTGGAGAAATCAGGTCAATTCATTGCTGGGGTCCCTTCGATGACGACGAACCTGCCGGTCGATCGTTCCGCGTGAAATTGATCTTGCGCCTTCCTGTATTCTTGGATACAAGTATGCAAGCTTCACTTTGGTCGCCTCTTTTGGAGGCGGCGCCGTTGGTTGGGGCAGGGAGGATACATGGTTGCGATAGCAGTGCGGGCGCCTCATCGGCTGGCGCTGGAGGATGAGAAATCGTCTGCCGAACTGGCGCCGGGCGACGTGTCGATCCGGGTTGTTAGGGCCGGCATCTGCGGGTCCGACATGCATATCCTGCACGGTTCGAACCCTTTCGTCGTCTATCCCCGCATCATCGGTCATGAGTTTGCCGGCACGGTGGAGGCGATCGGCGCTGGCGTTTCGTGCCTGGCGATCGGCGACCGCGTCGTCGCCGATCCGGTCATCTCCTGCGGAGCGTGCCATCCCTGCCGTATCGGCCGCTCGAATGTCTGCGCCAATCTGCAGGTGATCGGCGTGCATCGCGATGGCGGTTTCCAGTCGGTCGCTGTGGTGCCGGAGGAAAATGCGGTAAAGGTTTCGCCGTCTCTCGGATTGGACATCGCCGCCCTTGCCGAGCCGCTGGCGGTTGCCGCCAATGTGCTGTCGCGCACCGGCTGCGGCCCGGAGGACGTGGTCTTGATCTATGGCGCGGGTACAGTCGGTTTGACCGTACTGCAGGTCGCCAAGATGAAGGGCGCGCGCTGTATCGTTACCGACATTGATGATCAGCGCCTCGAGCGAGCCCGCGAATTCGGCGCTGACGTCGCGTTCAACTCGCTGGAGAGGTCCGTTGCGGACATGGTCGCCGGCGAACTCGACGGGCTCGGTCCTTCAGTCGTTATCGACGGCGCCGGCATCCCCGCGCTGCTGGAGGAGGCCTGCCGTGTGGCCGCACCTGCTGGCAGGATCGGGCTGCTCGGATTTTCGGCTGCTCCCTGCAATGTCAGCCAGCAGGAAATCGTCCGCAAGGAGCTGAGCCTGGTTGGCTCCCGCCTCAACCGCCGTTTCATTCCGGAGGTGGTCGGCTGGCTGGAGAGCGGCGCGCTCAAGCCGGCAGCGATGATCACGCAGACTTTCACCGCCGCCGATGCCGCGGCCGCGTTTGATCTTATCGAACGGCACCCAGAGAAGACGCTCAAAGTCCAACTCGCCTTCGACGCATGACCGCCACCGCATTTGTGTGGCGGAAGCATTCATTCTTGTTACCTTGGGAGGGTATATCCATGTTCTTGAAACGCGCATTCTTCGGTCTTCTCGGCGGTCTTGCCATCGCCGCATCCATGTCCATACCGGCTTCCGCCGAATCCGGCAGCGTTCTTCAGTCGGTTTTGTCCAACGGCAAGCTTCGCATTGCCGTCCTCGGTAGCCTGCCGCCCTATGCGACGGTCGGCGCCGACGGTGTGCCGGTTGGCTACGACATCGACATTGCGAAAAAGCTGGCGGCGGCCCTGAAGGTCGATCCGGAATTCGTCGTCACCGATATTCCCAGCCGCGTAACGTCGCTGCAGACCGGCAAAGTCGACGTGACCATCGCCGATTTCACCCGCAACGTAGAGCGCTCCACATCGGTTGCCTTCTCGAATCCCTATGTCGTGACCAACATGCGGCTGCTGGTGCCGGAAAGCGCGCCCTACAAGACGATCGAGGAGGCCAATGCCGCCAAGATCCGGGTCGCCATCTCACGCGGCGGTACGGCGGAGCGGGCCGTGCCGGCCCATCTGCCCAATGCCCAGATCGTCCGCTTCAATACGCAGGCTGATGAGCTCAGTGCTCTCTTGTCCGGTCAGGTCGACGCCATGGCGGAAGACGATTTTTATAACCGCAAGGCCATCAGCGACAACCAGGGCAAGCTTCGTCAGGTCGACGGTTCGCTGGCGCGTGCCGAGATCGCCATCGGCGTTCCCGCAGGCGACGCCGACTGGCTGCGGGTCGTCAATCTGTTCGTCGACCAGTTCAACGCTTCCGGCGACAACAAGGCGTTGTTCAACAAGTGGTTCGGTTTCGATCAGCCGTCGCTACAGGCGCAATACTGATCCGGCTGGGGCGGCTTCGGCCGCTCCATCACCCCGCGACGAGATCAGGCGGAGAGGTCCATGCACTATACGCTCCAGTTTCGCAGCATTCGCGAATATCTGCCGCTGCTCTGGGATGCTGCTTACACGACACTGAACCTGTCGATTCTGGCGATCATCCTCAGCGTTGCCATCGGCTGTGGACTGGCGATCATGCGCCGCAGTCAGAGCCGGCTCGCGCGCTTTGTCGCGGTCGCCTATATCGAGGTCATGCGGAACACGCCGCTTCTCGTCATTCTCTATATCGTCTATTTCGCGCTTCCGGCCATGGGGTTGCGCTTCTCCTCCTTCGCTGCCGCCCTGATCGGACTGACGCTCAACAGCGCCGGCTATATGGCTGAAATCATCCGGGCCGGGCTTGTTGCCATCGCCCACGGCCAGTTCGAAGCGGCAAGGGCGCAAGGGTTCAATCCCATCCAGACCTATCGCCACATTATCTTGCCGCAGGTCTTTCGCGTCATCTACGCACCGCTCGGCAATCAGGTCATCGCGGTCATCCTCGCGTCGTCGCTCGCTTCGGCTGTCGCCGTCGAAGATGTGGCCTCGTGGATGCAGACGGTCGGTTCTACCTCTTTCCGTT
>DASVPC010000263.1:0-17083 GCA_036383055.1 Rhizobium sp. | reverse complement strand
ATTGCCGTGCAGCGCGTCGTCTTTCCCAACAAGATCCTTCCCTATCTCCTCGTCGCTCCGCAGATCGTCCTGACGGTGGTCTTCTTTTTCTGGCCGGCGAGTCAGGCGCTTTATCAGTCGATGCAGCGCGAGGATCCCTTCGGGCTGAAGAGCGGCTTCGTGGGGCTAGCGAATTTCCGCGCCGTACTGTCCGATGAGACCTATCTGCACTCCCTGCAGGTGACGGTGGTCTTCAGTGTCGCAACAGCGCTGCTGTCGATGATCGTCGCGCTGGCGCTTGCGACCGCCGCCGACAAGGTGGTGCGCGGGCAGACGCTCTATCGCACGCTGCTGATCTGGCCCTATGCGGTCGCCCCCGCCGTCGCCGGCATGCTCTGGCTCTTCATGTTCAATCCGGCGATGGGTACCCTCGCCTATATTCTCCGCCGCAACGGCTTTGCCTGGGATCCGCTATTGAACGGCAACCAAGCCATGGTGCTGGTGATCGTTGCCGCCGCCTGGAAGCAGATCAGCTACAACTTCCTGTTCTTTGTTGCCGGCCTGCAGGCAATCCCCAAATCGCTGCTCGAAGCCGCCTCCATCGATGGCGCGCGCGGCAGCAGGCGCTTCTGGACGATCGTCTTTCCGCTGCTCGCGCCGACGACCTTCTTCCTGCTGGTGGTCAACACGGTCTATGCCTTCTTCGACACCTTCGGCATCATCCATGCCGTTACCGGCGGCGGACCGGCAAAAGCGACGGAGACCCTCGTCTACAAGGTCTACAATGACGGCTTCGTCAATCTCAACCTCGGCTCCTCGGCGGCACAGTCGGTGATCCTCATGGTGATCGTCATTGCGCTCACGGCCTTCCAATTCCGCTTCGTCGAGAAGCGCGTGCACTATGCGTGAGGTGAGCCGATGATCGAAAAACGTCCCGTTGCCAATCTCGTCGGCCATCTGATGCTGATCATCGGCATCATCATCGTCGCCTTTCCGATCTATTATACCTTCGTCGCCTCGACGATGACGTCAGCCGAAATCCTGCGGCCGCCGATCTCGCTGCTACCCGGTGGCCATTTCGTCGAGAATTATGGCGAGGCGCTGTCCGGTGGCGTCGAGCGCGTGGTCGGCGTCAGCCTGCCACGCATGCTTTGGAACACCTTTGTCGTGGCTGTCGTCATCGCCGTCGGCAAGATCGCAATCTCCTTCCTGTCGGCGTTTGCGATCGTCTTCTTTCGCTTCCCGCTGCGCATGGTGTTCTTCTGGATGATCTTCGTGACGCTGATGCTGCCGGTCGAAGTCCGCATCCTGCCGACCTACAAGGTCATCGTCGATCTCGGCATGATCGACACCTATGCCGGCCTCACTTTGCCGCTGATGGCATCGGCAACGGCGACCTTCCTGTTCCGGCAATTCTTCCTGACAGTTCCCGGCGAACTGCTGGAGGCGGCGCGCATCGACAATGCCGGCCCCTTTCGTTTCATGCGCGATATCCTGCTGCCGCTGTCGAAGACCAATATCGCCGCCCTGTTCGTGATCCTCTTCATCTATGGCTGGACGCAGTATCTGTGGCCGCTGCTCGTCACCAACGACGCGAAGATGTCGACAATCATCATCGGGCTAAGAAAAATGGTGGATTTCGCCGATGCGGCGACGCCGTGGAATTTCGTGATGGTGACGGCGATCCTGGCGATCATTCCGCCCATCATCGTCGTGGTGCTGATGCAGCGCTGGTTCGTCAAAGGTCTTGTGGAGACGGAGAAATAATGGCTGGGATCACCCTCAAGGACGTCCGCAAAACCTATGGCGGCGGCATCGACGTCATCAAGGGCGTGTCGCTCGATATTGGCGACGGCGAACTCGTCGTGCTCGTTGGGCCTTCCGGCTGCGGCAAGTCCACATTGCTGCGCATGATTGCCGGCCTGGAAAGCATCACATCGGGCACGGTGTCTATTAATGATCGCGTGGTCAACGAACTGGAGCCGTCGGACCGCGACATCGCCATGGTCTTCCAGAATTATGCGCTCTATCCGCATATGACGGTGCGTCAGAACCTTGCCTACGGGTTGAAGAACCGCAACACGCCGAAGGACGAGATCGAGCGGCGGATCGCCAAGACGGCACGCTCGCTGGAGATCGAACAGTTCCTGGAGCGTAAGCCGCGCCAACTGTCCGGCGGCCAGCGCCAGCGCGTTGCCATGGGCCGCGCCATCGTGCGCGAGCCGGCCGCCTTCCTGTTCGACGAGCCTCTGTCCAATCTCGATGCCAAGCTGCGCGTGCAGATGCGCGTCGAGATCAAGCGGCTACAGCGATCGCTGGCGACCACCAGCGTCTATGTCACGCATGACCAGATGGAGGCTATGACGCTGGCCGACCGGCTTGTCGTGTTGAATGGCGGCCGGATCGAGCAGGTCGGCACGCCCATCGAACTCTACGAGCGCCCGGCCACGACCTTTGTCGCGACCTTCATCGGCTCGCCGTCGATGAACCTCCTGAAGATTACGGAGAAAAGCGGCCTTGCTCTTTCGTCAGGCGCCGGCTCCGTCAGCAGTGACGCGACCATCGGCATCCGGCCCGAGGACCTTCATCTTGCCGAAGGTGGAAACGCCGCCGCCTTTAGCGCAAGGGTGCGCGTCCTGGCGGTCGAGCTGGTGGGCGCAGAAAGCTATGTCTACGGCATCCTTCCGGATGGTCAGACCATCGTCTTTCGCGTGTCCGGGCGGTCTCAGATCGCGATTGATGCCGAGCTTGTGGTTGCCGCTTCCGCCAACGCCCTGCATTTCTTCGACGGCGAGGGAAACAGGATAGAACACGCGTAAACGGTTCAAACCTTGGGATGACGCTGCTGGGGAGCGTCGTTTCGCAGGCGCATCGGCTTTTCATGTCACGCTCCGTCATTTATGACGGATTTATGACAACGCATGTTTGGAGCGCCGACAGTGAACTGGTTTCGTAAATTGATGCCGCGAGAAGATCGCTTTTTTGATCTCTTCGAGCGGCATTCCCGCACCATCGTCGGCGCGGCCGAAGCTTTGAACGAATTGCTGGCCGGCAACGATACGGAGCAGCATTGCCAGCGTATCGTCGCGCTTGAGAACGAGGCCGACGAGATTGCCCGCGAAGTGCTGCTCGCCGTGCGGCGCAGCTTCATTACGCCCTTCGATCGGGGTGATATCAAGGACCTGATCATGTCGATGGATGACGCCATCGACATGATGCACAAGACGGTCAAGACCATCCGGTTGTTCGAACAGACCAGTTTCGATCCCAGAATGCAGGAAATGGGTGCAGCTATCGTCCAGGCCGCCAAGCTGGTCGCCGAGGCAATCCCGCTGCTCGATCGCATGAGCGCCAACTCGGCCCGCCTCAGCGTGCTCACCGAAGAGGTGGTGAAAGTCGAGGGCCGTTCCGACGAGCTGCATGAGCAGGGGCTTAAGGATCTCTTCCGCCGTTATGGCGGGTCGAACCCCATGGCCTATATCATCGGCAGCGAGATCTATGGCGAACTTGAGAAGGTGGTTGACCGCTTCGAGGACGTCGCCAACGAGATCAGCGGCATCGTGATCGAGAACGTCTGATGGAGGCCACCCTCGCCCTTCCGCTGCTGGCGGGCCTGATTGCCGTCGCACTGTTCTTCGACTTTCTCAACGGGTTGCACGACGCCGCCAACTCGATCGCCACCATCGTCTCCACCCGCGTACTGCGGCCGCAATATGCGGTGATGTGGGCCGCCTTCTTCAATTTCATCGCGTTCCTGTTTTTCGGGCTGCATGTGGCCGAAACCCTCGGCACAGGCATCATCGATCCGGGCATCGCGACGCCGCAGGTCATCTTCGCCGCGCTGATGGGCGCGATCGTCTGGAATATCGTCACCTGGATATTCGGTATCCCGTCGAGCTCGTCGCACGCGCTGGTCGGCGGCCTGGTCGGCGCCGGACTGGCCAAGACCGGCACAAGCGCGATCGTCTGGTCGGGCCTACTGAAGACGGCCGGCGCCATCGTCCTGTCGCCGATGCTGGGCTTCGTGCTCGCGCTTCTCCTCATCTTGTGCGTGACCTGGATCTTCGTCCGGCAGACACCCTTTGCCGTCGACAGCACATTTCGCGTACTGCAATTCATCTCGGCGTCGCTCTACTCGCTCGGCCATGGCGGTAACGATGCCCAGAAGACAATGGGGATCATCGCAGTGCTGCTCTATTCCCAGGGCTATGGCGGCGGGCAGTTCCACGTCCCTCTATGGGTGGTGCTGTCCTGCCAGTCCGCCATGGCGCTCGGAACCTTGTTCGGCGGCTGGCGGATCGTGCATACGATGGGCTCCAAGATCACCAAGCTCAATCCGATGCAGGGCTTCTGCGCGGAGACCGGCGGCGCGATCACATTGTTTGCGGCGACCTGGCTCGGCATTCCAGTCTCGACGACCCACACGATCACCGGCGCCATTATCGGCGTCGGCGCCTCCCGGCGCCTTTCCGCGGTGCGCTGGGGGCTCGCCGGCAATATCGTCATCGCATGGGTGGTGACACTGCCCGCCGCCGCTGCGATCTCCGCGCTGGTCTATTGGGTCATGAACTGGGTGGGCTGAGCGCCCACCCAAAGGCTCGTCACCTTTCCCGTGACAGCGGCTCTCTCTCTGCAGCATGCACCAATCGCAGCCATAGACCTTTAATCTACTGTCGCCGTTCCCTCGCTCTCATCTCGGATGTTTGCTTCAGCACCAGCCCCGAGACCGGTGCTTTTTTCGGCAATACAGGCAACTCCCAGCCTGCCCGCGCTCAATATGAACAATTAATACGCACGCCATGGTCGCGCTCAAAACTTATGCGAAATTTCCATGAGAGCCGCTTGACAGGCCGGGCCTGGGAGGCTCTTAATGCGATCACTGATGCAAACATATACCAGTATATTGGTTGACCATCGGAGCGTCGTTCGCCCTGGCTGACACGCAAAAAGCTCCGATCCGTTAAATAAGCACCGCCCCTTCTGAAAGCCTCAACCCGGCTTTCGGAGCGATGCCGCAATGCAAAGTAACGTCCGCAAGCCAAACGAAAATCCATAAGGGGAACTTCATGCGACGCCTGCTTTCCATGTCCCTCGCCCTGGTCCTCATCGCAAGCGCCGCCTACGCCGCGCCGGTCGAGGGCGGCAAGATCAATCTCATCGTCCAGCCGGAACCGCCCAGCCTGATGATCGGCATCACCACAAACGGCCCGAGCCTTGCCGTCGGCGGCAATATTTTCGAGAGCCTGCTGCGCTATGACGAGAAGCTGCAGCCGATGCCATCGCTGGCGAAATCCTGGACGGTCTCCGACGACGGCCTGACCTATACGTTCACCCTGCAGGACAACGTCGTCTTTCACGACGGCAAGCCGATGACCTCGGCCGACGTGCTGTTTACCGTCAATGACTTCCTGACGAAGACGCAGCCGCGCCATCGCAACCTGATGGACCGTGTGGCAAGCGTCACGGCGCCCGACGACAAGACGGTCGTCTTCAAGTTGAAACAGCCTTTCGAGCCTTTCATCCGCGCCTTCAATTTCAGCGCCATGCCGATCGTACCGAAGCACCTTTACGAAGGCACGGACTACGCCACCAACCCGAACAATGAAAAGCCGATCGGAACCGGCCCCTTTAAGTTCGTGGAATGGAAAAAGGGCAGCTATATCAAGCTGGCGAAGAACACAGACTACTACATCAAGGGCAAGCCCTATCTCGACGAGATCTACTACCAGATCATCCCGGATGGCGCCGCGCGCGCCGTCGCCTATGAGACCGGCAAGGTAGATGTGCTGCCCGGCGGCTCGGTCGAAAATTTCGACGTTCCGCGCCTCTCGGCATTGCCGAATACCTGCGTGACGGAAAAAGGCTGGGAATATTTCTCGCCGCTCTCCTGGCTGTGGCTGAACAACCGCGTTCCCCCGATGGACAATCCGAAATTCCGTCAGGCGATCATGTACGCGCTGGACCGGGAGTTCGCCAAGGATGCGCTGTGGAACGGGATGGGCAAGGTTGCCACCGGTCCGTTCTCGTCCAAGCTTCCCTTCTACAAGGCCGCCGGGCAGCAATATGAATTCAACCCGGACAAGGCCAAGGAGCTGCTGAAGGAAATAGGTTACAACGGCACCGGCAAGCCGCTACGGCTCCTGCCCCTGCCCTATGGCGAAACCTGGCAGCGCTGGGCCGAAGCCGTGAAGCAGAACCTTGCCGATGTCGGCATTCCCGTCGAGATCGAGGCAACCGACGTCGCCGGCTGGAACCAGCATGTCAGCAATTGGGACTACGATCTGGCCTTCACTTACCTCTACCAGAACGGCGACCCCGCCATCGGCGTCGAGCGCAACTACAAGACCACGCAGATCTCCAAGGGGTCGCCCTGGAACAATGTCGAGGGATATTCCAACCCCGAAGTCGACAAGCTGTTCGATACTGCCGCCGTTGCCTATCCGGCAGCCGAGCGCCAGAAGATCTACGATCAGGTTCAAGCCAAGCTTCAGGACGACGTTCCGGTCGCATGGCTGCTCGAGCTGGGTTTCCCGACGATCTATAACTGTAAATTCCAGGACATCGTGACCACCGCCAACGGATTGGCGGAATCCCTGCGCGATACATGGATCCAGAAGTGACGGAACTGCGGGGAGAGATCCTCCCCGCTCTTCTCATCCCACGGAGAAATCGCAGCAGGAGGCTTTCATGACACGATTCATTGCAGGAAGACTGCTCAAGGCAGTCGTCATCCTCATCTGCATAGCCATACTGAACTTCTTCCTCATTCACGCAGCGCCGGGCGATCCGGCCGCGGTGATGGCGGGCGAAGCCGGTGAAACGGATGCCGTGTTTCTCCAGCAATTGCAGGAGCGCTTCGGTCTCGACAAGCCTTTGTATATGCAGTTGTGGATCTACATCTCCTCGATAATACGGCTCGACCTCGGCTATTCCTATCGCCAGCAATTGCCGGTTCTGCAATTGATCCTCGATCGTCTTCCGGCGACGCTACTTCTCTCCGTCTCGGCCTTCGTCATCTCGCTGGGCCTCGGCATTCTCGCCGGTGCCGTGGCCTCGGCCCGCCAGGGTCGCTGGTCAGATACGTTGATCTCCCTGGTGACGTTGATCTTCTATGCGACACCACTCTTCTGGCTGGCGCTGATGGCCGTGCTTTTGTTTTCGGTGCAGCTCGGCTGGCTGCCAGGCTTCGGCTACGAGACCGTAGGGGCGGATTATACCGGCTTTGCCCGCATGCTCGACATTCTTCAGCATCTCGTTTTGCCCGCCATGACCCTCGGCCTGTTCTTCATGGCCGTCTATGTCAGGATGACGCGCGCTTCCATGCTGGAGGTGAACCAGCTCGATTTCGTCAAGACCGCCAAGGCCAAGGGGCTGCGACCCGCCGTCATCCAGCGCCGCCATGTCCTGCGCAACGCCATCCTTCCGGTCGTAACTCTTGCCGGCCTTCAGGCCGGGCAACTGGTGGGCGGCGCGGTGCTCATCGAAACTGTCTTCGCCTGGCCGGGCATAGGCCGGCTGATGTTCGATGCACTGTCGCAACGGGACTACAACCTGCTGCTCGGCGTCTTCATCGTCTCCGCCGCCATGGTGCTGTTGTTCAATCTGATCACCGACGTGCTCTACCGCATCGTCGATCCGCGCATCCGGGTGGCGTCATGAAGGATTTCTGGAAACGTTTCTCCCGCAACCGGGGCGCCGTCATCGGTCTGGTCATCCTCGCCGCCGTGGTGATCCTGTCGATCGCCGCTCCCTTCCTCTATACCAAGTCGCCGTGGGCAATGGTGCAGCGTCCGTTCCTTCCTCCCTTCACGACGGAACGCTTCCTGCTCGGAACCGACCCGATGGGACGCGACCTTGCCGCCGGGCTTGCCTACGGCGCGCGCGTTTCGCTGTTGGTGGGGCTGGTCTCGACCGTCGTGTCGCTGCTGATCGGCATACCGATCGGCGCGCTGGCCGGATATTTCGGCGGCTGGATCGATGACCTTCTGATGCGCTTTACCGAATTCTTCCAGAGCGTGCCGAGCTTTGCGCTCGCCGTCGTGCTGGTCGCCATCTTCCAGCCGTCCATCGCATCGATCGTGGTGGCGATCGCCGTAGTGTCGTGGCCCCCGGTCGCCCGGCTGCTGCGCGGCGAGGTGATGTCGCTCAGATCACGGGAATTCGTCGAGGCCGCGGTGCTGTCCGGCCAGACGCATACGACGATCATCTGGCGGCAGATCCTGCCCAACACGCTGTCTCCGATCATCGTGCTTGCCTCGATGATGGTGGCTGCCGCGATCCTCATCGAAAGCTCGCTGTCATTCCTTGGTCTCGGCGACCGCAACGTCATGTCCTGGGGCTATATTATCGGTGCCGGCCGCACGGTGATCCGCCAGGCCTGGTGGGTCAGCTTCTTTCCAGGTCTTGCCATCCTGCTCACCGTGCTTGCCCTCAACCTCGTCGGCGAAGGACTGAACGATGCCCTCAACCCGCGCCTCGCGCGCCGTGGAAAGTGAGGGGCGGCATGATGACCGAAGAGAGAGCCTTAGACACCGACATCCATCCTGATCGCATCGAGCGCGGCGAACCGGTGGTGTATATCGACCGGCTGAGCATCGCGCTACCGGAGGGTGCGGACCGGCCGTATGCGGTAGACCGTGTCAGCTTCCGGCTGCATCCGGGGGAAATGCTGTGCGTCGTCGGCGAAAGCGGTTCGGGCAAGTCGATGTCGGCCAATGCGCTGATGGGACTTCTGCCGGAAACAGTTCGCGCTGCCCAAGGACGCATCCTGCTTGAAGGCGTCGACCTCTTACAATTGCCGCCCGAACAGCTTTACGGCATCCGGGGTCGCCGGGTGGCGATGATCTTCCAGGAACCGATGTCGGCGCTGAACCCGCTGATGAAGGTATCGGCGCAAATCGAGGAAGTGTTTGAGGCGCATGGCCTTCTGACCCCAAGGGAACGCAAGGCGAAAGCGCTCGATCTGCTGACCGAGGTCGGCCTGCCGGAACCGATACGCGCCGCCGGCTCCTACCCGTTCCAGCTATCCGGCGGTCAGCGGCAACGCGTCATGATCGCCATGGCGCTGGCGCTCGAGCCGCAGGTGCTGATCGCCGACGAGCCCACGACCGCGCTCGACGTCACCACCCAGGCGCAGATCCTGCAACTGATCCGCCGCCTGCAGACCGAGCGCAACATGGCGGTGATGTTCATCACCCATGACTTCGGCGTAGTGGCGGAGATCGCCGACTACGTCACCGTCATGCAACTCGGCCGCATCGTCGAGCAAGGCCCGGCGGAAGATGTGCTCTATTCGCCGCGGCATGCCTATACGAAAAAACTGATCGCTGCGATCCCGAAGCCGAGCGGCGGCAGCGTCTCGCAGCCGCAACGCGAAACGGTGCTGTCGGTCGAAAATCTTACCAAGACCTACCGCATCGGCGGCGGGCTGTTTTCGAAGCCGAAATCCGTCGATGCGGTCAGGGGCGTAACCTTCACGTTGGGACGGGGCGAGACGCTCGGCATCGTCGGCGAAAGCGGCTCGGGAAAATCGTCGGTCGGCCGCTGTCTCGTGCGCCTTCAGGATCCGGATGGCGGCCGTGTTCTGCTTGGCGGCAAGGACATGGCGCATTTGAAAGGTGCGGAGCTGCGCGCCATGCGCCGGCGCATGCAGATGATCTTCCAGGATCCCTTCTCGTCGCTCAATCCGCGTGAAAAGGTCGGGCGCATCATTGCCGACGGTCCGATTGCCTATGGTGAGAACGAGAAAAAAGCGCTGTCGCGCGCCGCCGAACTGATGGAAATGGTTGGCCTCGATCCGAAAGGCGCGAACCGGTTTCCGCATGAGTTCTCGGGCGGCCAACGCCAGCGGATCGGCATCGCGCGGGCCTTGGCGCTCGAGCCGGAAATCATCATTGCCGACGAGGCGGTCTCGGCACTCGACGTTTCCATCCAGGCGCAGGTGCTGGAGCTTCTCGGCAAACTCAAGAAGGAGCTCGATCTGTCGCTGGTGTTCATCACCCACGACTTGCGCGTCGCCGCGCAGATCTGCGACCGTGTGATGGTGATGCAGAAGGGCGAGGTAGTCGAGCTTGGCACTGGTGCGGACATCTTCACCGCGCCGAAACATGCCTACACGCAGAGCCTGATCGAGGCGATCCCCGGCCGGGACCGGGAATCGCAGATGATGTCAAAACGTGCTTGAATTTGAACGGACGGCTGAAACGTCCAAGGAGCCATTGCCCATGCGTATCGTGTCCAATTCCATCGAAGGCCGGGACATCGCCTATCAGATGCATCCCAACGTCAACCTGCGAAAATATGAAAAGACCGGCGGCTTAGTGATCGAATCCGGCGACGGCATCTATGTCACCGACAATAACGGCAAGCGCTATATCGAGGGCATGGCCGGCCTGTGGTCGGTGGCGCTCGGCTTCGGCGAGAAGCGCCTGGCGGACGTCGCCAAGGCGCAGATGGAGAAGCTGCCCTACTACCACACCTTCTCCTACAAGACGCATGGCCCCTCCATCGATCTTGCCGAGCTGCTGATCTCCATCGCGCCGGTGCCGATGTCGAAGGTGCACTTCACCTCCTCCGGTTCCGAGGCCAACGACCTCGCCTGCAAGATGGTCTGGTATCGCTCCAACGCACTCGGCAACAAGGACAAGAAGAAGATCATCGGTCGCATCAAGGGCTATCACGGCGTCACGATCGCCGCCGCCTCGATCACCGGCCTACCGCGCAACCACGAAAGCTTCGACCTGCCGCTCGACCGGATGATCCACACGTCCTGCCCCTCCTATGTGCATTTCGGAAAGGACGGTGAAAGCGAAGCCGACTTCACGGCTCGCATCCTGAACGATTTGGAAGAGCTGATCCTCAAGGAAGGCCCCGAGACCATCGCCGCCTTCTGGGGTGAACCCGTCATGGGCGCCGGTGGCGTTCTGGTTCCCCCCGCCGGCTACTGGGAAGGCGTCCAGGCGATCCTGAAGAAATATGATATCCTGCTGGTCGCCGATGAGGTGATCTGCGGTTTCGGCCGCACCGGCAAGATGTTTGCCTGCGAGACCTATAATATCAAGCCGGACGTGCTGATCGTTTCGAAGCAGATTTCCTCCTCCTACATGCCGCTTTCGGCGATCATCATGAACGACGCCTTCTATCAGCCTATCGCCGACGAATCCGAACGCATCGGCGTGTTCGGCCATGGCTTCACGGCCTCAGGTCATCCGGTCGCGACGGCGGTCGGTCTTGAGAACCTGAAGATCATTCAGGAGCGCGATCTGGTCGGCAATGCCGCGCGCCTGGAAGAGAAATTCCTCGGCCGCCTCGCGGCGCTTGCCAAACACCCATTGGCACATTCGTCGCGCGGCGTCGGGCTGATCGGCGCGCTGGAAATCAAGCCGTGGGACGACGCAAAGCCCGGCGATGCGGCGGCGGCCGTTTCGGCCGCCCTTGAGGATGAGGGTGTGATCTCGCGCAATATCGGCGAGGCGCTTTGCTTCTGCCCGCCGCTGATCATCACCGGCGAGCAGATCGACGACATGTTCGACGCGGTCGGCCGTGCACTCGACACCGTCGAAAAAACAAGAGCCTGATGGGGATTTGATAGTCATGGATACATCGGTCAAAACAGATCTCGGCGAGATGAGCGCGGCGGAACTCTCCGCGCTTTTCGCATCCGGAGGGGCTTCCCCGGTGGAAGCCGCCAAGGCTTCGCTCGAGCGCATCGAGCGTTTCAATCCGTCGGTCAACGCCTTCGCCTATGTGGTGCCGGAGATGGCGCTAGCGGCAGCCAAGGAATCGGAGGCCCGCTGGCAGAAGGGCGAGCCGCTCGGCCCTGTCGACGGTGCGCCGACAACCATCAAGGAACTGACTCCGGTCAAAGGTATTCCCTGGCGGCGCGGCTCGGCGCTCGGCTCCAAAGAGCCGTCCGATAAGGAATTCCTGATCATAAAGCGCCTGCGCGGCGCCGGCGTCACCATCCTTGGCACCACCACCTCGCCGGAATTCGGCTGGAAGGGCGTCACCCACGGCCCTGCCTTCGGCAACACGCTCAATCCGTGGCGCACCGATCGCGCCTCCGGCGGCTCATCGGGCGGCGCAGCGGTTGCTGCCGCTCTCAATATGGGCGTGCTGCATGAGGGCTCCGACGGCGCCGGATCGATCCGCATCCCCGCATCCTTCTGCGGCGTCTTCGGCATCAAGCCGACCTATGGCTGGATACCGTCCGACACGCCGACGGCCCTGTTCGAACTCGCCCATCGCGGCCCGCTGACACGCACCGTGGAAGACGCCGCGCTGTTCCTCAACGCCACCACCGGGCCAACGCCGGACGCCATGTATGGCTACTGCCCTACCCCGGTTCCGGACTGGCGCGAAGCCATCAAAAGCACCGACATCAAGGGGCTGAAGATCGGCTACAGCCGCAATCTCGGCTATGCGCAAGTCCAGCCGGATGTCGCCGCCGCCGTCGAGCGCGCGGCGTCCCGCCTCGTCGAGATGGGCGCTACCGTCGAGGAAATCGATCCCGGCTTCTCCAATCCGCAGGACGCGCTGCTGGCCCTCTGGTATGCGGCGGAAGCGCGGACGGTGGACCTTGCCAATCCGACCGAGGAACAGAAGAGGCTGATGGACCCCGGCCTCCTGCGCATTCACACCAAGGGCAACGCCTTGACCGCCATCGACTATGTGATCGCGGAACAGGTGCGAGCCGATCTCAAAGTGAGAATGGCGCGGTTCCACGAGACCTACGACGCGCTGATGCTGCCGACGATGCCGACGACGGCGATCGAAGCCGGTGTCGATTTCCCGGACGGCGTCGAAGGCAAGGATTGGTCGGACTGGTCGCCGTTTACCTATCCCTTCAACATGACGGGACAGCCGGCCGTTTCGGTTCCTTGTGGCTTCGACGCGGGCGGCCTGCCGATCGGGCTGCAATTCGTCGGCCCGCGCTATCGCGACGACATCGTGCTGAAACTCGCTGCCGCCTATCAGACCACCTTTCCGGAAAAATTCCCTTCGGCGCCTCGCGCGCTGTAGTGGTATTCAATCAGGCAGGCTTTCGCGTTTTCGCATGAAATAGAAGACGGGCGGGAGCGGATGTGGGGCATCCGCGCCCAGCCCGAAATATAGAAAAGACAGAGGAAACCCATGTTGCACAGTTCCACCCGCGATACCGGGATCGGTGCCGAACTGAAAACGGACGCGGCAGCCGTGCCCGCCGATCAAGCCGAAACCATCGCCCGCGACAAATATGGGCTGGATGGCCGTGTCGAATGGCTTTGGGGAGAGAAGGATTCGAACTATCGGCTGACGCTGGCGGATGGGCGGAACTATCTCTTCAAGATCCTCAACCCCGCCGAAGATCCAGGCATGACCGGCATGCACAGCCAGGCGCTGCTGCATGTCGAAGCGGTCGATCCAGACATCCCCGTGCAGCGCATCATCCGCACGCTGGATGGCGAGGCGGATTTCCGCATGACCGACGCGGACGGCGGCACGCGCGGCGTACGCATGGTGACCTTCCTGCCGGGCATCGCCCAGAAGGCAGCGCCGCATTCGCCAAGGCAGCGCCGCAATGTCGGGGCGCTGCTGGCGCGCATGCAGATAGCACTTTCCAGCTTCACCCATCCGGCCGCCGGTCACCGCATCACATGGGATATGCAGCACGCCATCGGCGTGCGCGACCTGCTGCCGATCTTCTCCGATCCGGCGCAACGCCGCCGTCTGGAAGCGGCAATGGATGGCTTCGAAAAGCAGATCGTGCCCGTCATGGCTTCGCTCCCCGCCCAGGTGGTGCATAATGATTTCAACATGGAGAACATCCTCGTCGATCCCGAAACACCGGAAACGGTCAGCGGCATCATCGATTTCGGCGACATGGTGCATGCGCCCAGGGTGTTCGACGTTGCCGTGGGGGCCGCCTACCAGATGGGCGACGCTGCTGACCCTGTCGAGGCGATCTGCGATTTCCTCGCAGAATATTCGACACTTGTCAGCCTGAGCGAACAGGAGATTGCGGTGCTCTATTCCGCCATCCTCACCCGCATGGTCATGCGCGTTGCCATTCCACAATGGCGAGCCGGGCTTTTCCCGGAAAACCGGGATTTCTATGTCCGCAACACCCCGACGGTCTGGGCGCAGCTCGCCCGCCTCGATGCCATTCCGACCGAAACAATCGTCGCGCGGCTCGCTGCAGCCTGCCAGCAAGGAAACTGGAAGCCATGACTCCCCCCGAAGCCGCCAAAACCGCGCCTGTCATGATCAACGGTTTCGACGCATCGAAACTGGCCGCCCTGCCTGAACGCGAACGCCGGATGGTGGAGCGGCGACAGGCGCTGCTCGGCCCGTCCTACCGGCTGTTCTACGACAATCCGCTGCATGTGGTGCGCGCCGAAGGCGTCTGGCTCTATGACGCCGATGGCGAGGCGCATCTCGACGTCTACAACAACGTGCCCTCCGTCGGCCATTGTCATCCGCACGTCGTGGAAGCCATCGCCCGGCAGGCCGCCATCCTGAACACGCACACGCGCTATCTGGACGACACCATTCTCGGCTATTCCGAACGGTTGCTGGCGACCTTCCCGGACGAGATCGACCGGGTGATGTATACCTGCACCGGCAGCGAGGCGGTCGATCTGGCCTTGCGCATTGCCCGCCACTATACCGGCGGCACGGGCATCATCATCACCGAGAATGCCTATCATGGTGTCACCGCCGCCGCCGTCGAGATTTCACCGTCGCTGGGCTCTGGTGTTCCCCTCGGTCCACACGTCATCACGGTTCCCGCGCCGGATGCCTATCGCGCGGAAAGCCGCGACGTGGGGGACGCGCTTGCCGAGGACGTGAGCAAGGCGATCGCATTCATGCGCCGCCACGGCATCCGCCCGGCCGCCTTCATCGCCGACAGCATCTTTTCGACAGACGGCATCCTGCCTGATCCCGCTGGTTTCCTGCAAAAGACGCTCGCCGTGATCCATGAGGCCGGGGCGCTTTATATCGCCGATGAAGTCCAGCCCGGCTTTGGCCGCACCGGCTCCCATATGTGGGGCTTCATGCGCCATGGGATCTTGCCGGACATTGTGGTTATGGGCAAGCCGATGGGCAACGGTATACCGATTGCCGCCGCCGTGATGAAAGCCGAGATCCAGGATAGGTTCGGCAAGGACGTCCGCTACTTCAACACCTTCGGCGCCAATCATGTCTCGATCGCCGCGGCCAGCGCCGTACTGGATGTCATCCGTGACGAGAGGCTGATGGAGAACGCCGCCACGACCGGCGAACATATGCTTGCCGGCATGCGGACGCTTCAAACAAAGTTCGCCTGCATCGGCGATGTCCGAGGTGCCGGTCTGTTCCTTGGACTGGAATTCGTCAAGGACCGCGAAAGCCGCACACCGGACGGCGCGCTGGCTCTTGCGGTCGTCAACGAACTTCGCGCCCGCCGTGTGCTGATCAGTGCCGCCGGATTCCACGGAAACGTCCTGAAAATCCGCCCGCCCTTGCCATTTTCACGCAAACACGCCGATATCTTTCTGGAAACGCTGGAGAGCGTGCTCGCAGACATTGTATGAAAGACCATACCGGGTCCAACCGGGTAACAGAATACCAGGGAGAGGAGATCATTCCGGGTGAATGCACGCATCAAGCGGTCCGGGCCGCGGCCTGACGGCAACGGCCAGCCGAAAGCACAATGGGCCTACAACGCCATCCGCGACGCCATCATCACCATGGCCCTCGAACCGGGAGCCATGTTGAGCGAGAAGGAGACCTGCGCGAAGCTCGGCATCTCGCGAACCCCCATGCGCGAAGCCGTGCTGCGGCTCGCCCAGGAGGGCCTCGTCAATGTCGTTCCGAGCGGCGGCACCTTCATCAGCAAGATCTCCGTCCGCGGCGTCATCGAAGGCCAGATCGTCCGCTCCAGCCTGGAATTGCGCATGGTCCGCCTCGCCGCCCGGACCTACGACCCGGTCTTCGACAAGGATTTCGATCTCCTGATGTTCCTGCAGGGGGACGCCGCCAAGCGGCAGGATTACGACGAAGCCTTTTCCGTCGATAACGCCTTTCATCAGCTCATCAGCAGAGCCGCGGGCTTTCCCAATGTCTGGCACACGATCCGCAACGCCACCGGCCAACTCGACCGCGTCCGCCGCCGCGCCTACCCGAAATCCGGCTATTTCGACGAGGTGGTGGAAGAGCATCGCGCTATCTATGAGGCGATCCGCGCGCGCGATGAGGACGAGGCCTACAAGCTGTTGCGCCAGCACCTCGACGATATCGAACAGGTCCTGGCCTTCGTCGTGGCCGAAGATCCGGGCATCGTCGTGCAGGAGGAAAACGCCGGTATTCTCGACGCATTGTTGACGCCGAGGGGGTAGAGGCTGCCATAGTGCAGCCTCTATAGGATCTTTCCCATCAACTCTTCAGCATGCGCGGATCGAGCGCATCGCGCACCGCATCGCCGAGATAGTTGACGCTCAAAACCGTCAGCGAAATAGCAAGGCCGGGCCACAGCACGCGGGACGGCGTGAGCTGCAGGAAGCTTGCGCCGTCGAAGAGCAGACGTCCCCATGTCGGAAAGTCCGACGGGAAACCGAGGCCCAGAAAGCTCAGGGCGGATTCGGTGATGATCGCGGAGGCGATGCCGAGCGTTGCCGATACCATGATCGAACTCATGACGTTCGGCAGGATATGTTTCAAGATGATCCGGTATTCCCGCATGCCGCTGCTTCTGGCCGCCATGACGAATTCCAGCCGTTTCACCGCCAGCACATCACCGCGCACGATGCGGGCGGTATGCATCCAGCTTGTGACGCCGATCACGAAGACGATCAGGATGAAAATTCCGGTTTCCGGGCCGAAATAGGCTCGCAGCGTGTCGCGAAACAGCATAATGATGACCAGCAGCAGAGGCAGGAGCGGCAACGCCAGAAACAGGTCCGTCAGCCGCATGAGAGGTCCGTCAAGCCGACGGAAATAGCCGGACAAGACGCCGACCAAGGTTCCGAGCAGAAGTGCCAGCAGCATGGCGGTAATGCCGACCGCCAGCGAGATGCGCCCGCCAGCCATCACCTGCGCCAGCATGTCATGGCCGAGATTGTCCGTGCCGAAGGGGTGAAGCAGG
>DASVPC010000262.1:0-4704 GCA_036383055.1 Rhizobium sp. | reverse complement strand
CCGGAAAGCAGGATGCCCTGCTCCCGCCGCAGGCTGGTGGCGACCTTTGCCGAGCGCAGCCCGCCATAGCTTTCGCCGAGAATATATTTCGGCGAAGCGCTCCGCCCGTTATGCGCGATATAGAGCGCGATCGCCTTGGCGAGGCTGTCGGCATCCGAACGCACACTGTAGAAGTCACTGGCATCGTCCGGCTTGACCGTGCGGCTCCAGCCGGTGCCGATCGGATCGATCAGCACGAGATCGGTGAAGTTCAGCCAGCTCCTGGGATTGTCGACCAGCTTGGCATTGGCGCCATCGCGGGCGTCGGGACCAAAATCGAGGATGCGCGGTCCGACGAGACCAAGACTCAGGAAGGCAGAGGCAGCCCCCGGCCCGCCATTGAAGACGAAGGTGATCGGCCTGTTGGCATCGCGATCCTTGGCGATATAGGCGGTATAGAAGATCGCGGCGGTGCGCTGGCCATCCTGGCCGAAGAGATCGAGCGTTCCGGCCGTCGCCGTATAGGGAATGCTCTTGCCATCGGCATTCAGCACATGCTCGCTGACCGCATCGGCCGGCAACAGCGATAGAACACTGCCGCCGCCCCCGCCGCCAGTGTGACCCTGCTCCTGCGGCGCGGCAAAGGCGAGCGTCGAAACAAGGGAAAACACCAGCGCAAGGCCCGGAACCATCTGGCGAAAAGACATGGGAACGCATCCTCCATCGGCCCCGCGCATCGACGCCGTCGCCACGGATACTATTCCACTGACGGCAAGGGCGGGAACTCAAGAGATGTTGATCACCGGCCTCTCCGTCGTATCTCTTTGAAGGGGAAATGCTATTGAGGACCTGACGGCCATTTGCGAGAGTGGGCGCCGGCTCGGGGAAATGGCATTCAAGCCAGGATCGCAAGGAATTCGACAATGAAGCAGGACATCGAAATCAATACCGCCGACGGCGTCGCCAAAGCGTCGATCTTCCGCCCGGACAATGGCACCTCCGCCGAGCGCGGCATCATTTTCTACATGGATGCCATGGGTCCACGCTCGTCGCTCCATGGCATGGCGCAGCGTCTTGCCGATTCCGGCTATACGGTGCTCTTGCCCGATCTCTTTTATCGCTTCGGCGCTTATGGCCCCTTCGACGGCACAGCCTTTGGCGACCCCATCTCGCGCGAAACGATCATGACGATGCTCCGTGGCACGACGCAAGAGATGACCAAGCACGACAGCGCCGCCTTCCTCGACGCCCTGACGGCAGCCGGCACCAAAGGCCCGGTCGGCACGGTCGGCTATTGCATGGGCGGAGGACGCGCACTAACGGCCGCTGCCACCCATGCTGACCGCATCGTGGCGGCCGCAAGCTTCCATGGCGGCAATCTCGCCAGCGATGCCGAAGACAGCCCACACCGTCTCGCCGCTGACATCAAGGCGCGCGTCTATGTCGGCGTCGCCGGCGTCGACAACAGTTTTCCGCCGGAACAATCCGCTCGCCTCGCCGAAGCGCTCCGCACTGGCGGCGTCGACCACATCATCGAGAACTATGTCGGCATGGGCCACGGCTGGACCGTCTCCGACCATGGCGTTTACGACGAGGCCGGCGGCGAACGGCACTGGAAACGCCTGCTGAACCTTTTCGACGAAACCTTGTCCTGACCGATCAGCCGGGCTCAAACGAAAACACCCCACTTTCGAACGTGAGAGTGGGGTGTTTTATGAATTGACTGGCAAACCGGACGAGCGACTAGAACTTGATCATATCGATCCGGGTCAGCGTCGTCTTCTGCGAGACGCCCGGTGCGTTGACCATGTGCCAAGCCACATATTGTTCGGCGTAGAGCTCGGTCGACGACATGCCGTCGACCGGCAGGATGATGTTCATGCCGTTCAGCGCCGCATCCGTGGCGGTATCGAGAACCGCGCCCTCGGACGCCGTGCCGGTGACGATCACCGTCTGGATGCCCTTGTCGGCGAGAATGTTGCGGAGATTGGTGCCGACGAATTTATCCGGGCCGGATTTGACGATCGGGTCGCTTGCCAGCGGCGCAAGATCCGTGGCGATATCCTGCGGCTCACCCTTGCCGGCAAGGCTATAGACCACGAACACGCCCTTGGCGCGCGCTTCGTCGAGCATCGCCTTGACCTTCGGCACGGAGGCGAGGCAGCGCGGCTTGCTATTCTTGTTGCAAGGACCTTTGGTCGGGTCCTGCGCGCCATTGAAATCGAGGATCAGCAGCGCCGTCGTCTTGAGATCGACGATCACCGGCTTCAATTCCGGCGCCGCCGGCGGCTTCACCTTCTGCCAGTCGTCGATAATGGTCTGGGCGGAAGCGGCCGCCGTCCCGAGCGGGCTCAGGACGGCACTAAGCGCCATGAAGCCCATGCCGAAAGCAAAGCCAAAACTCCGCATCACCCCGCCGATATCTCTCATGACGTCCCTCTCCAATTCCCAAGGTCGCATTGGCCCGACCACGCATTCTGGATTAGGTGAAAACGCGCGGGATGATAACGAAACTCTTCGTGATCCCCAAGATGCACAAGCCTGCCGCGAAATTTTCCAAACACAATCCGCCGTTGACAAATACCGGCCAGACCATAATCTCCCCCAAACGCTTGTGATCGCCACCATTCTTTCGGAGATGAAGATCATGCTGGCGAAATGCACGAGACGGTTGGTTCTGGCAGGCATCGCCCTTGGCCTTGCGGCGCATATGGCCGCCGCCGCGCAAACACTCGACCTTATCGCGCAGAAGGGCGCCATCCGGATCGGCTATATCACCGACGAAGCGCCCTTCTCCTTCAAAAACAAGGACGGCATTCCCACAGGATACACCATCGACCTCTGCGGCAAGATCGCCGATGCGGTCACACGCAAGCTTCCGCGAGTGAAGCGGGATCATGTCGAGATCACCCTAGCCGACGGCTTCGATGCGGTGAAAAGCGGCCAGATCGACCTCCTCTGCGGCGCCATCACCATCAATCTCGACAGGCGCGAGACCGTCGACTTCTCCCAGCCGATTTTCCTGACCGGCGCAAGCGCTCTGTTGCGTAAGGATTCGCCGGAATACCTGCAAATCCTCTTCCTCGACAAACGCCCGACCCGAGCTGCCGACACGAAATCGCCATCCACGAGCATCATCGGCGTCCGCTCAGACACCACCACCGGCGCAACGCTGCGCGAGGCCCTCGGCCCCGACGTCCCGCAAACCCGCGTCGTCGATTTCCCCAACCATCAGGACGGGCTGAACGCGCTCGAAAACCACAAGATCGACGCCTATTTCGCCGACCGCGCCCTCCTCATCAGCCTCGCCGCGCATACACACAATCCCTCGGCGCTGGCCATCAGCAACCGCCTTTTCACCCACGAACCCTATGGGATCGCCCGACGACAGGACGATTCCGCCTTCCGCCTCCTCGTGGACCGGACGCTCACCGAATTTTACCAATCCGACGATTTCCCGAAGCTTCTGAAGACCTATTTCGGGGATGAAGGACCTGTTCTGCGCAGCGAGATCATGACGCAGTCGATTCCGGATTAGGGCCGGACGCAGTCGTTTTGCCGCGAGGACTTGCATTTTTATCAGGTGATTCCAGCACGCGCATTCGACATGGCGCTTTGATTTTGCCCTGCGGTCATTGTTAAAAGAAACGTGAGCCTGAGTTTGTAACCCTTCAGTGAGAAGTCATGCAGCCGAATTCAGATGGCGCCGAAAGGGAACGGCTTCTAGCTGTTCTCAATTTCTGGCACAAAATCGAGTTCTTCATTCCTTACGATCTCTCTGGTCGTATTGTCGCGGGTGAAGGTCGAAGTGTTTTTTGGTTGCATGCGAACACGCTTGAGGATGACAGCGCCGCACTCAGCCGCCCATCGATTCCCGAGGAAAAACAGATCACCGGCTTTACCTTGTTCCTCGGTGTTTTCAGCAAGTCCGAAATTGCCGACATCCGTAAGCACTTCGACAGCCTTGCGTCCGATATCACTGAATACGAGGATGACGAGCGAAGCGACCTCGATGGTGATACCTGCTTTGCCAGCCTGCAGCTCGCCTCCTCGGGTCAGCCAATTTTCGAAACGTTTTCCATTTCCACGCTTCCTTGGGCGCTTGGACAGGTTCGGAAAGCCGGTCTCTCCTCGCTCAGTCTTGAGGCATTTACCGAAAGCAAACGGCAATTGTCGGAGTTGCTTCAAAACTTTCGGGCACAACGGCAACTGAGATATTCATCGTCTGAAGACCCAGCCGATCAGCCAATCACTGCTGCCGATATCCTGATATTGTATGAACTGCTCCGCGACTGGGCCGGCTTCGTTTCGCAACGAGAAAAGCCCATCGCCCTTGTTGAAATACGGTTCCGGGACAAGCCCGAAAAACTGAACTTGACCTCCTTGCCGCCACCGCAAGAGAGCAATGTGCCCGACGCCGACGATCAGGGCGAGGACGAAAGCGCAAAAGTCGAAGAAGACGTCGGTATCCTGAACAGCTTTTTCATCGAGGACATCGAGCGGGCGATGACTTACGTCAAACAAGGCGTCATCCCGGAGCCGCTGAAGCAATATCTCACTCCCCTTGTGCCCGAGAAACGGACCGACCTCTACACAGAGGACGGGCGTCAGGCTCTTCTTCGAGCATTGCACCCGAGAAACCTCAACCGCGGACGCTGGCTCAGCGAACCTCATCACGCAATGAGCCTCATGCAACAGTTCGCGATCAATTCGGCGATCGGTGAT
>DASVPC010000261.1:0-20258 GCA_036383055.1 Rhizobium sp. | reverse complement strand
GTTAACGGGAGGCATCGCCATGGACACTTTGACCCGGATCCGCGCCTTCATCGACGTGGTCGAAGCGGAAGGGTTTTCGGCCGCAGCCCGCAAGACCGGTCGCTCCAAGGCGCTGCTGTCCAAATATGTCCGGGAACTGGAAGACGATCTCGGCGCGCTGCTGCTCAACCGCACCACGCGGCAATTCTCCATGACCGAGGCGGGTCATACCTATTATCGCACCGCATCCGACATATTGAAGGAAATCGACAACCTTGCCGACCTGGTGCGGGAGAACAACCAGCAGCTCAAGGGCCGGCTGCGCGTCTCCGTGCCGCGCACCTTCGTCGACGCCGATGTCGGGCAATCACTGATCGATTTCGCCAGGGAAAATCCCGACCTCTCGCTGGAGATCGCCGCCGACGACCGCTTCGTCGACCTGATTGAAGAGGGCTTCGATGTCGCGGTGCGCGTGACCAAGCTCGAGGATTCCGGGATGATCGCCCGCAAAATCTCCGATTTCCGCGTCCATCTCTGCGCCACCCAGGAGTTTCTCGACCGCTATCCGGCGCTGGCACATCCGAGCGATCTTGCGCATGTGCCTTTCATCATCGACACCAACACCCGCTCGCAAGGCACGATGCGCTTCGTCGATGCCGACAGCACCACCTTCAATGTCGCGATCAGCGGAACGCTCGAAGTCAACAGCCCTCATGCGACGCTGCGCGCGGCGCTGGCCAGCCTCGGCATCGCCATCGTTCCGGATTTCATCGGCCGCAAGGCGATCGAGAGCGGGCAATTGTTGACGCTGTTCAACGATTACCTTCCGACCGACCGCGGCATCTACGCCGTCTATCCGCACCGCCGCTACCTCCCGGCCAAGGTTCGCATCTTTGTGGACTACCTGCATAACTGGTTCCGCAAGCACGGCTGACCCCTCCAGTTCCGCCGGATGGTCCCAATTCCGTCTTATTTCCTGACCAGAAGTCGAAGTGAATCAATGCTCACGAAGCACATCGGACGCATGAGAAAATCCACCCTTGTCAAAGCCGCCCTCCTAGCCGGAGGCCTGTCGTTCGCGCCTGCCGCGGCTTGGGCGCATCCGCATATCTTCGTTGAAGCGCGTCTTGAAGTGCTGGCAGGCAAAGACGGTACGGTGGAAGAGCTTCGCAATGTCTGGCGCTTCGACGCGGTCTTCTCTTCCTCGGTGCTGATGGATTTCGACAAGAACACCAATCTGAAGCTCGACCCGGACGAGCTCAAGGAAGTCGGCAAGACGGTGCGCGATTCACTGGCCGACTACGACTATTACACGAACCTGACGCTCAACGGTAAAAGCATCAAGGTCAACAAGCCCGACATCATCAATGTCGACTACCAAGACGGGCAGCTCCTGATGTTCTTCGCCGTCAAGCCGTCCGAGCCGATGCCGCTGAAGGGTAACAAGCTCAGCTTCGGCATCTACGATCCAACGCTCTACACCTCGATCGATTTCCCCACGGACAATGAGCTGGTCACGGAAGGTGATGCCTTCAAAGCCTGCAAGCAGCAGGTCGTGCGCCCCAATCCCGACGAAGTCATCGCGGAAAACAAGACGACCCTGACGGACGCCTTCTTCAACGATCCGACCGGAACGACCATGTCGAAGCTCTTTGCAACGCGGATAGACGTTCAATGCTGATATCGCGGATATGGAGGCTGGTTCCAGCTGCAGCAATCGCCTTTCTGGCGGCGGCGAGCCTCGCCCATGCCACCGGATCCCCGCTCGGCATCGGCACCGCGGAGCCGAGTTTCCAGCCGACCGGCGGGCCGCTGGCGCCGATCTTCCTTTATGTGAACTACGAGCAGCAGGCCTTCTACCGGGCACTCACCAAGTCGATCGAGGCGATGCGCCAGGATCCCTGGCAGCTCTGGACGCTGATCGGCCTCTCCTTCGCCTACGGTATCTTCCACGCCGCCGGCCCCGGCCACGGCAAGGCGGTCATCTCCTCCTATATGGTCGCCAACGAGATCGAGCTGAAACGCGGCATCGTCATCTCGTTCATCTCGGCCCTCATCCAGGGCCTTGTCGCCGTTCTTGTCGTAGGGGTAGCCTATTTCGTCCTGCGCGGCTCGGGCATCACCATGACGATGGCCACCAACGCCATGGAGATCACCAGCTTCGTCATGGTGATTCTCTTCGGCGGCTGGCTGCTGTTCCGCAAGCTGCGTTCGATGATCCAGAGCCGGCCGCAGCGCCAGGAAGTGCAGCTCGCGACACCGGCAGGCCCGATCAGCATGTCGCTCTTCGCAGACCAGCCGGGATCTGCCAAAAAGCTCGTCCGTCTCGGCGCCACGCCGCAAACGGCCAGCCAGTATCAATGCTACGATCCCGCGCACAATCTGGACAACGGCATGGTCTGCGAAACCTGTGGCCATTCGCATCTGCCCGATCCGAAAATGCTGTCGAACGAGAAATTCAGCGTCCGCGAGGCCTGGTCGGCAATCATCACCGTCGGCCTTCGCCCCTGCTCCGGCGCACTGCTGGTCATGACCTTCTCGATGCTGAACGGGCTTTATCTCGGCGGACTTCTATCCGTCCTTGCCATGTCGATCGGCACGGCGCTGACCGTCTCGCTGCTCGCCATCATCGCCGTCTTTGCCAAGGGCGCCGCCGTGCATTTTACCGGTCGTGGTTCGAAGCTCTCGGCATGGGTCGGCAACGGCATAGAGATTTGCGGTGCGCTGCTGGTGATCTGCACCGGCATCGTACTACTCGGCGCGTCGCTGCAAACCTGATCGGTTACAGGTCCCTGCGCCGCTGGTAGCGGGCTCTCAGCCAGAAGACCAGGAAAAAGGCGAGGATGACGAGGACACCGAAACCGGTGCCGAGCCACGGCGAGATATCGCCGAGCCGAACGATGACATCCGGCATGAAGTATAGAAGCGCCATGGCGACCAGCAGAATGATGGCGGCGGCGATGGCCGTCGAGCGGGTTTCGCTGTTCTTATCCGTCAAGATGACCAATCCCTCGCGCATCGCCATTACTTGTCGGGCGAAGGCTTAGGCCAGCCGCCCGCGAAAGGCAACCGGCCCTGTTTTGTGGTGGCGATCAGACCTTGGCTGCTCCGACGGTCGCATCGATATGATCGACCAGAGCATCGGCGAGCCCGAGCCGGCCGGCGAGCTGATCGAGATAACCGCGCTCGGCTCGTGAATCCGGCTCGATCGCCAGGCGCGATGCGGCATAAAGCTGCACGCGCTGCTCCTCGGTCTGAGCCGATCCGACGATGGCGTCGAGATCGACAGGGTTGGCAAGCTCGCGCTCGAAAAAGGCTTCCGCTTCCGAACCGACACCCGCCTGCTGCACCTTGCCAAGGATCTGCTGCCGCTCTGCATCGTCGATATGCCCGTCGGCGCGCGCAGCGGCGATCATGGCCCGGACGAGGGAAAGGGCAAAATCATTGCTGGCGATCGCCGGCGCGGTACTGAAGCCGGAATTGGTCGGCGGCGGCAGGAATTGCGGCTCCGCCTGCGGGGCTGGCTGCGGCGCCGGCTCAGGCGCATTGCCGGACTGATAATTCTTGTAGGCCTGATAGCCGAGCCCGGCGATGGCGGCGAGCCCGCCGAGCACCAGCGTATTGCCGGCAACCTGGCGCCCGGTCTTGGTTCCGAGCAGCACGCCGGCGATGGCGCTGGTCGCCATCGGATTGTCCCTGGCGAGATTGATGGCCTGCGTCGCCTTGTCTTTCACGCTTCCTTGCAATCCTGGAACCTGCGACCCCAGAAATTGGTCCAAAAGCTTGCGGGCGTCGATCATATGGGTGGTCCTCCGTCCTTGTGATGGCCAGAGTGAGATAGGAAGTGCTGTCGCAAATACAAATCCGCCACATGCAAAAAGGGCGCGCATGGAGCTCATGCACGCCCTTCGAGCAAACTTTTTACGAAGTTCAACCCTTCAGCGCGGCCGCCTCGGCGGCGAGCTTCGTGATCCCCGCCCAGTCGCCGGCCGCAACCAGTTCCTTCGGCGCAACCCAGGAACCGCCGACGCAGATGACGTTCGGCAGCGACAGGTAATCATGGGCGTTCTTCAGCGAGATGCCGCCGGTCGGGCAGAACAGCGTTCCGGCGAGCGGCGAGGACAGCGCCTTCAGATAGGCAGCGCCGCCGGCCTGCTCGGCCGGAAAGAACTTCAGCACCTTGTAGCCCTCTTCGCGCAGCGCCATGACCTCGCTTGCCGTCGCCGCACCCGGCAGCAGCGGCACATCGGACGTGCGGGCTACGTCCAGCAGCTCCTGCGTCGTGCCCGGGCTGACGATAAACTTGGAACCGGCCTCGATGGCGGCGTCCCACTGGGCGACATTCAGGATCGTGCCGGCGCCGACCTCGGCGCCTTCAACTTCCTCGGCAACAGCGCGGATGGCATCGAGCGCGCCAGCGGTGCGCAGCGTGATCTCGATGGCCTTCAGGCCGCCGGCGACAAGCGCACGGGCAAGCGGCACCGCCGATTTCGCATCCTCGACGACGAGGACAGGAACGACGGGCTGCAGTTTCAGGATGGAAAGAAGCTTTTCGGTTTTCTCGCCCATGGTCGGCGCGCTCCCTTAAAACGATTGAAATCCGGTCCTCGAATAGCCTTCCCGAAGGTCCTTGTCGAGACAAAAGCTCGACCCAGATACAATGGGTAGGAAATTACGAAAACTTCCGTTAGTGTACCCAGATATGTGCGGGTGGAGCGTGTCAAACGCATGGCAAAAGAGATCGAGCGAAAGTTTCTGGTCCGTGGAGATCGCTGGCGCGACCTAGCCTCCGAGACGCTCATCCTACGGCAAGCCTATGTCGCCACCATGGATGATCGTTCCGTACGGGTACGGCTGACCAACGACACCATCGCGACCTTGACGATGAAAATCGGCAAGGCGATGACGCGTGACGAGTTCGAATACGAGATCCCTGTCGGCGACGCCGAGGAATTGCTCGGCAACGCCATCGGCCTCGTCATCGAGAAAATCCGCTACAAGGTGCCCCACAAGGGTTTCGTCTGGGAAGTCGACGTCTTTCGCGGCGCGCATCGCGGCCTGGTGGTCGCCGAGGTCGAACTGGAGGACGAAAGCGACGATCCGGAACTGCCGGATTGGATCGGCCGCGAGGTGACCGGCGAATATCGCTATTCCAACCAGGCGCTCGCGACGCAGTTCGAACAGGAATACGATGAGTTATCGCATTCGGCCTGACAAGGCCTTCGATGACGAAGTCCACGCCGTCGCAGCACAGCAACTCGGCAAGGCGATCGCGGCACTGACCGATCGGCCGGAAGGATTGCATGAGGCGGTGCATGGGGCACGCAAGCATATCAAGCGTGTCCGCGCACTCTACCGGCTCATCGCCCAGCGCGCACCGGAATTCCAGCGACGGGAAAACGACAGGCTGCGGGAGATGGCCAGAACGCTCTCCGGCGTTCGCGACGCCACCGCGCTGATCGAAACCAGCCATTATCTGCACGAAACGGCGGCCTCTAGGGATGAGGCCAGAGCGCTTGCCCGCATCACGAAGGTGCTCACCGCCCGGCGCGACCGCTTGTTGGAGGCCGAAACCGATCTCGAGGACAAGGCGAAGGCGGCGATTGCCACCTGCCACGATGCGCTGGAGGCGCTAAGGGCGGCTTCCTTCGAGAGCGGCCAGCGCGAAACCGCCCGTCTTTTTCAGAAGAGCTGGCAAAGGACCGGTCGCAAGGCAAAAGCGGCGCTCTCCGAATGCCATGCAGAAGCGCATGCCGACCAGTTCCACGATCTGCGCAAACGCAGCCAGGATTGCTGGATGCACCATGCGTTGCTGCGCGACATCTGGCCCGCGGCGATGCACGCGAAACAACTCGAAGCCAAGGTGCTGGTCGATATGCTCGGTCGTTATCTCGATCTGTCGATGCTATCCGAAGTCGCAGACCGCGAACCGCATCTCTTTGATGGCAGCGACGACCGCGCTCGCCTGCTGGAGGCGATCATCTCCCGCCAGCAGACCGCCCGCCAGGAAGCGCTCGTCAAAGCCCGCTGGGTTTTCGTCGACGATCCGGAGCGCGAGGCGCGAACGATCAAGCGGCTTTGGCTGGAAGCCGGGGATTGAGGCGGCCCGGTCGCGGCGTCAAGATTAAGAATCCCGATTGCCTGAAAGCGCGCAAAATTGTATTTCCCCGGCATGACGGACATTCTTTCGACCTCGCGACACGAGGCAGGCGGCGCATTTCTCGTTGCAGCCCTTTACCATTTCGTTTCCGTCCCGCGCTTTGAAAGCCTGCGGGAGCCCTTGTTTGCGCTCTGCGAGGCGAACGGCGTCAAGGGGACACTGCTGCTAGCCCATGAAGGCATCAACGGCACCATCGCCGGCACGGATGCGGGTATCGGCGCGGTGCTATCCTTCCTGCGCGCCCAGCCGGAATTTTCCGGCCTGGAGCACAAAGAAAGCCGGGCGTCGAAAATGCCGTTCGTGCGTATGAAGGTGAAGCTGAAGAAAGAGATCGTCACCATGGGCGTCGAGAATATCGACCCCACCAAGGTCGTCGGCACCTATGTCGCACCGAAGGACTGGAACGCTCTGATCTCCGACCCCGACACCATCGTCATCGACACGCGCAACGACTACGAGACGGCGATCGGCCTATTCAAGGGCGCGGTCGATCCGAAAACCAAGACCTTCCGCGAGTTTCCGGAATGGGTGCGCCAGAACGAAGGCCTGCACAACAAGCCGAAGATCGCCATGTATTGCACCGGTGGCATCCGCTGCGAAAAGGCGACCGCCTTCATGAAGGAACAGGGTTTCGACGAGGTCTTTCACCTGAAGGGCGGCATCCTGAAATATCTCGAGGAAGTGCCGGCCGAGGAAAGCCTGTGGGAGGGCGCCTGCTTCGTCTTCGACGAACGCGTCTCCGTCGAGCACGGCCTCAAGGAAGGCAATCACAAGCTCTGCCATGCCTGCCGCCAGCCAATCACGGCGGAAGAGATCACCTCGCCCTTCTATGAGGCCGGCGTTTCCTGCAGCCATTGCTATCACGAGCGCAGCGAGGAAGACCGCGAACGTTACCGCGAGCGTCAGCGCCAGATTGCCCTTGCCCGCAAGCGCGGCCACGAACATATCGGCGGCTGATTTTCGAGCGGTTTCGTGAAAGCTGAGCCGCTCTAGGCGGCGGTGTCGCGTTCCCTGTCCGGGATGCGGGCCGTCTGTGCCGCCAGACGCCTGCTGATTTCGGCTTCCGGCATCGGCTTGCCGAAGAAATAGCCCTGCAGCTCATCGCAGCCAAAGAGTTTCAACGCGGTCCCCTGCTCCTCCGTCTCGATGCCCTCCGCCGTCACCGGCAGGTCGAGCGATCGCGCCAGCGCCACCGTCGCCTGCAGCATGTCGCGAGAGCGGCTGTCCGTCAAAACATCCATGGTCAGCGATCGGTCGATCTTGATGCGGTCGAAGCCGAATTGGCGGAGATAGCCGATTGAGGAGAAGCCGGAGCCGAAGTCATCCAGCGCCACCTTGACGCCGAGCCTCTTCAGCCGTTCGATCGACTGGCGGGTGCGCTCCGGATTCTGGATCATGTAGCCTTCAGTAATCTCCAGCGTGATGCGCTCGGCTTCGATCTCCGCATCCTTCAGGACGTGCCGCACATAATCGGCGAAGGCGGGGTTGCGGAACTGCCCCGGCGAAACATTGACTGCAATCCGCAGGTCCGGCCATTGCCGTGCGGCAGCACAGGCTTTACGCAGCACGAGCAGCCCCAGCGCCTCGATCAGGCCGCTGGTTTCGGCAATGGGAATGAAAGCGTCCGGCGAGACCGGCCCATGCCCAGGCCTGTTCCAGCGCACCAACGCCTCGACGCCGGTGATCTCATGGCTCACCGCATCGACTAGCGGCTGATAGGCAACCGTCAGCTCCTGCCTGTCGATAGCATTGCGCAGGTCGAGCTCCAGCGCATTACGCTCCTCGCGGTCGGTATCCATGGCCGTCTCGTAGCAGATCATGCGGGCGCGGCCGGCTTCCTTGGCCTTGTACATGGCGAGATCCGCGCGGCGCACCAGCTCCTCGCGGTCAATCCGGCCCTCCGGCGAGCTGGCAATGCCGATGCTGGCGCCGACGACGATCACGCGGCGGCCGATCTCCAGCGGCTCGGAAAAGAAATCCAGCACCTGTTCGGCAAGCTGCAGCGCCGGCGCGTGGTTCAGCTCCCTGGACGGAAAGGCAATCGCGAACTCATCGCCGCCGAGCCGCGCCAGCGTCGCATTCGGCGGGATCAGCACATTCAGCCCGGCAGCAACGGAGCGGATCAGCTGGTCGCCGGTGCCGTGGCCATAGGCATCGTTGATTTCCTTGAAGCCGTCGAGGTCGAGATAAAGCAGAAGCACATTGCTGCCGTCGGCGCGAGCACTCTCAACCAGCCGATCGACATCGAGGCGCAGCCCTTCGCGATTGAGGAGGCCGCTCAGGCGGTCGCGCAGCGAACTCTGGCGCGCCAGCACCTCTTCTGCCCGCAACCGGCGCCCCGCCAGCGATCCGAGGATCAGCAACACGAGGAAGAACATGCCGACGAGGCCAAGAGCGCCGAGCACCAGCGGTCGCGCTTGCTGATAACTCATGTCGCCCGGTCCGCGCGAATTCCAAACCAACCGCCCGAGCGACTTGCCGAGCGGGTCGACGATCGAGACGGCGTAGCGTGCCTGGGTGTCCGGCGGCACCAGGCGCAGCCCGCTGATAATATAGATATTGGAGAGCATCTTGAGCTTGGCGGTATCGAGATGCCGGGCAAAGATCAGGTAGCGGCGTTTGCCTTCGGGCACGGGGATGCGGCCGGATGTTTCGCGGATCGTCGCTACGCCAACGGCAGCGATACCCCTCGAGGTCGTCACATAGCCGCTCGCCTCCGGCTCGCCGGTTATCCGCGTCTTGCGCACCTGATCGACGAGAGCCCAGATCGAGGCATCGAAGAAATCCCCCGCTCCCTCGGCCATCGGCTTGCCGTCCCGATAGGCAATGATCGGCTTGTTGTTGTCATCGACCACCAGCGCCGTATCGAACAGGGTGCCATCGGCGGTCATCTCGCCATAATTGCCGATGATCCATTCCCGGCCGTCTTCCGCATAAACATGTTCGGCGGCGGCGTCTCGCGCCGCATAGTCATGCAGCGTCGCGTCGAGCTGGCCTTCGAAGGTCTTCAGCGCCCCCGCCGTGGTTTCCCACGAACGTTCGTCGTCCAGCTTGTTGGAATAATCCGCAACCCGGCTGATCGCCGTCAGCACCATCAGCGTGACCACGGTGACGACCAGGGCGAATGAAAACAAAACGGCCGTCACGATAGAATGACGACCGAGCTGCTTGCTCCGCCCGAATGACCTGAAAACTGCTCCCAACACACTTCTCCTTGAGCGGCGAAGTCTGCCGTCAGGTCTTCAAGAAACGGTTAAAGCGAGCCTATGATTCTTACAGGAAAGGGTTGTATTTTTATCGCCATGGTGGTCGATCAAGCAGCAGCGAGGATCGCCTGCACAAAGCGATCGAGAGCAGCCCCCAGCGCGCCGTTTTTCCGCGCCTCGACAAGAATCGTCGCCTGCGCTTCATCGCTCTTGCCGGCAAGCGGCACGCGCAAAAAAGCCTCCGGAACGATGTGCAGCGACATGGTTTGCAGCACGTCCGTTAGTTGCTCCAGCACAAGATCGCCGCGATGCGAGGCATGCGCGAACATCAGCGGCTTGAACGGCACCTCGTCGCGCGACACCAGCCAATCCAGCGCATTCTTGAACCCGCCGGGAATGCCATGGGCATATTCCGGGCAGGAGACGATCAACCCGTCGGCATCGCGGATCTTCTCCGCAAAAGTTGCGACAATGGCAGGCGTCCTGCCGCCCTCATCATCCGGATTGAAGATCGGCAGATCGCCGATGAAATCGCAGATCTCGACGGAAACGCCATCAGGCGATGCGGCACGCAAAGCCTCCAGCAGCCTGCGGCTGGTCGAAGCCTGCCGTAAGCTGCCGCAGAGGGCATAGAGGGAGAGCTGTTTGGCCATAAGGATCTTTAATCCGAAGCGCCGATTCGGGCGATAGCCACCCTCCCCCTCAAAGGGGGAGGTAGAATCGCATCAATCCGCCTTGTGGTTCCCCTTCGGGAACTGAGCGGCGAGCTCGCTATACCACTTGCCGCTCTTCTTCACCGTGCGTACCTGCGTCTCGTAATCGACATGCACGAGGCCGAAACGCATGCGGTATCCTTCCGCCCATTCGAAATTGTCCATCAGGCTCCAGGCGAAATAGCCGCGCATCGGATAGCCGTCCTTGATGAGATCCGCGACGATACCGAGATGCTCGACGTAATAATCGAGACGCGGCTGGTCATCGACCTCGCCGTTGACGATTCCCATGTTGTAGCAGGCACCGTTCTCGGTGATGTAGCATTCCGGCAGCTCATAGCGCTTGTAGAGGTCTTCGACGACATGCTTGAGGCCGGGGGCATAGATTTCCCAGCCGATGTCGGTCTTCGCGGTGCTGACCGGCGGCGCTTCCTTCGTCCAGGGGAAATCGCCGCTCTTCGTCGCATCATCGAAGACGCGGTTCGGGGTGTAGTAGTTCAGGCCCCACCAGTCGAGCTTCTGGTTGATGGTCTTCAGATCACCACCCTCGACCTTGGGCATCCGGTCGCCGAGCGCCTCGACGAATTCCTTTGGATACTCGCCCTTGAAGATCGGATCGAAGAAGGCGCCGTTGTGGAATTGATGGGCGCGCTCGACGGCGGCCTTGTCCTCGGCGCTGTCCGAACCCGGCAGGATCGAGGCGGCGTTCAGCACGATGCCGACCGGCACCTTCGGCGCTTCCGCGCGGATCGCCTCGACGGCAAGACCGTGCGCGAGGTTCATATAGTGCATGGCGTAAAGCGCCGCCTGCATGTTGCGTTCGCCAGGGGCGTGGATGCCGTAGAGATGGCTCAGCCAGACGATGCACCAGGGCTCATTGAAGGTGGCGATGGAATCGAGACGGTCTCCGAGGCGGGCCGTCACCGTCTTGGCATAGCGCTGGAAGGCATGCGCGGTCGAGCGCGCCGTCCAGCCACCATCGCCGGCGAGCGTCAGCGGCAGATCCCAGTGATAGAGCGTCGCGAAGGTCTTGATGCCGCGCGCCTTGCAGCCGTCGACGAGGCGATCGTAGAAATCGAGGCCGGCTTCGTTCACCGGGCCAGTGCCGTCGGGAATGATGCGCGGCCAGGCGATCGAGAAGCGATAGGCCTCGACACCCATCTCCTTGATCAGATCAAGATCCTGCTCCAGGCGATTGTAATGATCGCAGGCGACATCGCCATTGTGCCGTTGATAGACGCGGCCGGGCATGTTGGCAAAGGCATCCCAGATCGACGGCTTGCGGCCATCCGCCTTGGTGGCGCCTTCGATCTGGAAGGCCGCTGTGGCAACGCCAAAGGTGAAATCGCCGGGGAAGCGGTCTGCAAGAAGCTTCGGATCGATCATGATGAGAATCCCGTCTGTTGTGGCTTCGTTGACGGCGGTTTAGCCAAGCCGAATGGCAAAGTACAGCGTCGGCCGAAGAAAAACTGCAACGTTGCAGACGTAGAAATTGAGCCGGCTACAAGCTTTCCGCAACCGTAGCAAGCGATCGCAGCCCGAGCAAAACCGGCTCCTAGGCGGCGACCCGCGCCGCCTAGGATATATCTCCGACTTAAAGCTTGACCCAGGCGCCGTTGCGCTTCGAGGAAGCAACGCAAGCCTCGACGAAAGCGACACCCTTCACGCCGTCATCGACGGTCGGGTAGATGACGGCCGGATCGACCGCCACGCCCTTCTTGGCGGCGTTGATGGCGCGCGCGGCTTCGGTGTAGATCGTCGCGAACGCTTCCAGATAACCCTCCGGATGGCCCGACGGGATGCGCGAGACGCGGGCAGCCGCTGCGCCCGAACCAGCGCCATTGCGGGTAATCAGCCGCTTCTGCTCGCCGAACGGCGTGTACCAGAGATAGTTGGGGTCAGCCTGCGTCCATTCGATGCCGCCCTTGGTGCCGTAGACCCTGAGCTTCAGACCGTTCTCGTGGCCCGGCGCCACCTGGCTGCACCACAGCATGCCCTTAGCCGGCTTTTCCGAACCCCTGGCCTTGAAGCGCAGCATCACATGGGCGTTGTCGTCCAGGCGACGGCCTTCGACGAAGCTGTCGAGATCGGCGGCGAGACTGTCGAGTTCCAGACCGGTGACGAAGGAGGCGAGATTATAGGCATGCGTGCCGATATCGCCGGTCGAGCCACCCGCACCCGACTGCGACGGGTCGGTACGCCAGGCCGCCTGCTTCTGGCCGGACTGCTCGATATTCTCCGTCAGCCAATCCTGCGGATATTCCGCCTGCACGATGCGGATATCGCCGAGTTCGCCATTGGCGATCATCTCGCGCGCCTGCCGGATCATCGGATAGCCGGTGTAATTGTGCGTCAGGATGAAGAGCGCACCGCTCTCGTCCGCCACCTTCTTCAACTTCTTGGCGTCGGCAAGATTGGAGGTCAGCGGCTTATCGCAGATGACATGGATGCCACGGCGGAGAAACTCCTTGGCGGCGTCATAGTGAACATGGTTCGGCGTCACGATCGAAACCGCCTCGATGCCGTTCTTCAGCTTGGCTTCACGGATTGCCATGTCGCGGTAGCTGGCATAGGTGCGCGACGGATCGAGACCGAGATCGCGGCCGGAAGCCGTCGCCTTTTCCGGCGAGGACGACAGCGCACCGGCGACAAGATCGAACTGGTCGTCAATGCGCGCGGCAATGCGATGCACCGCGCCGATAAAGGCGCCAGCGCCTCCGCCCACCATGCCAAGCCGAATGCGCGGCTCCCGCGTCTGTTCCGATGATCCTTCGATTGCCATAGGTTCCTCCTGGGAAATTGAATTGTGTGGATGCGATCGTCCCCTCTCCCCGCCTGCGGGGAGAGGGCTAGGGTGAGGGGCCGAGCCTTCTGCAAGCTCTGAATTGGTGGAAATACCGAGAAGGCCCCTCATCCGTCCTCAAACGATTTCGCTCGGCTCAATCGTTTGAGTCCACCTTCTCCCCGCACTTGCGGGGCGAAGGGGCTTGATCAAAGCCCCAGCATGCGCCGGTTGGCCGCCTGATCCGTGCCGCTGCCGGCGAAATCGTCGAAGGCCTTCTCGGTGACGCGGATGATGTGCGACTTGACGAATTCTGCACCCTCGCGCGCGCCGTCTTCCGGATGCTTCAGCGCGCATTCCCATTCGACCACGGCCCAGCCGTCGAAATTGTTGGCCGTCATCTTGGAGAAGACCGCACCGAAATCGACCTGGCCGTCGCCGAGCGAACGGAAGCGGCCGGCGCGCTCGACCCAGCCCTGATAGCCGCCATAGACGCCCTGCCGGCCGGTCGGATTGAATTCCGCGTCCTTGACGTGGAACATCTTGATCCGGTCCTTGTAGATGTCGATGTTGTCGAGATAGTCGAGGCACTGCAGGACATAGTGCGAGGGGTCATAGAGCATGTTGGCGCGCGGATGGTTCTTCACGCGCTCGAGGAACATCTCGAAGGTGATGCCGTCATGCAGATCTTCGCCCGGATGGATCTCGTAGCAGACATCGACGCCGTTTTCATCGGCATGGTTGAGGATCGGCGTCCAGCGGCGAGCAAGCTCGTCGAAAGCGGTTTCGACCAGACCGGCCGGGCGCTGCGGCCACGGGTAGATGAACGGCCAGGCGAGCGCGCCGGAAAAGGTCGCATGCGCCTTGATACCGAGATGCTTCGACGCCGTCAGCGCCATCTTCACCTGCTCGACGGCCCATTCCTGCCGCGCCTTCGGATTGCCGCGCACTTCCGGCGCCGCGAAACCGTCAAAGGCCTCGTCATAGGCCGGATGGACAGCAACGAGCTGGCCCTGCAGATGGGTCGAAAGCTCGGTCACCTCGACACCGTTGGCGCGGGCGACACCGGCGAATTCGTCGCAATAATCCTTGGAAGACGCCGCCTTCTTCAGGTCGATGAGCTGGCCGGCCCAGGTCGGCACCTGCACGCCGACATAGCCGGCATCGGCCGCCCATTTCGTGATCGAATCCCACGAGTTGAATGGCGCTGCATCGCCTGCGAATTGTCCAAGAAACAGGCCGGGGCCTTTGATCGTCTTCATGCGTATTTCCTCCCTGATCGCGTTCTGTAAACGTTTCCGATCCATCTTGACGCCCAGTTCCAGATGAACAAGACGCAATTTCCTCGAAAACAATAGGGCCGTCCGGCCGAAAGTCGAATGCATCGAGACCTAATCATGGCCCGTCGCAGACGGCAAGATGTACGTGCCGCAAAAATCGCCGCGCCGTGCTAAACTCTTTGGCGGAACGCATAAAAAACGCCCGCCGGAACCGGCGGGCGCATGTGTTCAAATCAGCCGATCAGAACGGCGAATCAGGGAAATAGAAATCCTTGGCATTGTCCTTGGTGACCAGGGTCGCATCCAGGATGTAATTGCCACGAACCGGGACCTGATCGTAGAAGTGGGCGGCCGTGAGTTCCATGGCGGTTCCCACCATTGCCGGCGGATAGAGCACGTCGACCGGGATCAGCTTGTCGCCATCCATGACCTTCTTGATCATATCCTTCGAGCCGGCGCCGGCGATGACATACTTGATGTCGGTGCGCTTGGCCTGTTCGATCGCCTGCAGTACGCCGACGGCCATGTCGTCATCCTGGCACCAGACGACATCGATCTTCGGGAACTTCGTCAGGTAGTCCTGCATGACCTTGAAGGCGTCGTCGCGGTTCCAATTGCCGTATTGCCGGTCGAGAACCTTGACGTTCGAGCCGGCGATGCCCTTGTCGAAACCGTCCTGGCGCTGCTGATCGATCGGGATCGGCAGACCGCGGATGATGACGACCTGCGCGTCCGGCGTCGTGGCCTTGATATATTCACCCGCCGTCTGGCCGAGCGCCGGATTGTTGCCGGCGACATAGAGGTCGCGGACGGAATTGTCGTTGTTGCTCGGCGCACGGTCGACGAGAGTAACGAACTTGCCCTTGTCCTTGACTTCCTTGATGGCGTTGACCAGCGGATCGGGGTCCGAAGGCAAGATCACCAGCGCATCGATGCCCTGGGTCTCGAGGTCCTGCACCGCATTGGCCTGACTTGCCGCATCCGGCGAGGTCTTGACGATGACGGTGAGCCCCGGATGCTCAGCCATCAACAGCTTGGCGACGCGCTCGGCATGGAACACCACGCCCGATGTCCAGCCATGGTCCGCCGCCGGAATGGAAACGCCGATGGTCACCTTCTTGTCCTCGGCATGCACCGTGCCGGCCAGAGCCGCCATCACGATAGCCAGGCCAAATAGTCTTTTACGCATGTTTCATCCTCCCAGATAGAGACAGGGCCTTGTCACAAGAACCGGGCGCCCCTGACCCGGTTATTCACGATTTGCGCGCCAGCGAGCGCTGGACCAGCATGGCGATGATGATGATCGCCCCCTGGATGGCACTCAGCAGATACTCGCTGATGAAATTGGAAAGCAGCATGATGTTGCCGACGAGTTCGAGGATGAAGGCACCGCAGATCGTGCCCCACACCCTGCCCGCGCCGCCCTTCAACGCCGTACCGCCGACGACAACGGCGGTGATCGCCTGAAGCTCCCAGAGAATGCCCGTCGTTGCCGATGTCGAACCAAGCCGCGGCACATAGAGAAGCACGGCAATCGCCACACACAGGCCCTGGATGACGAAGGCGATCGTGCGGACGCGATCGACCGCCACACCGGAATAGCGCGCAACGTCGCGATTGGAGCCGACGGCGATGACATGCCGCCCGTAGCGGGTGCGATAAAGGATGAAGGCCGCGATGCAGGTGACGACAAGGATGACCACGATCGGAACCGGCACGCCGAGCACGGAGCCGTAATAGGCGGGCTTGTAAAGCGCCTGCACCTCGGCCGAACGCAGAGTGATCGCACCGCCTTGCGACAGCCAGGTCGTCAAGCCACGGTAGACGCCCATGGTGCCCAAGGTCGCGATGAAGGGCTCGATCTTGCCCATGGTCGTGATGAGACCATTGGCGAGGCCGCACAGGACACCGGCAACGATCGCGAACAACATGGCGGCCGCCAGCATCAGGGTCGGATCGGCGATGACGCCCGAGTTCATCAGGAGGATCATCAGACTGGCGACGAAAGCGACCATCGCGCCGACTGACAAATCGAGATCCCCCGCCGAGATGACGAAGGTCGCGCCCACGGCGATGATCGCAATAAAGGCGCATCTCGTCGCGACATTGGTGAGATTGGTCATACCGATGAAATTCGGGTTGACCAAGGCGCCGACGATCAGAAGCAGCAACAGCGCCGCAAACGGTGCCACAGCCCGCAGATCGACATCCCGCCAGGATCGACCCCGCCGGCCGCTCTTCTCGCTGCTGTCCTCGCCCACACTCATATCCAAAACCAACCTCCCGCCCCATTATTGCTTGGGAATTTGCCATTGCCGCCCGCTCAGGCGGCGGTCTTTTTCTTCAGGCCCGCCGCGTAACGCATGATTTCCTGCTCGGAGATCTCCTCACCCTCGAGCATGCCCACAATCCGGCCTTCTCGCATCACGGCAACCCGCGTGCACAACCCGATGACCTCTGGCATCTCCGACGAGACCACGATGATCGAGTGGCCGTCGCGCGCCAGCGCCGAGATGAAATGATAGATCTGCTGCTTCGTGCCGACATCGATGCCGCGGGTCGGCTCGTCGATGATGATGATCTGCGGCTCGGTCTCCATGACCTTCGCCAGAAGCAATTTCTGCTGATTGCCGCCGGACATGCGGCCGGCGACGATATTGCCGTCGCGCACGCGGATATCGAAACGGCGGCGCGCTCGCGCCAAGGCATTGGCCTCACTCGCGGCGCTGAGATAGCCGAACTTCCCATGCCGATCGAGGGACTGCAGGGTAAGGTTGGCCGTCATGCCCGAATTCAGAAGCAAGCCCTTGGACTTGCGGTCCTTGGTCATGTAGGCGAGACCGGCGCCGATTGCCGCGTGAACGTCATGCGCCGACACGGATTGCCCATTGACGATGACCTCCCCGGCAGCGCGCGAGCGCAAACCGACGATGGCTTCCATCAGCTCGGTGCGGCCGGAGCCGATCATGCCGGAAAAGCCGAGGATCTCGCCCTTGCGGAGCTCGAAGCTGGCGTCACGAACATAGCCCGTCGAGACGGAATTCACGGCAAGCACCACATTCTCATCAACATCGGGCTCGTGCCTGGCGGGATAGAGACTGGACAGCTCGCGCCCGACCATCAGCTGGGCAATCGATTCACCATCAAGCAGCGAGGTCGGCGATGTCTTCACCCATTGGCCGTCGCGCAGGACCGTGACCCGGTCAGTCAGCTCCATGACCTCATCGAGCTTGTGGGACACGAACACGAAGCTCGTTCCCTGGTCGCGGAGCTTGCGCACCTGCTTGAACAGGAAATTGGTTTCCTCCCGCGACAGCACCGCGGTCGGCTCGTCCATGAAGACGATCCGCGCATCGCGGCTGATCGCCTTGGCGATCTCGACCATCTGCTTGTCGGCGATGGAAAGCGTACCGATCATCGCATTCTCATCGACATGCGAACCGAGTAGGTCGAGAACGCGCCGCGTTTCCGCCCGCATATGCTTGCGATCGAGCACGCCGAAACGCGTAACTTCGCGACCGAGAAACAGGCTCTCGGTGACGGTCAGATGTTCGGCGAGATTGAATTCCTGGTGGATGATGACAATGCCGAGCGCTTCGGCGGCACCATTCGGCGGCAGCTTCACTGGCTTGCCGTCGAGCAGGATTTCGCCGGAGCTTGGCTGCTCGAAACCGGAGAGAACCTTGATGAGCGTCGACTTGCCGGCGCCGTTCTCACCCATGAGCGCATGGATCTCGCCGGCCCGCAGATCGAAATTGACGCTGAACAAAACCTGCACGCCGCTGAAAGACTTGCAAATTCGCCTCGCGGACAGCACCACAGCGCCGTCGACGGCCTCCGAATCCATCACTTCCTCCCTGTGGCTCCACCCACTTTCCATGCTATGTAAACCTTTACATATGGAGTGTAAAGGTTTACATCATTCGATATTGCACAAATCTTCATGGGTCGCCTTTGACCTCCACCGAAGTCTGTGTAGTGTCCGGTCCGAGACGAGACCCAAGGCAGAGCGCAGTGTCGAATTCCACGCCCGCAACCATCGAAGACGTCGCCCGAATTGCCAATGTTTCGATCGCCACAGTCTCCCGAGCCATCCATATGCCGGAGAAGGTCGCAAATTCGACGCGGCTGAAGGTCAATCAAGCGATTGCGATCACCGGCTATACGACCAACGCCATGGCGCGCAGCCTGCGGCTCGGCCGTTCCAACATGATTCTGGTCGTCGCACCCGACATCGGCGATCCCAATTTCTCCAATATCCTCATCGGGCTGGAGAACGAAGCGCGGTCGCACGGTTACGGTATTCTGATCGGCCACACGCAGAACGATGCACAGCGCGGGCTGGAATATCTAAAATTCCTGAATTCCAACCAGGCGGCAGGGCTGATCCTCTTCACCGGCATCCTGCCCTTCGGACACCAGACGATGACGGCGCGTCTGCCGCCGAGCGTCGGCGTCTTCGAGCCCGTCTTCAACGGCGGCATTCCCTATGTTGGCGTCGACGATATCGCCGGCGCCCGCAAGGTGGTCGACCTGCTCATCGCCGAAGGCCACCGCAAGATTGCCTTCATCGGCGATTCCCGCACCCGCCTCGCCTATAGCCGTAGGCGCATGGGCTATGAGGCGGGAATGGATGCCGCCGAGATCGGCGCCAAGCTTCGGATCGTCTTCGAAGGCGACGGCACCATTGAGAGCGGACGGCTGGCCGTCGAACAGCTTTTCATGCGTGATACACTGCCGACAGCCTTCATGTGCGTCAACGATCAGACCGCGATCGGCGTCATGATCGGGCTGAAGGCACGCGGCTATGATATCCCCGGGGATTTCTCAGTGACCGGCTTCGACGATGTGCCGCAGGCCGTGTTCATGTCGCCGTCGCTGACGACGATCCGGCAACCGCGCACCGCCATCGGCAAGCAGGCCATGGCGCTCCTGCTCGAACTCCTGTCGGACGGCGAGCCCCCCGAGGCGGAAATCCTGCTATTGCCCGATCTGGTGGTCCGCAACTCGGTCTCGGCGCCGTCGCGCATGCGACGATAGGGATGCATAGCGATGCCGCTCGGTAGGATCACCCTTTATGTGCGCGATGTGGAAGCGACGATCGGCTTTTACGAGAAGCATTTTGGCTTCAAGCCACTCAGGCTCGAAGGCGACCGGATTATCGAGCTGCTGGCGCAGGATGGTGGCGCCAATCTGATGATCCATCTCGCAGGAAAGGCTCAAAAGATGGGCCAGGTGCTGGTGAAACTGGGCTTCGACGTGGAAGATGTCGAAGCTTTCCGCGCCAAATGTGCTGCCGAGGGACTTGAATTCGGACCCTTGCATCAGGCAGACGGCTATGTGTTCGCCAATGCCAAGGACCCGTCTGGAAATCCTATCGCTATTTCGAGCCGCGCATTCAGGCGGTAGCCCGGGAGGCGATGAGCACCGCCTCCCGGATGTCACAGATCGATCAAACGTAGCGGTTGACGATGTTTTCCAGCAGTTCCTGCTTGCCGGACTTCGGTTGCGGGTTGATGTCCTTGGTCTCGACCCACTGTGCGATCTGATCGAGCGAGTATTCACCGCGCAGCAGCTTCTGGCCTTCAGCCGAATCCCAGCCGGCGTAACGGTCGGCGAGCGGCTGTGACAGGGCCTTGTCCTCGATCATCTTGGCGGCAGCCTTCAGGCCGCGTGCGCAGCAATCCATGCCGCCGATATGGCCGATCAGCAGGTCTGCCGGGTCCAGCGACTGACGGCGCAGCTTGGAATCGAAGTTGGTGCCGCCGCTCGTAAAGCCGCCGCCTGCCAGGACCTGGTAATAGGCGAGCGACATTTCCGGAACATTGTTCGGGAACTGGTCGGTATCCCAACCGGACTGGTAGTCGTTACGGTTCATGTCGATCGAGCCGAAGATGCCGAGCGCGTTGGCAAGCGCCAGCTCGTGCTCGAAGGAGTGGCCGGCGAGGATCGCATGGCCCTGCTCGATGTTGAGCTTCACTTCGTTTTCGAGGCCGTTCTTCTTCAGGAAGCCGTAGACGGTCGCGACGTCATAGTCGTACTGGTGCTTGGTCGGCTCCTGCGGCTTCGGCTCGTTCAGGATCGTGCCTTCGAAGCCGATCTTGTATTTGTATTCGACCACCAGGTTGAGGAAGCGGC